>CAZZHN010000025.1:0-10674 GCA_964654065.1 uncultured Solibacteraceae bacterium
ACGTGCGGATGGCTGCTGAGCAGTTCCTGAATGGTCTTGCGCAGCACGCCCATGCCGTGGCCGTGCACGATTCGAACCCGAGAAGCGGTGGCCATCACGGCGCGGTCCAGGAATTCATCCACCGCGTCGCGTGCTTCCTCGGCGTGGCGGCCGATCACATTGATCTCCTGGAAGGCGGGCGTCAGCTGGGGCGCCGGCTTGTACGTCACGCCCTGCGGCAGCTTGCCGGCCGCGCCGCCGCTCTCCGGGAGCACCTCGATCACGTCGTCGCGCGAGATCTGCAAGCGGAGGAATCCGGCTTCGACTTCGATGCGGTCGTTGGCCAGAAACCGGCTCACGCGAGCCGGCTCGCGAACGTTCTTGAGCCGCACCCGCGCGCCCTCGGAAATGCGCAGCGGCTGGATGCGGTCCTGCCGCGCATCATCCTCGGTGGCTAGGACGGTTGTCTCGAAATCTTCGCGCAGCTCGCGTTTGGCTTTGGCCACGCGCCTCTGTGCGTCCTGCTCCGCCTTGCGGCGGTCGCCCGCTTGCGCGATCTTCTCGATCGTTTCCCGCGCGTGCTCGTCAAACTTCGCCAGAGCCTCCTCGGTGCGGCGTTCCAGTTCCTTGAGCTTGGCGGTCTCGCGCCGCTCCCACTCGCGCGCGATCTCTTTCTCACCGCGCTCCTGCGCAAGGAGTTTTTCGCGCAGGCTCTGCTCGAGCGCCTGGTTCTCCCGCACGCGACGGTCGAGTTCGCTGAGGAATCGCGTCACATCGCGCTCGCGATCGCTTAACGAGACCCGTGCGCGGCGCATGATGTCTTCGGGCATTCCCAGGCGGGTGGCGATCTCCAGGCCGGCCGACTTTCCGGGCAGCCCGAGTTGCAGATGAAAGGTAGGCTCGAAGGTGTCTTCGTCGAAGCCCATCGATCCATTCACCACGCCGTCCGTGGAAGCGCCGTAGATCTTGAGCGCCATCAGATGGGTGGAGACGATGGTGAATGCGCCGGCCGCGCGGAAGTGGTCCACCACCGCCACGCCCAGCGCGCCGCCCTCCTCCGGGTCGGTGGCAGCGCCCAGCTCGTCGAGCAGCACCAGCGTGCCGGGCGTCACGTCGAGGGCCATTTCGCGGATGTTCGAGACGTGCGCCGAGAAGGTGCTGAGGTTTTCCTGGATCGACTGGTAATCGCCGATATCGGCCAGCACCTGTTCGAATACCGGGAATTCAGCTTCCAGCGCGGGCACGGGCAGGGCGGCCTGCGCCATCAGGCTGAGCAGCCCGACCGTCTTGAGAGTCACGGTCTTGCCCCCAGTGTTGGGGCCGCTGATGAGCAGCGTGCGGCGCTCGCGCGCCAGTTCCAGGGAGACCGGCACGGGCTTGCGCTGGCGGCGGCGGAGCACGTCCTCCAGCAGCGGGTGGCGGGCGTCACGCAGCAGAAGGCGGTCGCCAAAACGCGGGATGACGCAGTCGAATTCGATGGCGAAGCGCGCCTTGGCGAAGATCAGGTCCAGCTCCGCCATCACCTGGAGTGTCTGGCGGATGGAATCGGCGTGGCCGCGCAGCCGGTCCGTCATCTCGAGCAGGATGCGGTGGACTTCGCGAGCTTCCTCCTCGACGAGCCTCACCAGCTCGTTGTTGAGGTCGATGGTCTCGAGCGGCTCGACGAACAAGGTATGTCCGCTGGAACTGGCGCCGTGAATCACGCCATCCAGCTTGCGCCGCTGGCCCGCGATCACCGGCACCACGAAACGCTCATTGCGGATGGTGACGAACTCCTCCTGGAGGATGCCTTCCTCACGGTGTGCTTTGAGGAAGCGCTCGAGCGATTCCTGGATCGCCTTCTTCTGCCGCTCCATTTCGCGGCGCAGCCTGGCGAGCGCGACGCTGGCGTGATCGGCGACCGTGCCGTCGGGCAGGATTTTACCTTCCAGGTCCTGAAGGAGGGCGCGAAAATCGCCGATCGACTGGCCGCGCACCCCCAGGCGCTGGAAGCGGCCCGATGCGGCGCTGAGCACGGACTTGGCGTCCGCCGCCCGGTCGAGCAGCGCAAAAAGGTCGTAGATCTCCTTGGGCTCCAGGCCGGCGCCTTCGATGTGCAGTTTCTGGACAGCCGGCTCGACGTCGGGCAGGCCGCCGAAATCGATGCGAATGGCTGCGCCCCGGCCAGTCTGCTGCGGGCGCGCCGCGGAACGAAGATACTCGATGGCTTCCCCGGCTTCGGCCAGGTCTTCGAGCAGGCGATCGCGGTCTGCGTGCGGTTCGACCTTTTCCAGCTCGCGGCGCCCCATCGGGCTCGCCACGTGACGCCCCACGAGCTGGCGGAGAGGTTCGAATTCGAGCACGTCAGCGCTGGTTTTCAAGAGTCGAATCCCGGGAATGCAGAGGGCGTTACGGCGGGCAGGCGGGCCGGGCATGCCCGGCCCCTACAGTGTGCGGCCGGACGTTGTCTCGCATTTCGCGTTCTTTCTAGTAGGGGCGAGGCAGGCCTCGCCCGCGAGTCGCGCGACCAGGCGCCACGGCGGCCACAAAATCGCATACCTAGTCCACTCCAACTCTCTTGCTGCGTCGTTCAGTCAGTATCGTATCGCGCCACACGCCGTTGCGCCTGGCGATGCGCTCCCGCCGCCCCATAACCCGAAAGCCGCAACGCGCCTGAAGCGCCAGGCTGGCCGCGTTCTCCGCAAACGTGGCGCCCTGCAAGGTCCAGATCCCGTGGGCCTCGGCGGACTCGACCAGCTTCTCCAGCAGAACCCGGCCGACGCCGCGTCCTCGCGCTGCAGCCGCCACATAGATCGTGACTTCCGCGACGCCCGCATAACAGGCGCGCCGCGAGACAGCACTTAGCGCGGCCCAGCCGAGAACCGTGACGTCCCGCGCCACCAATCGCGAATGAGGCAATCGCGCTTGATCCCATTCCTCCCACAAAGGAGCAGCGACTTCAAAGCTCGCCAGGCCAGTGGCCAGGCCCTCTTCGTATATTGCAAGCACCGTGGGCCAGTCGTCGGGGGTCATGGCTTCGACTCGAAAAGGCATGAGCTTGGTGTACGTCTACATCCCTGTGGTTTTCTTGCTCGTCACGTTGTACTGGAGCGCGACGTACTGACAGACGACAAGGACCGATCGTCTGTCCTACCTCGGACTTTGAAGGCTCTTCTGATCACCGCCAGCGTGCCTGCCGTGATTTCCAATTTCGGCAAGTCACGCTGCAGCACCCATTCCACGCGGCACACATCGTCGCCGGCGCGCAGGTCGCCGCCGATCGCGCCGCAAATGTAATCGATCAAGACGTAGTGATATTCCGGTGCGCCCCGCGAATCGCGCAGGATGCGCTCGAAAATCTCGAAGACTCTCAGCGGCTTCACTTCCAGGCCGGTCTCCTCGCGGACCTCGCGGCGAATGGCTGCGTCGAGCGACTCGCCGATCTCGAGGGCGCCGCCGGGCAGCGACCACACGCCTTTCAGCGGCTCCTTGCCCCGCTGCGCCATCAAAATACGGCCGCGTCGAAAGATTAGCGCGCCGACCCCAATGATCGGCCGCTGGGGATAGCGGCGGTCGTCCTTACTTTCCCCGTTTCTTCCAGGTGGTGTCGCGGTCTTCGGGCGAACCACTCCCTCACGGTCGTGGCTCCAATCGGAGCCGCGCGCGCCCGCCGGCGGTTTTGGGGTGGTCTTAGGTCTCGTGGTCATGCAATCCAGGCGCCGCGTTTGGGAGAGAGCTGCGCGGACCAAGAAATGTCGAGATGACTCTCGACACAGCAGGCTGGACAGCCTGCGCCACGGCGGACTGGTCACCGGCGCTCATCGAAACCGGCTCCCTTGATCAGTACGCGGACGCGATACACGTTGCGCCGGGCAGTGATGAACATCGATTGGCCGTCGGCTTCACCGAACCCGCAGTTAGAGGGCGGATCGCTCACCGGGATGGTATCGAGCAACTGGCCCGCAGCGCTGTACACCAGAATCCCGCGCGCAGCGACGTACAGATTGCCTTTCTCATCCGCGCGGATGCCGTCCGGCACGGCTCCGGTATTTTCCACGAGCGTGTGCTGGCTGGCGGGCTGGCCAGTGTGATCCAGATCGTAGGCCAGCACGCTGCGGTGGTCCGAATCGGTGACGTACAATACGCGGCCATTGAGCGAGAGCGCAATTCCATTGGGCCTGCTGGCAAGCTTGGCCACGATTTCGAGTGGCCCTTTTGGCGGGATGTGGTACACGCCGTAGAAGTCCAACTCGCGATGGTCGGCCTGGCTGCCGAAGGCGGGGTCGGTGAAATAAACGTGGTCGTTGCGGCTCACCACGATATCGTTCGGAGCGTTCAAACGCTTGCCATCCCAGCGGTCCGCCAGCACCTCGATGGCGCCTTTCCGGTCGGTGCGCGTGACGCGCCTGGCCCTGGTCTCGCAAGTGTACAGACGGCCCTGGGCGTCGAATGCGTTACCGGCGGGCCCGAGCACGTTTTCACGATAGACCTGCGGATCCTGGCCGGGCACCCATTTGAGCAGCCGGTCGGCCGGGGTGTCGCTGAAGACCAGGAAGCCGTCTTTGGACCAGGCGGGGCCGTCGGTATAGGTATAGCCCTTGCCCAGCAGCTGCAGTTCAAAGTGCGCCGAGTCCTGCGCCAGCAAGACGGGCGCTAAGACCGCAGCCGCGGCGCCCCAGCGCGCGGCGCGCATCACCTGCTGCCTCCGGCGACGTTCATTGGCCGCCTCGGGCGCCGGTCACTTACCGCCTTTGGCGACGGTGAGGTTGTTGACCACCTGCTTGACGCCGTTCACCTTCTTCGTCAACTTGCCGGCCCGTTCCTTTTGCTGTTCGGTCTCGGCCACGCCGGTGAGGGTAACCACTCCCTGCTTGACGTCGACATTGAAGGCACCGCCTTTGGCTACTGGGTCACCGGAGAGCTTGATGCGAACCTGATCGTAGATCACGTCGTCGGTCGCAGCTTTTTCCGCGGCGAGGCAGGCGGCGGCCAGCATGATGAGAGCCATCGAGAGAGCGAATAATTTAACCATCATCGTCTCCGGCCATTGTACGCCAGTCGAGCGCATTTAAGAACGCGGCCTTGTCGCGCCATCCGGGCTGCACGCGGACGTGCAGGTCAAGATAGATTTTTACGCCGAACAACCACTCCATTTCCTTCCGGGCCAGGGTGCCGATCTTCTTCAGCATGGCGCCCCTGGTACCGATGACGATGGCTTTCTGGCCGGCCCTCTCGACGCGGATCGTGGCGAAGATTCGCGTGAGCCGCCCGGCCTCTTCCCACTGATCCACAATCACCGCGATCGAGTGCGGCACCTCCTGGCGGGTCGCCTGGAGAATTTTTTCGCGAATCAGCTCGGCGGCAAGAAACCGCTCAGGCTGGTCGGTGACGTGGTCCTCGGGGAAATAAGCCGGGCCTTCCGGAAGGTGTTGCAGGATGACCTTCTTCAACTCGTCGAGGCCTTGGCCCTTAGTCGCCGAGACGGGCACATAACCAGCGAACTCGAAGGCGGCGCGATACTGATCGATCATCGGGAGGAGCAACGATTTATCTTTTACCAGGTCGATCTTGTTGAGTACCAGCACCACGGGCGCCTGGCTCTTGCGCGCCAGATCGATGGCCTGGCGGTCTTCCTTGCCGAGAGGGCGGCTGACATCGGCGAGCAGCAGCAGCAGGTCGCGCTCCTCCACCGCAGCCCTCACCGCATCCATGAGGCGCTTGTTCAAGGCCGTATCGGCGCGGTGGATGCCCGGCGTGTCGAGAAACACGATCTGTGCGCCGGGAACGGTGAGCACGCCCTGTATCGAAGTGCGCGTGGTTTGCGGCTTGTCCGCGACGATCGCCAGCTTCTGGCCGACCAGGGCGTTGAGCAGCGTCGATTTGCCGACGTTGGGCCGCCCGATCAGGGAGACGAATCCGGATCGGAACGGTTCACTCATGCGTCACCGCCTGGGACTTGCTGATGCGAACCTGCTCGACGCGCCATTCGTCGGAGGCCAGCACTTCTACGCGAATGCCGTCGCGGTCCACCAGTTCGCCGGGCTTCGGCACGCGTCCCAGCCACTCGCTGACCAGGCCGCCCACGGTGGTCGATTCAACGTCCTCTTCGCGGTGGAACGATTCGAGCAGGTCGGCCACGCGGTCGAGGTCGAAATTACCGGCGACGATGAAGCCGCCGCGCCCGTCGTCCATCACATCGGTGCTCGGCTCGTGTTCGTCGCGGATCTCGCCGATGATCACTTCGAGCAGATCCTCCATGGTCGCCAGGCCGGCGGTGTTGCCATACTCGTCCACCACGATCACCATGTGGGTGTTTTCCTGCTGCATGTGCCGCATCAGGTCGCTTACCGGCTTGGTTTCCGGCACGAACGGAACGGGGCGCACCAGTTCCCGCACCAGGCGCCTGGCGCGGTCCTCCTCTTCGAGCTCGAACATGTCCCGGACATGGACGAAACCGGTGATCTGGTCGATGTTCTTTTCGAAGGCGGGAATGCGCGAATACTGCTCGTTGATCACCAGCTGACGGAGTTCCTCGAGGGTTGAATCGGCCGGAATCGCGACGATCCTGGGGCGCGGCGTCATGACTTCGCGCACCACTTTGTCGCCGAACTCGACCACGGACTGGATCAGCTTGCGATCCTGCTCTTCGATCAATCCTTCTTCCTGGCCGGCGGAAATCAGCGCCTCGATGTTCTCCGCGGGCGTGGGCTGCTCCTCCTGGGCGCCGGAGTCGTCGGCGAGATCGATCAGCGATTGAAAGAAGCCCAGGAGCGCCACAAACGGCCGCGCCAGCCAGGCGAGGCCACGTAACAACGAAAGGAGGGGCAGCAGCCAGCGGCCGGAAGTGCGCCGGTAAAGCAGCTGCGGCAACGCATAGGCGACCGCCATCATCACCAGCCAGACCGTCAGCACGGCCTGCCAGAAGACGGCCGCATTCCACGGCTCGCCGTCGGCGAACCACGCGAAATAGAAAATGCCAAGCAGCACCAGGAGAGTATGTTTAATGATCGAAAACGCTCCCGCGCCATCCTCGGTCTTCAAACCGAGCTTGTCTTCGAGCGTTTCCTTGAAGAACTTCAATGCAGGCAGGTCGCGCGTGCGCAGGCGCATGCTTTCGAGATAAAGAAGCTGCACGAAGGTGACCAGGCCCAGCACCGGGGTCGCAATGAGCGCCGCGAGGATAACCGCCAGGATCATGGCCGCACCCGCTCAATCAGGCCGTCCGGCAGACCGAGGCGCAGGCGCCAGCGCTTTTCGGCGCGCGCCATCCGCCCGCCGTCGCTTGCGTGATCCAGGCCCAGCAGATGTAGCAGGCCGTGCAGCATCAGGATGCGGATCTCCTGTTCGGTTGAGTGTCCGAAGCGGCGGGCCTGCGCGCGCGCCCGCGGCAGCGAGATGGCGATGTCGCCGGCTCGCCGCTTACCGGCAGCGGCGCTCGCACCGCCATCGGCTGGAAACGAGAGAACGTCGGTCGGATGGTCTTTGCCGCGAAACTCGCGGTTCAGGCGCCGCATGTGGGCATCGCCGGTGACGAGACAGTCAAACGGGCGGCCGTGCGCGACCGTCGCCTGCAGCGTGTGTGCGAAACGAAGTACGCTGCCTGGACGCACCTCGGCCTGCCGACGCCAGAAAGTAACCGTACTGCCTTCGGGAGCAGACATGGCGGCGCTCAGGCGCGGGGCGCCATCTCGCCGGGAGCGGACTCGGCGGGTGCGGCATCACCGGGCGCGGCTTCAGTGCGCGAGGGTTCCACTGCGGCGGTGGTCTCGCCGGCGGGTTCGGCAAGCTTCAAGCTGAGCTGCCGGCCGGCGCCGATGGTGTCGTTGTAGCGCTCGTAGGCCTTGACGATTCGTTGTACCAGCGAATGACGGACGACGTCGCGTTCGTCGAACGGCACGAAACTGATACCCTCGACTCCCTTGAGCACCTCCATGGCGTCGATCAATCCGCTGCGGCGGCCGTTCGGCAGATCGATCTGCGTGATGTCGCCATTGACCACCATTTTGGAATTGAATCCCTGGCGCGTGAGCACCATTTTCATCTGTTCGGAAGTGCTGTTCTGCGCTTCGTCCAGAATGATGAAGCTGTCATTCAGCGTGCGGCCGCGCATGAAAGCGATGGGCGCGACTTCAATCACGTTGCGCTCCAGGAGTTTTTCGACGCGCTCGCTGTCAAGCATGTCGTAGAGCGCGTCATAAAGCGGGCGCAGGTAAGGATCCACTTTCTCCTGCAGGGTACCCGGCAGGAACCCGAGGCGCTCGCCGGCCTCGACGGCCGGGCGGGTGAGGATGATGCGGGCAACGGACTTGTTCATGAGCGCGGAGACGCCCATGGCGACGGCCAGGTACGTTTTGCCGGTGCCGGCAGGGCCGATCCCGAAGACCAGGTCGTTGCGCTCGATGGCTTCCAGATAGCGGCGCTGGTTCACGGTTTTCGGCGCCAGCATCTTCTTGCCGAAATTGCGCTGTTTGCCGCTTTGGACCAACGCGCGCAGCGACACCTCGGAATCGATGGTCACGACGCGCAGGTAGCTGTTGAGGTCACCGTTATTGAAAACGTGGCCTTCCTTGACCAGCCGGTTGTAATCCTCGAGGATGTTCTCCGCGCGGATCACATTCTCCGCTTCGCCTTCGATTTCGATGTTGTTGTCGACCAGTTGGGTGTGGACGCTCAATCCGGACTCAATCAGCCGGATATTTTCATCGCGGGTGCCAAACAGATTCTCGACACCTCTTTGAATGCACACGCTAGCTTTCATGCGGGGGGGACTGGTACCTCCATGAGAAAAACTGGGACAAGACGGGAGATTCCGATGGGAACTGTCCGGACCTTCGACGGCCCGATTCTGCGGGCGGCACGAAAACCATCTCTGTTAATTATACCGGAAGGGCAGGGCGCGCGTTGCGCAAAGTGGTTTCGGCGGCAGGCCGGGCATGCCCGGCCCCTACGGCAAAATAACAGGACGGTTACGAACTTATCGCAATAAATCTTCGAGCTGGATTCGGGCGTCGGTGCGGGCATCGCGGTACTTGACGATCACCGGGGTGTAGACGGAGATGCCCCATTCTTTGCCGGGCGAAGTGGAGACGGCGCGGGAGCCGGCCACGATCACCGCCTCCTCCGGAATCACCAGCGGCTGATCCGCGGTGGCGCGATGCACGGTGTTTCGCGCCAGATCGTAGACCGGGGTGGAGGCATTGAGGATGGTGCCAGTGCCGAGCACGGCACGGCGCTTGACGATGACGCCCTCATAGATGCCGCAGTTGCCGCCGACGAGCACCTCATCTTCGACAATGACGGGCATCGCGCCCACCGGTTCCAGGACGCCACCGATCTGGCTGGCGGCGGAGATGTGGCAGTTCTTTCCGACCTGTGCGCAACTGCCGACCAGCGCGTGCGAATCGATCATGGTGCCGTCATCCACGTAGCTGCCGGCGTTGATGAACATGGGCGGCATGCAGGTGACGCCTTTGCCGATGTAACAGCCGTCGCGAATGCTGGATCCCCCGGGCACGATGCGCACGCCGCTGGCCGGGCTGAATGATTTTACCGGGTAGGTGGATTTGTCGAAATAGGGCTGTCGGCTCCGATCGATTGACATGTCGATAACGCCGCCCATGCGGAAGCCGAGCAGGATGCCTTTCTTCACCCACTGGTTGACCTTCCAGCCGGTGGGCGAGGCGGGATCGGGTTCGGCGGCGCGTGCGCGGCCTTCGTTCAGCGCAGCTTTGAACGCGGCGAAGAGGCGGAAGTGGGCGTCGGTGTAGGCGGCAGGCTTTTCGTCGTAAAGGCGCTCTATCTCAACCTGCAACCGGCACGCTCCCGAGCAGCCCCAGGCTCTCCAGCACCTTTTCGATACGGGTCAGATTGGCGGCGGCCGGCGGGCATAGCGGCAGGCGCCAGATGGGCTCCAGCAGGCCCATCAGGGCCATTCCGGCCTTGACTGGAATCGGGTTGGCTTCGATGAAATTGATGTTCATGAGCGGCAGGTATCGGGCCTGGATTTTCCTGGCACCGTCGAAATCGCCATGCAGGCAGGCTTGGGCGAGCTGCGCCATCGGGCCGGGAATCTGGTTCGACACCACGGAAACAATGCCGCGGCCGCCGAGCGCCATCAGCGGAATGGTAATGGCGTCATCGCCGGAGAGCACGATGAAATCCGGCGGCACTTCGTGCAGCACGTTCGCCATTTGAGAAATGTTTCCGGAGGCCTCCTTGACGCCCACGATGTTCTCGATTTGCGCCAGCCGGGCCAGCGTGGCCGGCTCCACGTTGACGCCGGTGCGGCTTTGCACGCTGTAAACGATGACGGGCAGGCGAACAGCGCCGGCGATGGCCTTGTAGTGCTGGTAAAGGCCCTCCTGGGTGGGTTTGTTGTAATACGGAGTGACGGAGAGGATGCCATCGACGCCGATGCGCTTCAGGTCGCTTGCGAGCTCGATCACCTCATGCGTGTTGTAGCCGCCGGCGCCGGCCAGGACAGGCGTTTTGCCCTTCGCCTCTTCGACCACGATCTCGATGACGCGCAGGTGCTCGGCGCGCGTGAGCGTGGGGCTCTCGCCGGTGGTACCGCAAGGAACCAGAAAATTGATGCCCGCTTCGATCTGGCGCCGGACGAGCTTGCGCAAGCCGGCTTCGTCGAGCGACAGATCAGTCTTGAACGGCGTTACCAGCGCGGTTCCGCATCCAGTAAACATGTGCCACCTCCCTATCCAG
>CAZZHN010000025.1:10684-34636 GCA_964654065.1 uncultured Solibacteraceae bacterium
CAGCGCGCCCGCAAGCGGGCGTTGGCAGGCTGAAGCCTGCCCCACCTCATCGAAACACTACTTCGCTAAATTCGTAAAAGCCCTTTTTCCCGGCGATCCATTGCGCGGCGTGAAGCGCGCCGCGGGCAAAGCCTTCCCGGCTGCGCGCGGTATGGCGCAGGGTGATGGTGTCGGCGGCGGAATCGAAACCGATCTCATGGGTTCCGGGATGCGCGCCAGCGCGGCTCGACGCGGCGTCAATGGCGCGGACATAGCCGGCATGCCTCATCTCGTCCAGTAGTTTCAGTAGTGTACCCGAAGGCGCATCCTTTTTGGTGGAATGGTGAATCTCCCACGCCCAGGCGCCGTACTCGGGTTGACCTGCGAGAAGGCGCGCGGCCTCCGCCACCAGCCGGAAAAACGCGTTCACGCCGATGGAGAAGTTCGGACTCCACACAGCGCCGGTGCCGTTTCGCTCGACCGCCGCCTGGACCGCTTCCAGATGATCCAACCAGCCGGTGGCGCCAATGACCAGGTTGACCCCCAGTGCGGCGATGCCCTCTGCGTTGTATGGCACGGCGGAGGGAATGGAGAAATCGACGGCGACGTCGACATCGCGAAAATTCTCGGCGGTCAGACCCTCGAATTCGGAATTATTGAATTCGTCCAGCTTGAGCGCCACTTGAAAGTCGAACTCCGGCGCAAGACGCTCGATGAGCATCCCCATTTTGCCGTAGCCGACGATGGCCAGGCGGCGCGGCTCAGACATGGACCGCCTCATTGCGCTCAAACACGGCCGGGTCGAGTTCGCTGAAGAACTCCAGGTGCAGAGCTTCGATGGCGGCGCGCAGATCTTTCTCCGCCACCACGAAGCTGATGTTGAGCAGCGAACCGCCCTGCGAAATCATGCGCACGTTGATGCCCTCGAGCGCGTTGAAGACGCGGCGCGCAACGCCGGGCGTGTAGCGGATGTTTTCGCCCACCAGGCAAACGATGACCTGGTCGCGCTCGGTCTCGGCCTCGGCGAACTGCCGCAACTCAGCCAGCACCTCGTCGATACGAGCGGGATTGTCGATGGTGAGCGAGACACTGACTTCGGAAGTGGCCACCATGTCCACGGGCGTCTCAAAGCGATCGAAAACTTCGAAGATGCGGCGCAGGAAGCCGTGTGCCATCAACATGCGGGTGGAATGGATGTTGACCACGGTGATCTTCCGTTTGCAGGCGATCGATTTGACGGCGTTTTCGCAGTGCACGTGTTCGGCCACGATGCGTGTGCCGGGAACGTCCGGCCGCCGCGAATTCAGAATCAGCACCGGAATACTTTTTTCGATGGCCGGCAGCACGGTGGCCGGATGGAGAACCTTGGCGCCGAAATAAGCCAGCTCGGCGGCTTCGGCGAAGGAGATGGTCTTGACGCGATGGCCGCCGGGCAGGATTGTGGGGTCGGCCGTGAGCATGCCGTCGACATCGGTCCATATCTGGATCTCCTCGGCGTCGATGCCCGCGCCCACGATGGATGCCGTGAAATCGGAGCCGCCGCGGCCGAGCGTGGTGGTGACGCCGTCCTCGCTGGCAGAAATGAAGCCGCCTATCACGACGACGCTTTCGGCGGCGAGCGCCGGCACGGTGGCGGCCAGGCGCGCGTAAGTTTGCGGGAACAGCGGAGCGGCCTGGGTGTGGCGTTTGTCGGTGACGATCAGGTCGCGCGAGTCCAGGTGCCGGGTCTCCATGCCGGAGTGGCGGAAGGCCTGGGTGACGATGTAGCTGGAGAGCCGCTCGCCGTAGCTGGAAATGGCGTCGATGGAGCGCGGCGTGAGCTCGCCGAGCACGGCCAGGCCCTTGGCGAGCTCGGTGAGCTCCTGAAAATGCTCGTCGAGAAAGCGATCGAGTGCGGCGCGCTCGGCGAGCGGCACCACCTGGCGCGCCTCGCGGGAATGGAAATCGCGCAGGTCGTGGATCTGCCGCAGGTAATCCTCGCGCGGGCCGTGTATGGCGGTGTTAGCGATGGCAAGCAGCTTGTTGGTGGTCTTGCCCATAGCAGAAACGACTACCACCGGCCGGCGATGCTGACGGGCCTTGACGATGGCGGCGACGCGTGCGATGGCGGCGGCCGACTCCACGCTAGTGCCGCCGAATTTCATCACGATCATCAGTCGAGCATCCTTTCCGAGTGCATCAGTTCGGCGTTGAGCACGGCGGCGCCGGCCGCGCCGCGGATGGTGTTGTGGCTGAGGACGACGAACTTCCAATCGAGGACCGGGCAGGGCCGCAGGCGGCCCACGAAGGCAGCCATGCCACGCTCGCGTTCCGCGTCCTTGCGGGGCTGTGGCCGGTTGCTCTCCTCCAAATAGATGACCGGCGAGGGCGGAGCGCTGGGCAGACTGCGGTCCTGGGGAACGCCGGAAAAGGCGGCGATGGCGCGGCGCAGGTCCTGCTCGGACGGTTTCGAGGAAAACTCGACCGAAACGGCCTCGGTGTGCCCGTCGACCACGGCTACGCGGTTGCATTGGGCGCTCACCTGGGCGGCGAGAGGCTCGATGTGATCGCTGCGAAACGCACCGAGGATCTTCTGGGTTTCCACCTGCATCTTTTCTTCTTCGCCGCCGATGAAAGGGACCACGTTGCCCATGATATCCATCGACGCGACGCCGGGATAGCCGGCGCCCGAAATCGCCTGCATGGTGGTGACGATGACCTTGGTGATGCCGAACGGCTTAAGCGGCCCCAGGCCCATGGTGAGCCCGATGGTGGAGCAGTTGGGGTTGGTGACAATCTGCCCCTTCCAGCCGCGGGCGCGCTGCTGTGCCGGAATCAACTTGAGGTGATCCGGGTTGATCTCAGGCACCAGCAAGGGCACGTCGCGCTCCATGCGGTGGTTTTTCGAATTCGACACCACGATGTGGCCGGCCTGAGCGAAAGCGCGCTCGATTTCGGTGGCAACCGAGGCATCCATGGCGGAAAACAGCAGGCGCGGCGCGCTGCCCGGCCGGCATTCTTCGACGGGCAGATCCGCCACGGTGGCGGGCACGCCGCCGGCCAGGTGCCAGGTCATAGCATCCTTGTACTTCTTGCCGGCGGAGCGATCGCTCGCGCCCAGCCACTTCAGCTCGAACCACGGGTGGCCCTGCAGGAACTTGATGAAATGCTGGCCCACCATGCCGGTGGCGCCCAGGATGCCTACTTCGATGCGCGTTTGCATAATTCCTTCACCATGCGGATGTAGATTGCGACAGCCTCGCTGAGGTCGGCCTTCGCCACCCGCTCATCGGGTGTGTGGGCGACGTGGATGGAACCGGGGCCGATGAGAAATGGCTCGCCCCACTGGCGGCTGAGCGCCGGAATATCGGTCGTAAACGCCACCACGGTGGTGGCAATGCCGTCCAGCGGGTTGAGACGAAGGGCGGGAATCTCAATGACCTCGCGAAGTTCGGCCTGGCCTTCGGCGGCGACGGCCAGTGCCCGCTTGGTTTCGGCGGAATCGCCCACTAGGCGGATCAGGATTTCGGCTCTGGCTTCGTCGGCGATCACGTTCGGCGCGCGGCCGCCGTGGATGGTGCCGATGTTCAAGGTGCTGGCGCCAAGCAGCGGATCGACCGGCAGAGCGATGCCGCGCATCCGGGACAACGCGTCCACCAGCTTGTGGATGGCCGAATCCCCCAGTTCGGGATACGCGGAGTGAGCCATCCTGCCGGTCGCCACCACTTCATAGCGGAGGGAACCCTTGGAACCAAGCGCCAGCTTGTTCTCGGTGGGCTCGCCATTGATGACGTAGCGCGAGCCGCGCGGTGTGCGGGCGGCTTTGTACGCGCCCGCGCTGTTACGCTCTTCGCCGACCAGGAACAGCACCCCGAAGTTGCGCTCACCCGATTCGAGCAGATTCTGCGCCGCATGAATCATGGCCGCAATGATGCCTTTGGCATCGCAAGAGCCGCGGCCCCAGATGAAAGTCTCGTCCTCGCGCGAGGCGGCGAACGGCGGCACCGTATCGAGATGAGTGGACAGCGTGACGTCGACCCGGTCGCCGAACTGCGCGAACAGATTGAAGCGCCGCGGTTCCACCTCCATGGGTTCGACGCGGCCGCCGAAGCGCGCCGCCAGCGAACGCAGGTAGTCGAGGAGGTACAGGCCGACGCGTTCTTCGTTGTTGGTGATCGATTCGATGTCGACCAGGGCCCTCGTTAGTGCAAATACGTCCATGACATGTCACCAAAAGGGGGAGGCAAAGAGAAGGAGAGAGCGCCTGATCTACTGCGTCTTCGATCCCGATAGCGCTCCACCCGCTAAGATACGGGTGACAGTGAGCCGGTATTAGCCTGGCTCCCCAACCGCCGGGAACTGCACTGGCCCAGCGCGGTTTCGGCGGAACAACCGGCCCCTTTCGCAGCGAATCTCCGGAGCGCACCGGAACTATGACCCGCGGTACTGATGGCCGCCGCACCTCTACCGTGAAAACTCAGGATACCACGGCGCCGGATGGCGGACGGTTGAACGGGCAAGGGCAGAACGGAAAGCCGAGACGGCTCTCGGTCAGCAGGCAGGCCTGCGCCAGGGGTTAGGTTTCCCAAGCGCGGAGGGGGACGCCGCGGTCGCGGTCCTGGACCCGATCGTAAAGGTAGAAGGTCGAGACGGTTCCCAGGGACCGGTTGTAATAGGTCTGTTCACCGAGCGCCTGGCTTAGGTCTTCTTCGAAATCATGCAAAGCCTTCAGCTCTTCGGCCAGGGCCGGTTTCTGTATCCCGGAAGGCGCGCGGAAGAACTTCTGGTAGCCACCATCGACAAGAGCGCCGATTTCGGCACCCATGAGGATGCCCGCCTGGCACACGGCAACAGCTGCGCCGCTCTGCTCTTTCAGGTCGATGGCGCAAGAGTCGCGCGTCACGCGAATCCCTCCGGCCGACGGTGCGATCGTAAAGCCGGCAGATCGCAGCTTATCGATGCGCTGTTCGAAGGTCGGGACCTGCACCGGCTCTCGGCGAAAGAACATGGCATTAATTATAGCGGGTCGGCAGGCCAAGGCCAGAAAACGACGGGCCTAGCGCGCTCCGGGGACACTGCGCTGCTGGCGGGTACGGATCTCGCGAACGGCGTAAATGCGGCGGTCCTGGGTCTCAAAGTAGGTGCGCATCAGCATCTCGCCAAGAAAGCCGGCGCTGAACATGATCAGCCCCGAAAGCAGCAGGAGGCCGCCGAGCACCATCAGTGGACCGTGCTCCGCGATGATATCCTGGCCGAGAATTTTGTTCACGCCGAGGAAGAGCATAATGCCGGCGCCGAGCGTGGTTCCGGCCAGCCCGAGCGTGCCGAAGAAGTGCATCGGCCGGGTGAAGTACTTGAGCAGAAACCGGATAGTGAGGATATCGAACAGCACGCGGAAGGTGCGCCCCAGGCCATAGTGAGAATCGCCGGAAGCGCGCAGAGAATTCGAGATCGGCACTTCGGCGATACGCGCGCCGTAAAAGCTGGCCAGCGCTGGAATGAAGCGATGCAGCTCGCCATACAGGTGAACGTCTTTGAGCACTTCGGCGCGATAGGCTTTGAAGGTGGTTCCGAAATCACGCAGGTCGACGCCGGACGCCTTGGCCATCATCCAATTGGCGACGCGGGACGGAAGTTTGCGCAGCAGGGCATTGTCGACGCGGTTCTGCCGCCAGCCGCTCGCGATATCGTAACCCTCCTCGACCTTTTCGAGAAGCGCGGGAATGTCTTCCGGCGCGTGCTGCAGGTCGCCATCCATGGCGATGACGATTTCGCCCTGGGCCTCGTGAAAGCCCGCGGAAAGCGCTGCGGTTTGTCCGAAGTTGCGGCGCAGCCGGATGACCTTAAGATGGCCGTCGATCTCCACCAGATTGGCGAGCAGCTCGAAGCTGCGGTCGCTCGACGCGTCATCCACGAACAGCACTTCATAGGGCCGCTGGAGCCGATCGAGCACGGCGGTCAGGCGGTCATAGAGCGGCAGGATGGAGGGCTCCTCGTTGTGAATGGGGATGACGATGGAGAGCATGGGAGGCTAGAATCTCAGTTTAGCATCCACCATGGAGCGCGTTCCATTTCAAGTCACCGCCGGCGGAGCCGGCTACGAGCAAATTGGCGCGCTGCCGGTTTCCATTTTGCTCGACAATGTGCGCAGCCTCTATAATGTGGGCGCGTTCTTCCGCACGGCCGACGGCGTCGGAGCGGTGCGCCTCTTCCTGGCAGGCATCACCGGACGCCCGCCCAAACGCGCGATTTCCAAGACCGCCCTGGGCGCGGAGGAGGCGGTCGGGTGGGAGCACACATGGGACCCGGTGAGCCTGGCTCAGCGGCTGCGGCAAGAGGGGGTGGAACTGGCGGCCGTGGAAACCTCGATGCGCGCCGTCGACCTGTTCGACTGGCGGCCGCGCTTTCCGGTGTGCGTGATTTTCGGCCACGAGGTGGAGGGCGTCCGCAGCGAGCTGTCCGAACTGTGCGACACGCACGTACGCATCCCAATGCTGGGCGCCAAACACTCGCTGAACGTGGCGACGGCCGGCGGGGTGGTGCTGTACGAACTGCTGCGCAAATATCGCGCCCTGGGACAGCATGGCTAACGGCAAGATTCATCGGGGCGCGCTGGCTGGTGCTGCGGCAATGGCGCTGCTAACCGCGGCGTCTGCTGCCGGGCAGCAAGCGGGCTATCCCGCACATTGGTGGACCCCTGTCGATGATGCGAATAAGCCCGATTGGGAAATACTCCCTCAGGCAGCCGGACCGGGCGAGGTGATTCTTTCCAAGCGCAACGAACTCGGCATCCTCTCCAACTTCGCGGCGACACCGTTCACTATGCGCGGCACGCGTTATGCGAGCGTGGAAGGGTTCTGGCAGATGATGCTGTATCCGGAAGGAGACCACGATCCGCGGGCCAGGGTCCCAGGTGTTACGTGGCAGCATACGCGCGAGCATGTCGCGCAAATGACCAGCTTCGAAGCCAAGGAAGCCGGGACGCTCGCGGAAGAGAACATGCGCAGAATGGGCATCTCATGGGTGAGCTTCCGGGGAAGACGGATGCCGTACCGCTCCCCGCGGCGGGGCAGGCATTACCGCCTGATTGTGGAGGCGATGCACGCCAAACTGGAACAGAACCCGAAGGTGCGGGAGATTCTTCTGGCCACCGGGGATTTGATCCTGCGTCCAGATCATGTCGAAGAAGCTGGGGCGCCGGCGGAGTGGCGCTACTACCAGATCTGGATGAACCTGCGATCGGAACTACGACGCAAGATCGGCGCAGGCGGGGGCGGCCAACCACACTAGCTGCCGGGTACGCTCGGTGCGGCCGATCGCCGCGCGCAGAAAGAAAGGCCGAAGCGTTGAGTTAGTACTTAGGGACAACTGTTTCCCCGCTCCGCATTCGCCGTATAATCCCTGCCATGAAGCGGCATGCCGCATCGATGGCGGCGCCCCTCGCGGTGGCCGTTGCTCTCGGACTGACACAGCCTTCGACGGGAACTCTATCGGGCCGGGTGTTCGCTCTTGCCAAGGGCGGCGACATAAAACCAGCACGAATCGCCCAAGTGTTCCTAGCGTCGGGGGACGACCAAAACACGCTTCAATACGAGCTGGACAAGGCACTGAAGAAACGGCTTGACGATATCAGGAGTAACACCGATGCCCAGGAGTCCTGCCTGGTTGCTTCAGTGTCTATTCATGAAGCTCTCAAAGGCGGCACAAACTTAAAGACACTTCATACAGACGAAGACGGAAATCTTGAAGTAACCAAGCTTACGCCAGGGAGTTACCTGATGGTCGTGATGGGTGGTGCGAATGGGTATCAATCGGTGTGGTATTTAGCCACAACCGTAGATGCTGGGAAGCGTACGAAGGTCAAACTATCGGAGCCGGCTTTGACATGTCAGTAGTCAGAGTTCGGCCGGTCCAGCGTCAATTCCAATAGCTGCGGTCGAGGCTGCGGTACTGGACGGCTTCGGCGATGTGTTTGGCGGAGACGGTTTCTGATTCAGCGAGATCGGCGACCGTGCGAGCGACCTTGAGAATGCGGTCGTGGGCGCGGGCGGAAAAGCTCATGCGGCGGACCGCCATTTCGAGCGTGCGTTTGCCGGCGTCGTCAAGCGCGCACAATTTGCGGATGAGCGGGGCAGGCATTTCGGAGTTGTAGAAGCCGCGCGCCTGCTGCAGGGCTCGGGCGCGCTCGACGCGGGCGCGGATGTGGGCGGACGATTCGGCCGGCGCGTTTATCGCGCAGTTCCTTGAAGGGAACCGCGGGCACCTCCACATGGATATCGATGCGATCCAGCAGCGGGCCAGAGATCTTGCTCAGGTATCGCTGGATGATGGCGGGAGTGCAGCGGCATTCGCGGCCCGTGTCGCCATAGAATCCGCACAGACAAGGGTAGCTATTATTGAGTTCGTATTTGATCATCTTTTGCCCCTGATTCCCGGCAGGTTCGACGGATTTGGAGCAGCGCACTGCCAGGAACCTGAATGGCGAACAAAAAACGAACATGCTAAACTTCACTCGTGGCTCGCCGCCCGGAATCCGAACCGGTTTTGACCCGAGAACAACTTGCAGAGTTCGCACGAAGTCTGTCGATTTTGAGCGCACCTGGGGTTGAGGGCGTCTACCAAACGGCATACAACGATTGCCGGTTCGACGGCAGGCGGCTTCTAGCCACCTATAATTCGCCAGTTGATGCATCGGCGGTCGCGAACGCCGCGCAGCGCGCAGACCTTGTGGGATTGTCCTTGTGTTTTCAAGCCCGAGCAAGAGAGTTCCTTGGTCTGGCACAACGAATTAAATCGGGCGATCCCAATAAGACTGTGGTGGCGGGCGGCCACTATGCTTCCTGTGCCGCCGAACCGCTTCTTGCCAACCATCCGGAAATCGACATCATCGTGATTCATGAGGGAGAAAGAACGCTTGTCGAAATCGCCGATGCAATGCCGCACCTGCGGGAACGTCTTCCCAGCATTTCCGGCATCGCGTATCGAGACGGACAACGAGTGCATTTCACGAAACCGCGTCCGACGCTGGACGACCTGGACGTACTGCCATTTCCCGACCGAAGCGGTCCCGTTCACTGGATCGCGGGGGTGCCAACTAGCTACCTGATGGGCAGCCGCGGCTGCTATGGCAGTTGCGCTTATTGCTGCATTACTGCTCTTCACCGTCTGGCGCCTGGCAGACGTTTTCGCCAGCGGGACGTTGAGCGGATCGCCGATGAGATGTCGGCCCTCCACGAGAAAAGGGGAACAAGACAGTTCATTTTTCATGATGACAACTTTCTGGTTCCATCAGAAGCCGTCAATCATGCTCGAATCTCGGCATTCGAGAAAGCGCTGAAGCAGCGAGGAGTAAAAGACATTGCGCTGGTGATTAAGTGCCGCCCCGCTGATGCCACCCCTAGGGTGCTTCGTCGCTTGAAAGCGCTTGGGCTTATCCGCGTGTTTCTTGGTGTCGAATCCGCCACAACGCGCGGGCTTGCGGTTCTAGATCGAAACCAAACCGTGGAAGATTCTGAACGTGCCATAGAGCTGTGTTCCGAACTGGGGATTTCCGCGCAGTTTACACTGATGACTTTCAACCCGGACACCACACTGGATACTCTGCGTTCCGACGTGGCATTCATGCGTCGCTTTTGCGGCAATCCTATGAACTTTTGCCGCGCCGAAATCTATGCCGGTACTCCGTTGGAGAAACGAATGATCGAATGCGGGCGGGTAGCCGAAGCCAGAGTTGATAAGCGCGGACTTAATGCGTTCGCGGCTCTCGCGGACGGCAACATCGGGCATGCCGACCATGCGCGAATCGCGCGGCGAGCCGTAGGAATACATGTCGACTTCGACATCGATACGGTGAGCATCGATGCCGTAGACCGCCGCACTTTGGGTTTTGAAGAGCGCCATGGGTGAGAATCCGATTAAGAACTGAGTGCAGCGGGCGGCGGGTGTTTCTCAATAACATGGATTCCTGTTTCGGCAGCCTTGTCTGCAAGTAGATGAAAGCAAAGAAGAAGGGGTGAAACCGGCGGCAATCGCGGCCGGAGGTAGGCTTTGCGCCTACGATCTGCTTTGCCCTCTGCCCGAATAGTGGGATTCCTCAGCAGGCCGGCTCGGTCGCGGAATCACCACTGCGAATTCCTCATCTGGCCGCTTGACTAGTGGGGTTGGCTTGGGGCGGTTGAGGACCGCGGGAGCGTCCGTAAGCACGCGGAACGGCACATTGCGGGTGATCAAGCTCTTGCCCTGGCGGATGGTGACGGTGGCGTCATAGTTGCCGGCAGTGAGCTTGCTGCCCTTGATGTCGGTCAGGTAGGGAAACTCGCGCTCCGGGGCGCCATAGACTGCGCTAGCTTTGCCCTCCCGCGACGGATCGAGGATCTGGCTCTTAAACTGCAACGGCATGCGGGCCACCACCTGACCCTCCTGAGCAATTTCCAGGCTCATTTGTGGCGGAGCGCCGTGGATGTCGGGGTAAAGCACCAGGTAGAGCTCGAGACTAATCTCTTGCCCGCCCTGGAAGAAAGGATTGAGGACAGGCGCCAAGGCCCTGCCCCATAGCTAAAAACCTGATCAGCCTCGAACTTATCGGCGGCAGGGTCAAACGGCCGCACGAACAGCGCGTCGCTCGCCATCAGGCCAGGCGCGCCCAGGCCACCCCGCAGTAGAGTCTGGACCGAGCCGGAGGTGCCCGCCATCAAGTCCTCGACTTTGGCGTCGATCGTGAGGCGGTCTTGGCCGGGCATCATTACGCCTCGTAGGAACAGCAAGCTGCCTTTGCGCCGCAGGTCCAGGCCACTAACGGGGCCGCGGACGTCGACCACTTTTTTGCCGGTCCATACTGGCGCGCCTTTCGAATTCCGTACCAGTACAACGATTCTGGCGCGAGCCCGATAGGTTCCGGCGTTGCTGTCTACCTGGAATTTCAGCGCGCTCAGCGGGCATTCAGCCATCATCAGGCCTCGCATAGGACTGCTGGCATCGTTGGCCTCGAAAGCTCGCTCGTTGGAGACGGTGCCCAGGTCGAGGTCCACGCTATTACCGCCGGTCGCGCTTATGCCGGTGGTTCCGG
The DNA here is from genome assembly GCA_964654065.1 of uncultured Solibacteraceae bacterium. Lineage (GTDB taxonomy): Bacteria > Acidobacteriota > Terriglobia > Bryobacterales > Bryobacteraceae > Bog-375. The sequence goes on from CAZZHN010000025.1 coordinate 21,708, forward strand.
CCGCACTGGTGGATGAAGTACGAATGAAGCGTGCGTACACGGGAATCTCGGTTTGCGGCGCTGCCGCGGCAGGCTGAGGGGCGGCCTCCGCTAACGCACTAGCACCGTTGAGCAGGAGCGCGAATGGGATAAAACGACAATGAACCAGTAGTTTGGCGACCCTGCTCACGTGATGTTCCTTCTTAGTTCGCGCCCTGGGGGCACACGTGACTCAAGAGTACACCCTCTAATCAGCTTCACATTTTCGACTGTGGGAACGCGGGCCGGGCATGCCCGACCCCTACGATTCTTACAATAGGCCCGAGCCGTTATTTGTTATCGAACTTGATACCCGAGGACGCCTCGAAGCGGCGATATTCGCGGAAGACGCTTTCATTGCGCACGAAGATTTTGTTTTGCTTGACCTGCATGGTGGAGCGCAGCGGGAGCAGGTAGTCGTCCGAGCCGATGCGCACCATTCCGTATTCAAGCGAGAAGGAGGGCGATTGCAGAGGGAAGTTAGGTGGCAGGCCCTCTCCCAGAATGGTGAGGCGCCTAACCAGGCCGGTCTCGTCGTCGACGAAGAGGCGGCCCGAGTAGCCGGCGGGTTCGCCTATCCGGTTGAAAGTGAGGGTGAAGTTTGATTTGGCCCTGGGCACGGTGATTTCGAACACCTGGCAGAGGACGCCCATCGCCATGGAGCGGCCGGCCCACTTGTAGGTAGCGCCGACCTCGGGATCGAACAGCCCCATCAGCATGGAGCCGAACTCTCCCTTGGAATTGGCGAAACTCAAATCGTGGCGCGAGGCCTCGGTCTTGACCCCGTTAATTTCGACGACGCGATACGTCTCCCGGCCGTCTTCGAAGGTCAGTTCGTCGCGAAACGAATCGGATTCCTTCAACTGATCGGAATTGGTGGCTGGGCTAGTGAAGCGGTGAGTCTCCTCCATGCAGCGGAAATTCGGAAGGTGCGAGGAATACTCGCGCGCATTCACCGCAGCCTGTTCCCAAAGCCGTTTCTGCTCGTCATGCGGCATCGCCAGGCCGCTCGAATCGATGGTGGCCGGCTCAATTTCCGGCAGCACCACGACGCCGTCTTCGGGCTCGGTGCGCTTGACCAGGGCTTTCGTATCCGTGGGAGCGTCGGCAGCCTCGCCACGCTCCCCTAGGACACGAAACGGCACGTTGCGGGTGATCACGCTCTTGCCCTGGCGGATGGTGACGATAGCGTCATAGTTGCCGGCGGAGAGCTTGGTGCCTTTGATGTCGGCCAGGTACGGAAATTCGTGAGCCTGCGCGCCATACATAGCGGTGCCCTTGCCTGCGAGTTCGCTGGACTTCCCTTCGCGCGACGAATCGAGGATCTGGCTCTTGAACTGCATTGGCATGCGAACCACTACGTGCCCCTCGCGCGCGAGTTCGAGGTTCATTTCCGGTGGGGCGCCATGGATGTCCGGGTAGAGTACAAGGAAAAGCTGAAGATCGAACGCTTCGCCGGACTGGAAGACGGGGTCAAGCACCGGAGACAAGGCCTCGCCGTCGTAGCTGAATACCTGGTCAGCCTCGAACTTGTCGGCGGAGCCCTTGAAGGGGCGCACAAACAGCACATCGCTCGCCATCAAACCCGGCGCCCCTTTGCTGCCACGCAGCGGCGTCTGGATACGACCGGACGTTCCTGCCAGCAGGTCCTCCACTTTGGCTTCAATCATGAAGTGGTCGCCGCCCGGGACAGTGAGGCTTCGCAGGAAGATCAGGCTGCCCTGCCGCCGCAGGCTCAGGCCGCGGACCGAACCGTGGATCTCAAGTTCCTTCTGGCCGCTCCACACCGGCGCCCCCTTCGAATTGCGCACGAGCACGATGATTCTGGCGCGCGCCAGGTAAGTGCCGGCATTGTCATCAACCTGGAATTTCAGCGCGCTCAGCGGCGATTCGGCCATGATCAGGCCGCGCATCGGTCCGGTTGCGTCATTGGCTTCAAAAGCGCGCTCATTGAAGGTGATTCCCATGTCGGCATCCACGCTACCGGCGCCTGTTGCCCCGATGCCGGATGTGGCCGCGGATCCGGTCACTGAGGTCCTCATGAAGCGTGCGTGCACAGGGATGTCGTTCTCGGCTGCCGCGGCCGCCTGAGGCGCCGGCGTTTCTGCGGCGGTTGGTTTTGCCGAGGGCGCTGCGGCAGCCGGCGTCGTGCCCTCCGCCAGCGCCGTCTGAGTAACCGACAAGAGGCTGGCTTCCAATTCGCCTGCCTGGTGAACCCACGCGCCGCCGGTGTTCTTAGGCAGAATTTCGAGAGCGGAAGGGGCGCTTTTCTGGCCTGGCTCGACGATGTCCAGGACGACCACACGAACACCGCTGGTCCGGCAAAGGCCGACGAGGTTCTTGACGGTGTGCTCCATGTCGCTCGACAGGGGCGGGCTATTCAGGACGGCAACGACAATCCTCATGCCGGGGCGTAACGCAGCGGCCTGAATGGCGGCGTCCAGCGAGCTGAGGAAAGCGGCGGGATCGGTCGCGCGAGCCGCAATCGCCGCATCGGTGAAGACCTGCTCCATCTCTTTCGGATTCATTTGGGCGCCAATGCGCCGCCCATCCAGATTGCCTGGCAGCCTGAGTTCGACGGTGGCCTTCATTGACCCGAAGAAATGATGGGAGGCCGAGGCAGCAGCACGGGCGCCTTGTCTCGCAGTGGCCGCGAAACCAGGGCCGAAGAGAAAGGTCAACGAATAGTCCTCGGCGCGAACCTGAGCGACGCCGGCCAAGCCGATCAAGACCGCTAATCCGATAAAACGATGAAAAACCCGCATTTTGCCAAACTGCCTCAGGCAATATTGTCCCTCAGTTCCGCTTGGAAGTGAAGCTGACGAAGGGAAACACGCCTTCTGATAACCTGTCGCTGATGCGTCTGAACGCTTCCCTGCTGAAGAGCACCGTGGTGGCCGCGCTGGGGGGGCTACTTTTTGGTTTCGACTCAGCCGTCATTGCCGGTGCCACCGGCGCTCTGACCGAGTTGTACCGGCTGTCGCACTGGATGCTCGGTTTCACGGTGGCCGCCGCTCTGGTCGGGACCGTGTTGGGATCGCTGCTGGCCGGTTACCCGGGCGACCGGTTGGGCCGCCGCGACAGCCTGCGGCTGATGGCCGTGCTCTACCTGGTCAGCGCCCTGGGCTGCGCCTTCGCCTGGGACTGGTATTCGCTGCTCGTCTTTCGCTTCGTCGGCGGTCTGGGCATCGGCGGGTCTTCTGTTCTGGGGCCGATGTACATCGCCGAGGTTTCCCCGGCGAGATGGCGCGGCCGCCTGGTGGGATTCTTCCAGTTCAATGTGGTTTCGGGTATCCTGCTGGCCTACTTATCCAACTATCTCCTGGGCCAGCTCTCGTTCGGGAGCGCAGAATGGCGCTGGAAACTGGGCGCTTCGGGCTTGCCTGCGCTGCTGTTCCTGCAGATGCTGTTCGGGATTCCGCGCAGCCCGCGGTGGCTGGCGCAGAAGGGCCGCGTTGCCGAGGCGCGCCAGGTGCTGGTGTCCATCGGGGCCCAGGATGCAGAGGGCGAATTGGCGGAAATTGTCGCCTCCATCGACGTCGAACACGGCCACCAGCAGGAGCCGCTTTTCACCGGCAAGTACCGGACGCCCATTTTGCTGGCGGTCTCGCTCGCCATGTTCAACCAGCTTTCCGGGATCAATGCGATTCTCTATTACCTGAACGACATCTTCGCGCGAGCCGGTTTCAGCAAGGTGTCGGGCGACCTGCAAGCGGTGGCGATCGGCGCCACCAACCTTCTGTTCACCATGATCGCGATGTCGGTGATCGACCGGATCGGACGCAAGGTGCTGCTGCTGGTTGGGGCGGTGGGCACCGGCGCCTGCCTGGGCGGCGTTTCGTACATCTTCGCGACCGCGCACAAGGAATCTTTCCTGGTGTGGCTGCTGGTGGGCTTCATCGGGTTCTTCGCGTTTTCGCAGGGCGCGGTGATCTGGGTATACCTGAGCGAAATCTTCCCCAACCGCGTGCGCGCGCAGGGCCAGAGTCTGGGCAGCGCCACGCACTGGGTGATGAACGCGCTGATCTCATTCCTATTTCCCACGGTTGCGGCCGCTTCCGGGGCGCTGCCGTTCGCTCTCTTCGCTGCCATGATGGCGGTGCAATTCGTGGTGGTACTGGTGTTCTTCCCCGAGACCAAGGGCGTGTCGCTGGAGCAAATGCAAAAGCGGATGGGAATCGCCTGAAGCCAAAGGCAGGACAGACGATCGCGTTTTGTCGTCCTTCAGGCTCGCACGAAGGCATGGCAGAGCACGAAGCATGACAGACCACAAACGACGATGGTCTGTCCTACTTGCTCGCCGGCGGGCCGCCTGCGTTACCATAGGTACTTGTCCCAGTCCCTGCCACGATTGCGGCTCGACCTGGATTTCATGCCTTCGCCGGCCGCGGAGCATCCCGGGCTGCTGATCCGCGACGGGCGCCAGTTGTCCGACGCAGTGCTGATTGTCCCCGCGCCGCTGGTGGAGTGCCTCGCCTGCTTCGACGGCGAAAAAACGGAGCTCGATCTACGCGCCATGCTGGTGCACATTCTCAACGAGCTGGAAGTCGGTGAAATCGCCGTCAACATGGTAAAAGCGCTGAGCGAGGCCGGCTTCCTGGAAGACGATAACTTCCGGCGCATGGAGCAGGATCGCCGGCAGCAATTCGCCTCGGAGCCGGTGCGATTGCCGGCGCATGCCGGCGGTGCCTACCCGGCTGCCCCGGATGCGCTTCGCGAGACGCTGGCCCGTTACTTGGACGGTGCCGGGCCCGCGCCGCATGACAGCCGCCTGATGGCAATCGCTGCTCCGCACGCCAGCCCCGACGGCGGCGCCCGGTCGTACCGCGAAGCATACCGGATGCTGCGGCCCGAGGATGCCAGTCGGACGTTCGTCATCCTGGCGACCTCGCACTACGGCGCCCCCGACAAGTTCGGCCTGACGCGCAAGAACTTCCGTACGCCGCTCGGGGAAGCAGCCACGGACACCGCGCTGGTGGACTGGCTTGCCGCGCGCGCCCCGGGTGCGATCGAGATGGAGGACTACTGCCACTCGTTCGAACACACCGTCGAGCTGGAGCTGATTTTTCTCCAGCATGCGGTGGGGCCGGACGCGCGTATTTTGCCCATCCTTTGCGGAGGATTCGCCCGGAGTGTGCTCCAAGGAGGCAAGCCAGAAGACTCCGAGGATGTGCAGCGATTCTTCGATGCCCTGGGCGAACTTCGCGAGCGCGAAGCCGGGCGCCTGTTCTGGATTCTGGGAGTGGACATGGCGCACATGGGGGCCCGCTATCAAGACGAATTCGCGGCCCAGGCCGGCCAGGGCGTGATGAACGAGGTGGAGGCGCGCGACCGAGATCGCATCGCGCGCATCAACGCCGGCGACGCGGATGGGTTCTGGAACCTGGTGCAGCAGAACCGCGACGATCTGAAATGGTGCGGCTCCTCGCCGTTCTACACGTTCCTCAAGGCCGTTCCCCAGGCGCGCGGCGAACTGCTTCACTACGAACAGTGGAACATCGACGACGCGAGCGTAGTGAGCTTCGCCGGAATGTCATTTTCGGAGAGGTAGGGCACGCTTTCGTAAAGAACCGGCGGCGAAAGACCACCAGCGCTCCCGACGGTTTGATTGACGGGCAAGCTTAAGAGCGTGCCCTACCGCAGGCTCACCAGGTCGCTGAAGACGCCATAGGCAGTTTGTTCGACACCCGGATCGATCGAAACCGTGCCGAATGTGCCCATCAGGTCGGTTTGGAAGAGCAGAATGTTGGACGTGCCGCGCGGCATGGCCAGGATGTCGGAACGGTCGAGCACCTCGGCGCGGACGCGCAGGGAGACGCGAGATCCGGTGCGCCGCGCGCGACTGATGAGGCGGACGGTCTTGCCCTGACGGTTCATCTCCTCGACCCGCTCCGGCGTGAGGCGAGCGATGCCGCGGGTCGAAACCTGCTGCGGCGTGGTGCGCGCGTCGAGCAGCACGTTGGCCAGGGCCGCGGTTTTAGCGGCGGAATCCCAGCCCTCCACGTCGAAGGCGCCGCCGGCTTCGGTGATGCCCATGGCGCGGGCGGCGGCCAGGCCGTCTTCGAATGTGCCGCCGCGCTCCATGGTTTCAACCACGACTTTGGAGGTCGAGTTGAGCGCGCCGGCGAACCCCAGCACCTTCACGCCCGGCATGCTGTAGCGCCACAAATTGAACACCGGCGCACCATCCATCACCGCCGATTCGAAGCGGAACCCGACCCCGGCGCGCGCCGCATGGTCTCGCAAATCGGCGTAGGCGTGGGCGATGGGACCTTTATTGGCAGTGACCACATGCATCCCGCGGGCAAACGCCGCACGGATGTGGGATATGGCGGGCTCTCCGGCGGTGGGATCGAGCGTGGTCAGCTCGACGGCGACGTCGGCGCGGGCCATGTCCAGGAACGCTTCCACAGAGGGGACGCGCGGGCCAAACGCCGGTTCGGAAGGGAGCCCACCTGGGTCCGCCGCGGTTCCGTGCCGCAGCGTGTGGATGCCGGTGATGGTGAAAGGCAACTCGCGGCTTTTGTTGTTGAGGAGCCGCGCCAGCGCGCGCGCCACGTTCCCATACCCGATGAGTGCCAGCTTCACGCTTCGATTCTAGTATGGCGTCCGATTGCGGCGGACCGGCCGGGTCGTGCGCTACAGCGCACCACCACCCGCCGGGCTTGCGCCCGGTTGCACCGATTGACAATCGGTGCGCAGGTTGCCAACCTGCCCCACCACCGGCTCAGAACGCGGCGGAAGCAAGCATCTCGTCCAGGTCGTGCTGCAAGGCAGTCTTCTTCTTTTCCAGTTCCGCCTGGTGGTCGCGAGTGGCGGTGAGCTTTTGTTCGAGCGTGCCAAGTTGGCGAGCGTAGTCCTGAACCTGCTGCTGCTGGCCGCTGACGCGGTTCAGGCTCTCGATGTTGCGGCGCAGCCGGTCCTCATCCGTGCCCAGGTCGCGCACCTGGCGCTGAGCGTCATCGAGCGCCGCATTGTTGTCGGCGATCTGCTGCTTCTGACTGGCGATCTTCCCGAGCTGTTTGCGGCCTTCCTCGCTCAGTTCCCGGTTGTGGACGTAGGTCAGCAGGAAATCGGGCGACAAATTCGTGATTACATAGCTGCTATCGAAGACGTGTTCTTCGGAGACCGCGAACGTCCTGGTTGCCCCGGCTGCGAGCGGCACCTCGAAGCGGTAATTGTCGGCGGTTTTCTCCATTGGTTTCTGGTTGAGCAGCGTGTAGCCCAAGCGCAGCGGGTGCTCGATGATCAGCGTCTTAGCCTTCTGATCGACGTTGCGCGCAGTGTAGGTGGCGGTCTCTTCGGCAGCGGACTTGATGGTGAGGACGCCGCGGCTCAAGTGAATCTCGCGCTCCACTGCCTGCTTGCTGCCGAAAGCCGTGGTGATGCGCGTGCCCAGGTCTACGGCGTAGCTGATGAGGCGCTTGTCGCCGGCCTTGAGGGTTTCCATCAGCGCCTCGCCGCCGTATGTGCCGCCGTCATACACGGTGACGGGGCCGCCATCGAGCACCTTGCCGGTCGAGTTGGTGACTTCGGCGGCGTTGGTGGGATGTTCGGAAGAATGATCGGACCAGATGAGCAGTTTACGAGTGTCGATCGCCTCTTGCAGGAACGGCAGCATGGCCGATTCGTTCTTGCGGATGGTGACGGGTTGCGCGATGCGGTATTCGAAGAGCTCGCCAATGGCATCGGCTGAAGCGCCGGCGACGATGGAACTGGGCGTTGCCATCGGCGGCGGCGCCGGGGCCATCGTTTCAGCGACTGAGATCCCGGCCGCGGCCTGGTAGCGAGGTCTTTTTGTCATCGAGTACCCTACCCCCGCGCCAGATCCGCCCCCAACACCTGGTACGATCCCATTGGCGCCAAGAGAGCCAACCGGCCCGTCGAACGCTTCCTTATCCCTACCGGCGTCAGCCGGGTTCAGTGTGCCCAATGTGTATCCGCCGGCATGCAGAACAGGCTGCGCGGCGGTGTCCTCCGGCAATTCGGCGGTGGGCCGGCTCACGTAGCGTGGCGCATAAAGCTGGCTGATAAACGAAATCGGCCGCCCTGACACCAGTGAAAGATGGATCTTGGTCCAATCCTCGCCGGTGGTATTGTCTACGATGGCCCAACCTTCTAGCACGGGTTTCCCCGCTTCCGGGAAGATGAGCCGATAGCTCGATTTCCATACCGGCGCCGGGACCATGTAGCTGGCGGTCACCTGCTGCTCCTTGGCGTCGGTGGAATCGATATACACGCTGCGCCGTTCCTTGGACCGCGCCGTGGCGAGCGCCGCCAGGTAGTCCTTGAACTGCTGCTGGAGCTGCGGTTCGGCGAAACGAATGCCGGCGGCGGCGCTGAGGTCCAGGTTGCGCAATTCGCCCGAATCGAGCATCAGCGTCAATTGCTCGCGCGCGGGCTGGTTTTCGGCAGCGGGGATTTCCCGGGCGTTGACGATCACGCCGCTCACGGTATCGTTGCCGAACTTGAGCTCGAGGCGTGCGCCCTTCAACTGGTCGAGCATGCCGCTCAGCGGTTGCGCAACGCCGATCTGAAAGGGAAACTGGGCCAGGGTGTGGCTCAGCGGGTCCATGGAATCATAGCGCAGCCCGGAGATTTTACCGCCGCCGCGTTCTTCGATGGTGAGCGATTTCAAAACGTCATTCATCTCGGACGCGTCAAAATCAAGACGCGCCGATTCGCCGGCCCCTAACGTGCCGGCGCGCTCAAAGAAACCCACGCCGTGCTTGTAGAGCACCACCTGGGTGACGGGTAATTCCGCGGGCACGGCCAGGGCCGCGACCAATAACAGGCAGAACAGTGTGCGTATCATATCGTCTTAGACTCCGGCGAACCGCGTGGTTCGCGCCGCGCCTCTCGTTAGACACAATGCCGCGCGCGGCGATTTCCTTGCAAGCCTCGCGAGAAATCTTCACTCACCCATGACCTTGAGTATCACGCGTTTGGCGCGCCGGCCATCGAATTCGGCGTAATAGACCTGCTGCCAGGGGCCGAAATCCAGCTTGCCTCCGGTTACCGGCACGATCACCTGGTGGTGCACCAGCAGGCTTTTCAAATGTGAGTCGCCATTGGTTTCGCCGGTGTGATGATGGCGGTAGTCCGGGCGGAAGGGCGCGAGCGATTCCAGCCACTCATCGATGTCGGCAATCAGCCCGTCTTCGGCGTCGTTGACCCACACACCCGCGGTGATATGCATGGCGGACACCAGAATCATCCCTTCCTGGACGCCGCTCTTGTTCAGCGCGCTTTCAACTTTAGAAGTAATGTTCACATATTCCCGGTGCCGGGCTGTCTTAAATGTTAGATATTCCGTGTAGAATTTCATAGGGTGATAGTATCAATTACGGCGCATGAGCCAGGCTGCGGGGGAAATTCTAATCATCGACGACGAGGGTGCGCTCCTCAAACTGATGAGCATGTACCTGCGGCGCTTGGGATACACCGTGAGCATCGCGAACACCATGGCGAAGGCCTGGGAGCAGCTGAAGCCGCAGCCGGAGAGATGCGCCGTGGTAGTGGTGGATGCCGGCATGGCCGGGACCGGCATCAACGAGCTTGTTTTGCAGTTACTGGGCTCGCACGAGCTGCTGCGAGTTGTCGTCAGCAGCGGGTATCCTGTGGACATGAGCGTTTTGCAGCAGGCCGCGCCAGGACGGGTGGAGTTTCTCCACAAGCCGTTCAGCCCGGACATGCTGGTGACGGCTGTGCGAAGGATGCTTGGCACGGAAGAAAAAGAAGTTTGACCTCTCGAAAGAGGTCAGGGCCATCGCTCGCGAGCGCGTAGGGCGGGTGCCCGCCACAGCGGTGATTCTCTCCAAGCCTTCCCGTGCCAAGGTCAAGCACAAGAAACGCCAGGACGAGGAAATGGAATGAAATCGGCAAACCCCTATTCACGGCGCGACTTCGTGGCGCTTTCGCTTGCCGGGCCCCTGGTGGGATGGATGCCATGGTTCCGGCCCAAGGAAATCACGGTGGCGGGCATGCGGTTCCAAATCATCCGCAACCGGCGATCCACGCGGCGCTATGTGCTTCTCCATGGCGATGAGGGCGACGCGCGGCAATTGCTCGTCAGCCACATGGAATCGCAGCGCGGAACCGCCTACCTGATTGAAGGCGCAACGAGGGAGGTGGAAATCAGCGGCGGCAAGCTTGATCCAGGCAGGATGTTTTCGCGCGCCGGCGCTGAAGCCAGCCTGAGGAGTCTGAACACCGGGTGGAACGACGGCCAGGTCGCATCGGCGCTCGAGCTGCTGGACGGCCAGCGCGAGAAGCTCCTCGACGCGCTATTTCCGCCGGATCGCGGCCTGCTGATCGCACTGGACAGCAGTGCCGGCGCGGAGTCCGCCAGGGAGGCCGCGGCAGTGGGCGACCAACATTCGTTGCCCCAACCGGACAATCCGCAGGCGTTTTACCTCTGCACGGACCCGGCTGATTACGAAACGCTGGCTGGGTCGCCTTACAACGCGGTGCTGACGGAGCACGTCCGGGCGCGTGATGACGGCTCCCTTGCCCGGCGCGCCGCTGCCCGCGACATCCGTTACCTGCACATCGAAGCCCGCCACGGTGACGCCGGAACGCAGCGCGACATGCTGGCCTGGGCCGAGGCTCATTTGCGGTAAGAGCGGGGGCTGGCAGGCGGACACCAGCTCCACGTGATCCTGCGCGCGGCGCCGAGTCCCGGCTAAACGGCTCAGCGATGTGGGCAGGAGCGCGCCGGCACGATTGCTGACGGTGCAGGCAGGAGTGCGTGCGCCAGGGTCATCATTCGATGGTTGCCAGCACGTCGCCGGCAGCGACGATGGCTCCCTCTTTGACAGCTATCGACAGGACCCGCCCGGCGCGAGGGGCTTTGAGCTCGTTCTGCATCTTCATGGCCTCCACCACTATCACGCCCTGTCCGGCTTCCACCGCATCGCCAGGCGCTGCCAGGACGCGCACCACCTTGCCGGGCATGGGCGCCCGCAGGCCCTGGATCCCTTCCGGCCCACGGTTGCGCGACTGGCGGCTGTAACGGCGCGGGTCGCAGACCCCGGCTTCGAAGCGGTAGCCGTCGATCACGATCACCAGGCCGGATACGGCTTCCTCGACCCAGACATCATAAACGAGGCCATCCATCAGCACCGAGTAGATGCCGGGCACAGGGGCCACAACATGCGCCGCGCGCTCCGGGCCGCCGGAGAGGCGGAAGCGGCATGCGGGAACACCGGCCAGGAGTTCGAGGCGGTGTTCCCTGCCGTAGAGTATGATGTCGAGAGTCATCGCAACAGGTCCCCGCGGCCCTCTGCCAGCCAGGCACTTGTGCGCACGGACCGAGAAGCGCCCTCTGGGCGGCGCGACTGCGTATACAGAGCCGCCGCCAGCGCGGCTACCGCCTCCACGTCGGCCGGCGGCTGAAGGGTCTTACGGCGTGCCAGGAACTCGTCGATGAATGCGGTGTGCAGTTGGGCGCTGCGGAACTCCGGATCCTCCAGAATCTGCCGGAAGAAACCGATATTGGTGCGAATGCCGCCCACATCATACTCGCGGAGCGCCCGGATCAGGCGCTCCGTGGCCTCCTCGCGGTTTCCGGCCCACACGGCCAACTTGGCGAGTAGCGGGTCGTACTCCATGGGTACGGTCCATCCGTCGTAAACGCAACCATCCAGGCGGATGCCCGGACCGAGGGGCCGGGTCAGGCGCGTCAACTTGCCTGGGGAGGGGAGAAAGTCGTGGTAGGGATCCTCGGCGTAGACGCGGCACTCCATTGCCCAACCGCGGTAAGTAACGTCCTTCTGAGCAAAGGGCAGGCGCGCGCCGGCGGCGATCTCGATCTGCAACCGCACCAGGTCGAGCCCTGTGACCAGTTCCGTCACCGGATGCTCCACCTGCAGCCGGGTGTTCATTTCCAAGAAGTAGAAACGGCGATCCTGGTCCACCAGATATTCCACAGTGCCGGCGTTGTAATAGCCGGCTGCGCGAGCGGCGCGAATCGCAACCGCACCCATTTCCTTCCGCATTTGGGGATGAAGCGCCACCAGAGGTGACGGGCACTCCTCGATCACTTTTTGATGCCGACGCTGGATCGAGCACTCGCGCTCGCCCAAGTGGACCATGTTGCCGTGGCGGTCACCGATGAGCTGGATCTCGATGTGGCGCGGCCTCTCGATCAGCTTCTCGACATAGACGTCCGGATTCTTGAAAGAGTGCTGAGCTTCGCTGGCGGCGTTGCGGAAGGCAGACTCCAACTCGTCTTCGCGGGCAACGGTTCGCATGCCCTTTCCGCCGCCGCCAGCCACGGCCTTGAGCAATATTGGATACCCGTGAGCGGCCGCGAATGCCCGCGCCCCTGGCAATCCGACCGCATGGTCTGTGCCGGGTACGACTGGCGCACCGGCTGCGGTGGCCGTCTGACGGGCGGCAGTTTTCGAGCCCATAGCGCGAATCGAGTGCGCGGACGGGCCGATGAAAGCGATGCCGGCATTCTCGCAGGCCTCGGCGAAATCGGCATTTTCGCTCAGGAAACCGTAGCCAGGGTGGATCGCTTCGGCGCCATGCTTTTGGGCTGCCGCCAGAATCCGGTCCGCACGCAGATAGCTTTCCGAGGACGGCGCCGCGCCGACGTACTCGGCTTCGTCCGCCATGCGGACATGCAACGACGTGCGGTCGACATCGGAGAAAACAGCGACGGAGGGAATTCCCATTTCCCGCAGCGTGCGCATCACGCGAACCGCGATCTCCCCGCGGTTGGCAATCAGGACCTTGCGGAACATGGCAGACACGAATTGTATCAGGCGGGGAGAGGCGGCCACCTACCACGGTCCACGCCTCGCCGGGGCTGCTCCTGATAGAATTGGAGAGTTCCGCCATGGCGCAGGATTCGACGGAAGGGTCGCTGAAGCAGCGGGGGGTTCGCCTCACCCGCCAGCGGC
>CAZZHN010000026.1:0-33917 GCA_964654065.1 uncultured Solibacteraceae bacterium
GTTCCAAAAGGCAGGCTCCAGATCTGACGCAGGGTTTGCCAGGTGTCGGAGTCGTGCCACATCAGGGCGATGACCCCGAACAATACCGCGGACGCGCCAAACACGATCCGCCCGAACAACGCCGTCTTCATACAAGAAACAGTAGCACCATCGCACCGCAACCAAATCCCGCTACTGAGATCGGCTGGAGCTAAGGCGGTCGGTCAGCGCGCGGACGGATCGCCGGTGGGAGGCGGCGCGTGGTCTTCACTGGCGGGAGGCCCAAGCAGTTCCGTGAAGAGCGGCTTCAGCGCGTCCGCCCAGACCTGGTATCCCTTCAGCAGCGGATGTAACTTGTCCCGTTCGTTCATCATGCCGTCGTAGAGCTTGCCTTCGGCGTCGGCGAGCCGGTCGTTGATATTTAAATAGCGGATTTTTCGGCCATCTGCCATCTTGGCCAGGCTGGCGTTGATACTGGCGATCTCCGGCATCACCGCCATGTTGTCGTTCCGTGGGAAGATCCCCATCAGAACGATCACCGCGCCGGGAGCTTTCACCTGCATGACGCGCACGATGGCTTCGAGCCCCCTGATCACATTCGCGGCGGCGCTGTCGATGCCCTCGGACGGAGCCCGGTTTTCAATACTATTCGTGCCGGCCAACAACACGATCACCTTTGGATTCACGCCATCCAACTCGCCGTTCTCGAGCCGCCAGAGGATATTCTCAACGCGATCGGCTCCCCATCCAAAGTCCGCCGCATTCCATCCGAAAAAATTCGTTCGCCAGTTTTCCAGCAGCGCCGGATAGTCCGTTGCGCCCCAGCGGCGCGTGATGGAGTCGCCCTCGAAATAGATGTCGATGCGGCCTTGTTTAGCCTTGGCGAGAAGCTGTTGGTGTGCGATCCCGGAATTCTGGTCGGTCCTGGCAATCGGCTGATCGGCGGGAGCCGTCTGGGCGTGCAAGATCGCGATGATCGCCAGGCCAGCCAGAATGGTTTTCACGCGTGACCCGCCGCGCCCGAGTGATGCAGGAATCGGTCGGCCCAGGGGATAAAGTATTTCCAGTTCGGCGCGTCGGTGTGCCCGCCGTCGTGCTGGCGCCAGGCAAGCTGCCCATCGAGAAGCCCGACGTTGACCGCCGGCATTCTGGCAGCGTGATAGTCCGCGGTAACGCCGAGATCCCGCGCGCCGAGCAAGCGGAATACCGGCTCCGCGGCCACGGCGGCCATAAAACTACCCTGATGATCGAGCCACTTCGAGTCGCCCTTCTCCGGCACGCCGTAGCTGATGAAGGTCAGGCGCGGCGCGCAGAGCGCCAGCAGTTCGTGAGCATCTACCGGCAGATCGGCCGCCGTTTTGCTGCCGAAGGTCGCTTCAGAGGCTCCGTACTTCAGGAAGTTCCCGGCCATCCAGTGGTATTCTCCCGAACCGGTAAGGTTTTCGACGGCTTCGCCCCAGTTGCGGCGATGCAGCTTGGTTCCACCCTCGCCGGAAGAGCCGATCAGAACTACGGCGAAGCGCGTATCGAAAGCCATCGTTACCAGCGCGGCTTTGCCGTAACGCGAAACTCCCTCGATCCCTACCTGTTTCGCGTTCACGGCTTTGTCTGTCTCGAGGTAGTCGAGGCCGCGCGAAGCGCCCCATCCCCAGGCACGCAGCGCGCCCCAGTCGTCCGGCTTTCTCGGCTGCCCCTTGTTGACGAGGCCAATGACTCCCTTGGTGAGACCGGCACCGTTATCAGCCTGGATGCTCCAGGGATTGATGGTCGCAACTCCCCAGCCATCGGCGATGAGTTGCTCGATTGCAGGCGGATCGGCATTCGCGGGAGCCGGCATTGGCCCACGGCCGGCGGCGGGGGGTCCTGCTGGCGCTCCAGCCCGCCCGGGGAATGTGGGCGGGGGAAACGCAACCTCGGGAATGGTGCGGCCGCCGAACATCATCATCACCGGCACCGGTCCTTTGGCGTCCGCCGGGAGAACCAGCGTCATCTGCATATCGACCTGAATATCGGGGTCTATGGAATTGTCGACATGGCCGAGAAGCTGCTTGCCGATGACAGAATGCTCGCCAACCTTCGCATCGGCAGCCTTCACAACCTCCCAGGTCACGTTCGGAACTTTCTTTGGGATCCTTCCCAGCACCTCGCGTTCGAAGTCTTCGACAATTTCCGGCCGCCGCTGGTTCCACCACATTCTGGCTGTCGTGACACGCTTGCCGTTCTTCAGGGTCAGAACGTCGGGCAGATTTGGAAACGGATTCGCCCCAGTCTCATCGTAGTTGGCGTGGTTCGGCGCACCCTCGTTGCCGCTCGGACCCGGGCGAAGGGCCTTGATTCCGAGTTGGTCCATCATGTTCTGGTGATCCTGCTCGGCCGTCCAATTCTTGGTGTCAACCGCGCTCTGGGCGAACACACATAAGCCAAGTGCGACTGCCGCGAATAGCGAGCATGCCGGGGTGAGACGGTGTCGAGACCTCATGCTCATATATGAACCACATTTCGTTCGACGGCGCAACAAAATGTGGCATGGTGGCCTCGTCCGGATCTTAAACTTGCCGGCTCACCGCTGGCGACCCGTAGGGCCTGAGCGCGCGCGGCGCGTAGCTTTCACGGCCAGGCCGCGCGCGACGGAAGTGAACTCATTACCGGTGCGAATCCTGGCGTCACCAAAACGTGTTGCGAAGATGCGCCGGACGGCTGGAACGAACGACGAGCCGCCGGTGAGGAACACCATATCGACGTCTTTGGGCTTGATTCCGGAAGCGGCGATCAGCGAGTCGATGCAGGTCTCGATTTGCGCGAGTTCTTCGGCGATCCAGTTTTCGAACGCGCTTCGTTCCACGGTCGCCTCAATCTCGATGACGCCATCGGAAAACCGGAAAGGCGCTTTCGCGTGCTCCGACAAATCGTACTTTACCTTTTGAACCGCGCGATGCAGTTCATATCCGAGGTCCTCTTTGATGAGGTGGATCAGCGCCTCGATCTTCTCCGGTTCGAATGCCTCCGCTTTGCTGCTGTTCAGCATATTCATGACGCTGCTGGTGCGCAGAAAGGAGAGGTGGTGCCATCGTTCCAGTTTGGCGTAGACCCAGTTCGGGACGGCCGGCAGCACCTTGTCCATCGACCGCGCCGAAGAACCTCTGCCCAGCGATGGGGACACCAGATTGCGGACAATCTTGGCGTCAAACGCGTCGCCGGCCAGACCAACACCGCTATTGCCCAGTAAGTCTGCGCGGGCTCTGCCTCGTTTGCGAATGTCGGGGCCGACGCGCAGCAGGGAAAAGTCACTGGTTCCGCCTCCGAAGTCTCCGATCAGGATCAACTCGTTGTGATCCAGGGTGGACTCGTAGTAGTGAGCTGCGGCGACCGGCTCCAACTCAAACTCCACGGATTCATACCCGGCGAGCTGGAATGCCGCCAGCAGGCGTTCCTCGGCGAAATGGTTGTCCTGCTCGGTTTCAGCTCCCACGAAACGCACCGGCCGCCCGACGACGGCAGTTCGAATCGCCGTGCCAAACTGTGTCTCGGCCCTTTCCCGCAGATCGCGAAGGATGTGAGCGATGAGATCCTCAACGGTCAGGCGTCTTCCGAAGACGTCCGTGCTTTTCAGAGTGCGGCTGGTCAGGAATGACTTGAGCGACTGAACCAGGCGCCCCTTGGTTTCAGCCGAAAGGTATTCATCGATCGCGGCCGGGCCGCTCCAGGACCTGATCCGGCTGGCGCCGCGGTCCTTCACGTGGTCGAGGTACAGCAGGGAGCGATAAGCGTCGGTGAGCCCGCTGGCATGCGAAAACCGGGCCAGCTCGATTTCGCCGGAGGCGTTCGCGCGCGCAATCGAGCTGTTCGTCGTGCCAAAGTCGATGCCGAACGCGAATTTGCTCATCCAGAGGGGCGCGCGCCCCGCGGACGGCGTCGTGCGGAGGCATCGTCATGCCGGGCAGAACGGCCCGTCACAGTCGGACGGTCTACTTGCCGGCCGCGGCAATCTTCTCGATGACGATCGCGGTAGATCCACCGCGATCATAGGTTTTGCCTGTCACCGTGACCCGTTTGCCGGCAAACGGCATGAGCCGCTTGTTCTGACCTTCGGCCGGCATCGAGTCTGCGATTGGCCAGTAAATGGACCCATCGTCCTGGAGAATGACGAGAGGCGATCCGTTCTTTGCGCACGAGATCGCGCATTCGACACTGATGGGCTTTGACAGTCCTTTGGTGAACGCACAGGCGGAGTCGAGCACCCACCCGGTGACCGTTTTCTGGTCGGCCGCGAAACCGGCCGCGCTCGCAAGGAGGCCGAGGGCAATGGCTAGAGCAAATCGCTGTTTCATAGGATCTCGTGATTCTATCACCGTGGCGGCGTATGGCAATAGCCGGAATGTACTAGAAAGAACAGAGTTCGCCACGCTTACCGACTCTGTGGGGGCGAGCCTGGTCTGATCGGGAGGTTGTGCCAGCGATGGGAGAGTCAGGCCAATCGGGGACTACGAGCGCCGCTTGCGCGCCAGAGCGGCAAGAGCCAGGAAGGCGCCGCCAACCGCAGCCGGGGTTGCCGGCTCGGGAACGGTGCTCGCCGGCGCGTAGTCGTACTCGACGAAGTTGCCAATCGCGGACATGGCAACCGTTCCCGTCATCACAGTCGAAACGTCGGTCACCGAAAAGCCGCCCATTGCAAAGGTCTGCAACGCGGCTCCCGTCAATGTTAAGGATTCAAATGAGGTGGAAGGCGCGTAAGTTCCGGTGGGGGTGCAAGGTCCCACGTTGGAGCTTCCGGTTCCCGCGACGTCGCAGGTAACGGTCGGCGAGACCCAGCCCGATGCAGCCCATGTTCCGCTGTTCGGGGTCTCGGCCATCTGGACCTCGTTGGTGGGGGTGAGGCCGAATTGGTAGTCGGCCGTATCCCACAGGATCACTGCCGTGTAGACATCACCGAGCGGCAATACGGGCGCGGCCGGGCAGTTTGAGGTCGCGGTTCCATTTCCGCCGGTGAACTCGGCGGGGAAGCCTCCGCCCGTAACGGTGCACTCGTAGTAATACAGGCTCGATGCACTCGCGAGGCTGGCCAAGACGAGTCCGGCGAACAGCACTACCAAGAATCTCTTCATCGTCTTTGCTCCCTTACTCCACTTGCCGGCTACGCAGCTTCCTGCCGCGATGCTGGGCCAAACTGGCCAACTGCGAGCCCGGCGCTTGCGCGGACGCTGGCACGCTTTCGCTGATCGGCGGCACTGGTACTATCCGCTCGCTGGGGGCCGCGTTCGACGCCAGGGTGATCTGGCTCGCCACGGTCGCGCTGATCCCGGACGCGGTTTCGAGACTGATGTCGGTGAACAGGTCAATTGACAAAGCGCCCCGGTTCCATTCGTCGATGTTTCTGGTCAGTTCGGTCTCGATTGCGTTGGAAAAATAGGTGTTCGAGTTTGCGCCGTCCTCCTTGACCCACACGCTATATTCGCCACGCGTCGCGTCAAGTCCACCGGCGATAATCGTGTCGGCGGCAGCGATTCCACACCCCAGAATCGCGACCACAAGAAAGCGAATGATGCATCGAGAGCAGCCGAGAGAACCGTTCACAAGTCCGAGTTTAAGTGGTCGATAATGTATGCAAAAGTCCTGAAGGTTCTACGCGTTTTGAAGCGCAGTAATGGCATACCTCCGGTACCAAAACGAGTGTAATTAACTACACCAGTTCAAGAGAATCAAGAGAATAGGGGAATCCCGGACGAAGGATAGTTGACTCTCATATCCACCATTACAGGACATACCGGCGAGATGGATATCAGGTTCTTACCTGTCCAGAAGTGTCACTGTTTCAGCCCCTTAGGGCCCAATGCACCATTTCGGCCAACCTCGGGGGTTTCCCCTGAATCAGGATGGCGACGCGGAAGATGCGCGAGGCGGCCCATACGGTGCCTGCAGCGAAGACCAAAACTCCCGCCAGTCCGGCCCAGGGTTGCCAGGCAGGAACGCCGCTAGGCATAGCCTGGCGCAACAGCATCAGGATGGGGGTGAATGGCGGCGCCAGCGACAAAACGGTAGCCAGCATTCCGTTGGGCTGGCGCAGCACAGTCACCAGCATGAACATCGGGATCAGGCACGGCATCAGCAGCACGATGGCGAGGTTCTGCGCGTCCTGCGGCGTACTGCAGCACGCCCCAAGCGCCGCGGCGAAGGCGCACAGCATGACCAGGTCGGTCAGCAGGAAGGCGTAGAACCACGGGATGATGGTCAGCGGCAGCAGGCCGGCGATGCCCAGGGCGTTGACTGCTACCGTGCCGCCGATCACGTACAGCAGGGAACTGGTAACCGAAACCCCAACCGAGCCCAGCACTTTGCCGGTCATGAGTTCGAGCGGGGTGACGGCTCCCAGCAATGTCTCCACAATGCGCAGGCTTTTGTCCTGGGTGACGCTCTGCAGCATGGGCGCGGAGCCTACCATGACGATCATGGCGAGAATCATGGCCACCGCGAAAGGCACAAAGAATCCTTCCAACTCGTTGCGCTTGCGCGCTTCGTGCACCTGGCCGTTTTTTTCGTCGCGCTCCAGCAGGCTCAGCCCGTCGATTGGCACGGAGGCCGACAGGCCCGGATTCCGCTGGATGTCAATGCCGAGACGCACCAGGCGCGCCAGGCGCACACCGTCGCGAATGGGGCCATTCAGCCAGGTGCGCATTTCGTCGATGCCCCCGGCGTTGGTGTAGTAAGAGACGCGCGTGTCGGGGTCCGTCTTCTCGCTGGCCGCCTCATCGGCGTCGCCGGAATCCTTGGGCGGCTGGAGCACGTCTTTGCCGATTTCCAGAAATGCCGCCAGCTGTCTGCTGCGTACGCGGTTGGAGAGCGCCAGCAATTGTCCGCTGGAACCGGCAGCAGGCGCGATCACTTCGAAAACGTAGCGGGGCGCAATCTGCTGGTGCGTCTTCTTATCGAAGAGCTCCTGATCGTTCTTCTCTTTGGCAGCGCTGACCAGGGCGCCGGCCACGAGGCTCGTGTGGTCGATGATCGCGACGTGCCGGTCCTTCAAGTCCGGTCCGCCCTTGAGCATCGACATTCCGATCGATCCGCCACCAAACAGGATCGGGGCCACCACCAGGCCAAAGAGGAAGGCCTTGGTGCGAACCGTGGCGACGTAGTCGCGCCTGGCGATGGTCAGGACCTTATGCGTTCGCATGGCTTTCCTCCACGGCCGCCGCGCCGGCGATGCGAACGAAGATGTCGTGCAAAGAAGGCTTCACCAGGGAGAAACTCGTCACCCGAGCTCCTGCTACCAGGGCCCGCAGAACATCCTGCGGGTCCGCGCCGCGCGTCAGCCGCAGCTCCTGTACTTGTCCCAGGTCGCGGACCTGCTCGACTCCCGGCAGGCGTTCGAGCGCCGCGAGGCCGCCCGCCGTGGTGACCCGGATCGTGTCCTCGCCGTACTGATCCTGAATCGAGCTGAGAGTGCCGTCCAAAACCTTCCGGCCGCGAAAGATCATCAGGATGTAGTCGCACATGGACTCGGCCAGGTGCATATCGTGCGTACTGAGGATGACGGTCACGCCGCGGCGGCGGAGATCCAGAATCGCCGAACGGATGGCATCCGCGCTCACGGGATCGAGGCCGCTAAAAGGTTCATCCAGGATCAGAAGCCTCGGCTCCGGAATCACGGTGGCGATGAATTGAACCTTCTGGCTCATGCCCTTGCTGAGCGTTTCGACCTTGGCGGAGGCGCGCCCTGCCAGTTCCAGTCTTTCCAGCCAGCTCAAGACTTCTGCGCTGACGCTGCGGCCGGACCGCAACTCGCCGTAAAACTCCAGCAGCGCCTGGACGCTCATTTTCTGGTAGAGGCCGCGCTCTTCGGGCAGGTATCCGATCAGGTCTGCGCTGTTTTGCGGCCGGCCATCTCCAAAGAGACGGATCTCCCCGCAATCGGGATAGAAGATGTTCACGATCATGCGCATCGTGGTCGTCTTCCCCGAGCCATTCGGTCCGATAAACCCATAAATCGAACCCTGCGGCACCGCGAGCGAGAGGTCGTTTACCGCGGTTACACTGCCGAAAGTTTTGGTGACGTGCGAAATCTGTACCGCGTCCATTCGTTCGGATGGTAACAGATCGCCGGCGCGATTCTTCCCGCACCCTGGCGCGCCGCGGCAGGCCACAAGGTTCTTAGTTCCGAGGGCACCGGCCACAGGAGACCGCCGGCATTACAGCGCGACGATTTCTTTGCAGCGTCGGTTGCTTGCCGCCGGTGCATTTGCTTAACGCGGTTCTATCCGGTCACTTCCCAATAGGTCTGGTAGGCTTCATCGCGGATCGCGCCGAACGGGCGCATCCGGATATCGCCGGTTCCGGTCCGCACCACCCAGTCATCGCCTTGCGCTCGTTCGACCCGCAGCGAGGCCAGCTGGCCGCGCGTCACTCTTGGCTGGCTCTCCGTGAGTGCGAACATAACTTGCGGGCCGCGTAGCAGCGCAACCTGGCCCGGGGTTTGCGCGTCGACAGGCTCGCGCCGTAGCGTTTGATCGATCTCGAGCTCAACTCTGTCGCCCGTCTTCCATCTTCTCCGAACCGGAAAGAATCCTGGCACAAGGTCTGCCCGGAGCCGATGGCCGTTGATGGCGACTGAGGTGCCGCTTCCCGCCCAGCCCGGGATCCTCAGATAAACCGTGAAGTCATCCGAAGGCGGGGAAGACAGGGTAAGCGTGATGTTGTTGCCCTCCGGATAGTCCGTCTTTTGCAAGATCGAGCTCCGCACGGCGCCCTGTTGCCAGATCACGCGGGACGGAACGTAAAGGTTGACGTAGATGCCGTCTCGAGCGCGCAGGTATGAGCTGATTCCATAATCCGCGGTCACTTGCGGAAAGGTCCCGGAGCAGCAGGGCCACAGGTCATTCTTATCCCACCGGTACGGAGATTCCGGCGGCATCATGCGGATGTAACTCTTGCGCGTGGACGGATGGTAGTCGGAGTAATAGAATGTCGAGCCATCCTCGAGAATGGGCATGATCCCCAGGGCGACGTTATACAGCACGCGCTCCATGCTGTCGCCGTAACGGGAGTCGCGCGTGAGCGCCAGCAGGTAGCGCATCAGCTTGAAATGCGAGTAACTGCCACAACCCGATTCGAAGTGCCTGTGGCTGGTCCGGAGGCTGTCGCCGAGTTCGCCTTTGCCTGGATCGACGAATGTCTCATTGGGCCCCCAGCCGCCGGTCGCGAAACTCTGATCCTTCAGGATCATGTCCACCGCATTCTTGACGGCGGAGAAGTATTTGGCATCCCCCAGCTTCAGATACCCCTGGATGCCGGAACTGAGCGCATTCACATGGCTGTAGGCATGCAGTCCCGTGAGCACGTTCTCGCCGCGCGCCAGCGGGTCAAAGAAGCTGCGGTCAAGCAGGTAGGGCCTGGCTAAGTCGTAATACTTGCGGTCGCCGGTTCGCTCATAAGCCAGAAACAGGTTCTCGGCGAACGTGTAAGTTTCGTCCCAGGTGTAAGTTTCATCTTTGTGGGGACGTTGATGCGCCTCCTCGGGGGTCAACGCGCGCTCCGCCATGTGCGGGAGGGCGGCGCGGGTGGTTGCGTCCAGCACTTGCAGCGCGGTCGCATCACCGGCGTAGGAGTGCGCATCGATCAGCCCGCAGACCAGCTTGTCATAGGTGTAGCCGGGAAAGCGCAAATCCACAAAGAACTTGCCGGTCGGATCCAGGGTTTCGGCATAGCCGCGAACCAGGCTCCTTACCTTGGCGCGCGTCGCGGCGGAGTTGGTTGCGCCGGCGAACCGTGCCAGGGCGGAAATGTACTGCCCAAGGTGGGCGCCCGGACAAAAGTCGTCGTACCAACCTCCCATGTCGGCCCCGGGAGCGGACATGCCCACCCGCTGGCGGTAAATCTTCAACATGCGGTCGTTATTCAGCTGCAGGAAAAAGCTGTGATTGGCGTCGAATTGGCGCCGCAGTGGACCGTCGAGGAGTTCCACCTGGGAATAATCAAAAAAGGCGAGAGACGACGCGCTGCCGGTAGCTGCCAGCGCCGGCGAAACGGCTGCCAGTTGGAGTAATTCTCTTCGGGTCAGCACGGGCGCATTCTTTCCGGTTTGCCGTCAAGGTCTGCCGGCGATGCCAAGTGTATCAGAAAGAAAAACCGGCAAGCTCAAGCGTGCCCTACCCAATGCCTGCGGACGTGTCCGTTACTTGGGCTGGAATTTGAAATCGGAAATGGCGATTTCGTCGTTGCCCTGGATCAGAAATCCGAACTTGCCCTTTGTGTAATCCCGGCCGGGCTCGGCAAAGGTGTCGATCACTTTCCAGTCGTCGCCCACGCGCACTTTCTGGACCAGGCGATCCGCCGCCACTTCGATCTGAATCGTAAACGTCTTCTGATTGCCGAGATTGTGCGGCGTCTTGGGCACCCGCTCCAGCCGCTGGCCATTCTGGACTACCCAGGCCCGGAAATTCTTGCGGTCGATCTCGCTGAGCAAGTAATTCTTGCCGTCGATATATTGGACGAACCAGCGGATCTGGCCCGCACGAAATACGCCGCCGCCCTTGACCAGTTCCACTTTGAAAGTGAAGACGCCCTTGGGTGGCAGCTTGAAGGGGACAAAACCGCCGCCCTTGTGGACCCAGCTGTCGCCTTCTTTCGTCCAGTCCTGCGCGTCCTCAAACTCCGCCATGGCGCTTACTCCGGTTGGTTGAGGCGCGGCCTGCCGTTCGTGGAGTGTGAATTCCAGGTCCCGGTTCTCGCCGGCCGCCAGTTGGACGCGCGTCGCCGATTCGAGGTATCCAGGCGCCGTCGCGGAGAAGGTGTAGGTTCCGGGAGGCAGATCGATCTGATTGCCGCGGACCTCGTGCGATTCCGTTTCTTCACCGCGGCGGTACTTGACGGCCGCCGCCGCCGGGTTCCGCGTGATGCGTAGGGTGCCACCGGCCGCCACCAGCACCGCATCCCCGCCCGAGAGAACGACAGCCTGACCGGCGTGGAAGGACCGCTGCAGCCGCTTGGGCTGGTATTGTTCGCGGCGCAATTCGATCGTGTGATCGCCCGGCGCGACGGTGCCGAAATGGAACAAGCCATCCGGCGCTACCGTTCCGGCGGTTTTTTGGTCAACCAGAACCTCGGTGCCGGCGATTGCACCGCGGATTTCGAGCGAGCCGAACTGCGGCTGCGGCTTGAGGTCGAACTGGAGGCGAACTTCCGCGCCTTTCTTCACGTCCACGGCTTGGGCCGGCTCGTCCTGAAAGCCGCTCTTGGACACGCGGACCGAGACTTTTCCGAGGAACTGGATGCGCAGCTGGCCGCGCAGCGTGCGCCTCTGGTACTCCTTGCCGTTCAGAAACACGCTCGCGCCATCCTGGCTGGAGGAGACAATCAGCGTGCCTGCATTGACGTCGGTTTTCAGGAAGGCGGTCAGCGTCGGCGCGGCGCCAAAGCTCTCGCTCATGTTGCGCTGGTCTTTGCCCTCGCCCACCACGATCTCATTCACGCCCGGCTGAAAATTGGTGACGTCGGTACCGGCTGGACCGGTATCGCTTTGCGGCTGGCCGTTGACTGCCAGTTTCCACGGGCCGGCATTGGTCAGCACACGCGCCTGCTTTCCGAAACTGGCCACCAGCACCGCGATCATGTTCCGCGCGGTCAGCGGACCAGTGACCACCGGCAGCCGCGCATTCGCGACCTCAAACGAGAACGAGGCGTCGCCGTCTTTTCCGATGATCTTCACTTTGTGCGTGCCTGGCGCCATTCTGTCGAGCACCAGTTGGCCTTCCTGCAGATCGACTGGCGGCTGATCGTCCACGGCAACCTTGCCCTGGCCAAGATCGGTCAGGAGGCGGACCGATTGCGCCTGCGGTTGAAGGGTCATGCTGAGCGTCGCCGGTTTCAGTGCCGCCACGGTGACGGTGCCGGCTGCCGGCTCGAAGCCGTCCAGGGATGCGGTGATGCGATAAGTGCCCGGCGTGAGAGCCAGCCTGCAATTGGAGGTGCAAGAGGATCCCGCGCGGCCGGCGCCGGACTGCGCCGGTGTCGCTTTTACCAGGGCGCCCGTGGGACTGGTCGTAACCGAGACTGCAACAGCTGCCGCGTTCCGCGCCGCAATTTCCGCGTTGCGCTGGCGAGCCTGGTGCACAAGCACAAGAATCAGGATGAGGGCCAGCGCCACACCGGCGATGGGCCCGATCACCACGGGGCGGTTCCAACGGAATCCGGTGCGCCTCCGCGGAGGCATTTTGAACGGCTGGGACGGACCGGCCGGCTTCGCATCGAGCGGCGGCGGGAGTGGTTCCGGCGCGGATCCGCTGGGCGGAGGTGACCAAGGTCCCGCTTCCGCCGGTTTGGGCTCGGCGGCCGGCAATGGCGTTGCAGGGTGCAGTTCGTGCAATTCGGACGCTGCGGCGGGCACGGTTGCCGCCAGTTCCGGAAGCCAGGCTGGCTGGGTAGGCTCGGCTGCCGGCGTTGCAGTGGGCGGCGGAGCTTCAGGCGCTGCGTGCGGATTCTCAGCTACCAGGTCGAGTGCGAGCGAAGCCGGCTCCAGCGGGGCCGTATCGCATGGTACCGGCGACGGCGCCGCTTCGGGAACCGCGCTGTTTTCCATTGGGGCGGCCGAGGCAGGAACCGCGGCGTCCTCGGACATAGCGGGAAGCGAAGGCGGCGGAACTTCGACGATCTCCGGCAGGGCCGGAGCATGGGCCACGCTTTCGGCCGCGACATCGGGCTGCAGCGCGACCTCTTGCAGCGGCGCCGCGCCGGCTATGGGCGTCGTCGCAAATTCGGGAATCGCAGGCTCAGGTGATGCGGCCTCAGCGGCATCCGACATCGAAGCCGGCGGCACGTCTGATTGCGTCGGAGCGATCTCAGGAGCCGTCAACAGCACTTCGGGCGTTTGCTCTTCCGCCACAGGCAGGGCGGGCGAAACCTGTTCCAGCGGCGCGGTCGCGGGAGCCGCCGGGAGAGAATCCGAGGGCGCGACCGGTTGGACTTCCAACGCGACAGGAGGTGGTTCGGCGGGCGGTTCGGGTGGAACCTCCGCCGCAACGCTGAGGGGGAGCGATGGTTGTTCAGGCAGAGCAGCGTCGAGTAAGGCGTACGATACCGGCATCGCCGGTGCCGCGGTCATCACGGCCGATTCGAGCGGAGTCACAGGCGAGGGCACCAGATTCTCCGCGAACTGGGCGGGCGGCGAGGGCGGTTCCGGCGGGGGCGGCGTAGTGGAGAACAATGGGAAGAGCGGGAAGGAGACCGTTGCCGCCAGGGTCATCGTCGGCCCCTGCGTGGCGCCGTCCCGGAACGGCATTTGAGGCACGGGCGGCTGCGCTACCACCGCTGTTGGCGCAACTGGCGCGGCGGGCGGATGCGCCGACGCGTCCTGCTGCTTGAGCAGCGCGCCGCGCGCCATTACTTGCTGCTTGATTTCGTTTCCCGCCAACTGCACGTCGAAATCGCCCGGGAAGGCCTGGATGATTTCGTTCAGCCGGAAATAGATCGGCTTAAGTGCGGCGAGTTCAGTCGCTGACCGTATCTGTTCGTCGAGCCTTCTGAGTTCCTGCTGAGGATCGACGATATCCATGCGCTCGGTTCCCACGCCTTCAGTGTCCACGTCCACGGCCCATCGTACACCTCCCGGGCGATCTACTCCTATACTGACGAAAGGTGACATGAAAGGCGCTGTCTTTTGGATCTTCTCGCGAGGGAAATCAATTGATTTGCAACTGGATACAGAGAAACCCCGAGGCGGCGCCAGCCGCACCGGCGACCGGGGCTGGCCGGACATATAATGAGAGTATTAGATCCCGTTCAGGGACATTGCTTTAGGAGGCCCTAAGAATATGACGGAGGCTGGAAAGCAAAAAGCGGAAGCGGCAGCGGTGACGGGAGTGGGCGCCGGAGTTGGCACGGCCGGTGGGGCTACCGTCGGCGTTCTCGAACTCGCCGCTCAAGGGACGGCTACCGCGCTATCGGCGGGCGTGGTGATCGGCGCCGGTGCAGTGGCAGGCGCGGTGACCTTCTTCCTCGGCTACAAGCTCTTCCGCCGTCTCACGAAACCCAGAACCTGATTCTGGCGCGCGGGCCGGACGCCGGTCCACTTCGTAAGCCGGTCAGGCTGGTGCAGCTGCCTCACTCCACGGCGACGTGGGTGCCTTTACTCTCTTCCGGCGACATACGCGCAATGCGATCGTCGATCAGGCTGCGGATCCCCTTCAGAAACTCGACGCGCGAGGCGCGGAAGTGATTGCCCGCGTCGGCCGGCCAGAGTTGCTCCAGAAACGGCATCGCTATATTGCACAGGAAGCAGCCGTGAGCGGCAGCCGGTGCGCCTGCGGGTGCGTGATTGCTTTCAGCCATCTTCAGCTCTCCTTCATTTCCACGGTCAGAACACGGTTTTCCAGCCGGGCCCGGGTGGGCGCCAGGCCGGCCATCGAGATCGGCAGGCCGATGTGGCGCCGCAGCGTGCCGATTTCCACCACCAGCTCATCGCCCTTCTTAAATAATCCCACTTCGCCCTTGGCTGCGAAAGGCAGCCGCAGTTTCACTTCATAGTGGCCGTCCTGCTTGGTGAATGTATAGGGCGCCTCGGTGCGTTCGACACGCGCCGGATCCTCGCCCGCCGCGTACAGGGTGCGGGCCAATTCCTCCAGCCGCTCCCGCCCCAGCACCTCGTGGGTGAACAGCGGGACGCGCTTGACGGCGACGGGTGCGAAGTACGCATCGATTTCCTCGAGCACGCGCGCCTGCGACGCGCGCCATTCCTGAAACCACTCGTCGGTGACGGCCTGCGGCAGCACGCGGTTGACGATCACGCTGTCCACCGTCAAACCATGCAATGAAAAATAAACGAAGGCGCGCTGGGTTTCGCGGAGCACCATGCGCTCCGGGTTTGTCACCAGGCGCACGCTGGTTGATGCCGGATCCTCCAGAAGTTCGGCGATGCCGTCCAGTTTGGCGAATAGCTCCTGGATATTCGAAAAGTAGCCCTCGGTGGGCAGCTCCACCGGGGACACGCGGTTGGCGATGGGCCGCACGGCGCGGATGATGCCGCGCTGGAACGGGAAGATGTGCTTCATGTACCATTCGAGCGTGGTGGGCATGCTGACGAAACGCATTGACTCGGCTGTCGGCGCGCAGTCCAGCACGATCACGTCATAGAGCGCCTCGCGGCGAAACTGATTCACCCACATCATGGCGCTCAGTTCTTCCATCCCCGGCAGAATGGCCAGTTCTTCCGCCTCGACATCACTGATGCCGGTGGTGCGCAGTACGGAGACGACGTACGAGGAGATCTCCTTCCAGTGGCGCTTGATCTCCTTCTGGATGTTGACTTCGTGAATCGACAGGCGGTCGTTGATCGGAAGCGGGTCGCCCGTCCTGCCGTGGAAGAGATCGGTCTCCAGGTCGAACGCGTCGGCGAGGCTGTGCGCCGGATCCACGCTCATCACCAGCGTGCGATAGCCAAGACGCGAAAGCTCCAGCCCGGTGGCCGCTGCCAGGCTGGTCTTTCCCACGCCTCCTTTGCCGCTGAACAGAAGGATGCGCATACTTTAATTCTAGATGAGGCGAGAGAATTCGCACGACCCCTTCTTCTCTCGATCCAGGGCCTGAAAGAAAAGCCGGGACGAATCCCGGCTCAGCAGGCTTGACTGCCCGCGCCACGACGGTTTTGCGGCTAAAGTAGTGGTTAGAGAACATGCGTCGGAGCGCAATCGTCTGCTTGCTCGTGATGGTGGCGTGGGCCGCCAACGTCAGGCTCTATCTGAAGGACGGCGGCTACCACCTGGTGCGCGAATATCAAGTGCAGCAGGACCGCGTGCGCTACTACAGCGTGGAGCGCGGCGATTGGGAAGAGATTCCGCTCGATCTGGTGGATCTCAAGCGCACCCAGGCAGAGGCCTCGGAGCGCCAGACCGAGCTGGCCAAAGACGCCAAGGTGCTGGCCGAGGAGGCGGCGGCGGAGCGCGCCATCGCAAAGGAAACGTCACGAATCCCGCAAGCTCCAGGTGTCTACTGGCTGGAGGGCGACCAGACCAAGACGCTGAAAGTGGCCGAGTCTGCGGTGCACATCAACAAGAAGCGCCAGCTGCTGAAAGTGCTGACACCTATCGGCCAGGCGCTGAGCGGCAAGGGGACGCTCGAAATCGATGGTGCGCATTCGGCAAGTGTCTTCAGCGACCCGGAGCAGGAGTTCTACATACAGCTCTCCGAGCCGGAACGCTTTGGCGTAGCCAGACTGACGGTCAAGGGCAATGTGCGGATTGTCGAAAACCTGGTCTACCTGCCGGTCGACAAGGATGTCGAGGAAACAGCCACGCTGGTGGATACGTTGCAGCGGGAGCTGGACCCAGCCGGGCTCTATAAGATCTGGCCCAAGGATCCGCTGCTGGAAGGCGAGTACGCGGTGATCGAGTACACGCCAAACGCGCTGAATATTCAGATCTGGGACTTCGCTATCCAGGCGAAAGCCGCCGGGAAGTAGCTGCTTTTCTTCCTCAGCGAGCCGGTGGCGGCGGTTTGCCCCGCGTGCCGCGCGGCATGCAGCCGGCGGACTACCTCTCCATCATTGTGTTTTGCAGCGTCTCGAGGATTTCGACCACCCAGGCGACCAAGTCGTCGGTTTGCTTGATTCCGGTGAGCGCCGACTCGATTTTCGCCGTCTGCTTGGCCATGCCGGCTTCCAGGGCGAGGTGGCTCGCTGCGGCGGCCTCCTGCGCGTCGGCATGCTGCCGCGCCAGAGTATCGATGATGCTGTTGACCTGGCCGAAGCGCTCACTCACTTCCGCCACCTGGCGGGCGGTCTGGTCCAGCCGCTCGCCGCTCTGCCGCAAGCCATCTTCGGTGTGCAGGCTGCGCTGTTCGGCGGCCGCGAGTTCCTGGCGCAGGGTGACGATGATTTCGCTGATGGTTCGCTTCAGCTCTTCGTTGTGATTCTCCTGCTCTCGCAGGCAGGATGCCGTCTCGGTGCGCAGGTGCTCGACGGCCCGTTCCCAGCGAGTCGGGCCTTCCGAGCGCGAGCCGCGGCCGGAGACACCCAGCAGGCGGAGTTCGAGTGCCAGTTTCTGCGCACTCTGATAACGGAGGCCCGGATCCGGTGCAAGACACTTGAGGATAATCCGATCCAGCGCCGGATGGCCGCAGGAATTGGCTGCGGCTTCCGCCGCATTCGCCGGCGGCGTGCGGCCTGTGGCCAGATGGTACAGCAGCGCGCCCATCGAAAAAATGTCGCTCTGCGGGCTTGGCGGCTCTCCCGCCTGCACTTCCGGCGCCGAGTACTCGGTGAGCCCCATCTCATCGGGCGCGGCCAGTAGTTTCGCGGTGCCGTTCAGCGCCACTGTGGATGGCGAGATCGCGCCGTGCGGGCGCCCCGCTTCATGGGCCAGCCTTAACCAGTCGGCCAACTGCAAAGCGTGCTGCAGCGTTTCCGGCAGCGGTATCCCGCCCCCAGACAAGCGATCCTCGAGCGTCCCCACTGCCGTCTCCGTCTCCACATCCGTCATATTGCTGGTTCCCTCAGGTCTCTGGTGTTTGATTGCCATCAGCCCCCGTTTCCGCGTATCCGCAGGTTTCCGGCCCGCTGATGCCATCACCTTTAATTACAATAAGTTATGAGCCGTCAGACAAGTTCCCGATGGCAAATACGGTTTTGTTGACCAAAGTTGTGGGAAGTTAGTGTTCCCTAAATCGGTTTTTCCGGCTGGGCCGGCGCTCGCATAGTTTGCCATCGGGCCGGCACAGGCTTTTCGGGTCTACGGGCGGGGATCGGCCGGCAGCAGGATCGGCCTGGGAGGCGCCGCGAACGCCGCCACCGGTACTGCTGTTTCCAACGGCTCCGCCGGCAGCGCGGTGGGTTCGTAGTTGAACCACTGTGCCATCTCCTGGTCGCTTGTGCGGCGGCGCGCCATAATGGTGCGGCGGCGCGCCACGGCGCGGGGCAGGCAGCGTGCCAGGTGCCAAAACGCAGCAGCCGAGCTGGGCTCCCACAGAACCGAGCCGCCGGCCACGAGCAGATCGCGCAGCGTCATGGGGAGCCAGCAGCGGCGGTAGACACCGGCCGTGGCGTTCTTGACGCGCATCAGGAAACGGTTCTTTACCGAATGCATCCTGATGGGAGCCGGGAGGGACCGCCGGTTGTTGGGCGTGACCGTGCGAACGTGGAAAGCCTCCGCCGACGGCGTATAGAGGGTTCGCCAGCCCAGCAGTTGTGCCCGCCAGGCGACGTCGGCGTCTTCGCGGTAGGCAAAGAAGTCCGGGTCGAAGAAGTCACCGTCTATCGCCACATCGTCGATCATGCTGCGCCGGTATAGGGCCGCGGCGGCGCAGGCGCCGAAGACGTATTCCAGGTTCTCGTACTGGCCGCGGTCGGGCCGGCTCCAGCCGCGGTCGAAGTGCCTTAAGGCAGGCGTGAAATAGATTCCCGTCGAATCGATGCGGGGGTCGTGCAGGGGCTCAAAATCGGGCCCGATGGACAGCAGCTTGCCACAAACAGCTCCCGCCTCGGAATCGGCCTGGCCGGCATCCACCAGGGCACGAACGAAGCCGGGGCGCAACAGCACATCTGGGTTCAGCGTCAGCACCCATTCGGTCGAGGTAGCGCGGATGGCGCGGTTCTGCGCCTCGGCGAAACCCAGGTTGCGGCCCAATCGGATCACCCGCACCTGGCCGCGAAACTCGCGCAGTGCGTCCGCCGTACCGTCGGTGGACCCGTTGTCCACCACCAGGATCTCGAGGGATACTCCCTTTTGGCGGAGCACTGCCTCCAGACAGCGCCGGATGTACCGCTCGCTGTTATAGGTGACAATGGCTGCACAGACGTTTGCGTCGGGCATGGTATGAAGGGTCTGTTACTAAGACCCGGAACGGGACTTTTCCCCTACACTAAACTGCCGTATCAAAATATATTTAAAAAAAGCAGCCTGGGGTGTAGGGGAAATGCGCCCCTTCGGGTCTTAGTGTTGAGCTACGTGTATGGCCGCGTTCTACATGAGTGAGGAATTGGTGGGTATTTTGCGTCAGGAAGGCGCCGGGTCAGCACTGCAAGCTCAAGTGGCTCAATTGTTTGAAGAGTGCCGTGAGGACGTTTTCCGGTACCTGATGACGCTCGGATTGACGCCCGCCCGGGCGCAGGACGCCACACAGGAAGTCTTCCTCCGGCTCTATGCCGCACTCAAGGGCGGGGAAGAGATCGACAACCCGCGGGGCTGGGTGTTTCGCGTGGCGCACAACTGGGGCCTGAAGGTGCGCGCCCTGCACGCCTCGGAAAGCCCGTTCGATCCGGACCTGGAATCCAGGTTGGCCGCGCCCGCGCACGATGCGGAACACGACCTGCTGGAACGCGAGCGCATGGCGAGCTTTCACCGCGCGGTGGAATCTTTGTCGGACCAGCAGAAACGGTGCCTGTTCCTCCGCATGGAAGGGTTGCGGTATCCGGAAATCGCGGCCGCGATGGGAATCAGCGCATCGGCAGTCTGCGAATTCCTGCGCCGTGCCATGACGCGGCTGAAGAAGGTGCGGGATGAGTAACTGGCCGTCCGGACATCCCGGCGAAGACCTGCTGCTCCGCGCTCTCGATGGGGAGCTGGCGGCTCGCCAGGCGCGGCAGGTTCGCAAGCACCTGGAAGCCTGCTGGCAGTGCCGCGCCGAAATGGAATCGCTGCAGGCCACCGTGGCGGAATGCGTCCGCTACCGCAAGCAGGTGTTGGCGGCCTTGCTGCCGGAAGCGCCGCATGCCTGGCAGCCTCTGGATCGCGGTTTCGATCGGATCGACGCCGAGTTGGCAGCGGCGCCTCTGTGGAAGCGTCTGCCCCGTCTGGTTCCGGCCTGGCAATGGGGAGTGGCGGCGGTGGCCGCGGCTGCGCTGGCAATCGTGGCCGTCGTGCAATTCGGCCACACTTCCAGCGTGCAGGCCGCAACCCTGCTGCAGAAGGCGGTAGCCGCTGCCGCAAGCCGCCCGGCCCCGGTTCGCCATATCAGCATTCACATGCGTTCGGGCGCGCCGACTTTGCATACCGTGGGTGGCGCCGCAGGAAACCTGCTGCCGCTGCCTCCCGAAATCCGCATGGCGTTCCAGGCTGCACACTACGATGACGCGGACCCGTTGAGCGCGCGCGCGTTTCAGACATGGCGGGACAGCCTGCCGAACAAAACGGACGTTGTGGCGGCCGAGCCCGCTCCGGAAGTTCCTCACGAGCCGTGCTACCGGATTCGCACCCAGGCGGCGGAAGGCGAGTTGGCGTCCGCCACGCTGCTGCTGCGCGTCGCGGATCTGGAACCGGTGGAAAGTAAGTTCGAATTTCGGAATCAGAATTGGATTGAATTCACCCAGGTTATGGAGCCTCCATTCCAACCCGACGGTTCTCCCGTTGCGACTCCACTCGAGGCTCCCTTGCGGCCAGTCGTACCAAGCCGGCCGGCTGCACTCGCGCCCAGGCCATCGGCCTCGATTTCGGATGAACTGCAGGTCCTTACCGTCCTGCACCGGATCGGGGCCGACCTGGGCGATCCTGTAGAAGTGAATTTGACAGACGGTAAAGTGCTGGTGTCCGGTGCCGGGGTTGCGCCCGACCGCCAGCGGCAGATCCACGACCTGCTGGATGGAACCGCCAATGTGGAGGTGCGTTTCTCGCAGCCCCAAGCGGCCCTGGTGACGCCTCGCGAAAGCGCACCGGCCACGGCGGGCGATACGGCTAACGTGGGGATTCAGACGCGTCTCGAACGGCAGCTCGGCGGCCGCGCCGCGTTCGAGCGCTTCAGCGCACGCGTTCTCGATGGCAATGAAGCGGCGATGGCCCACGCTTACGCGCTGCGCAGCGTTGCGGAACGATTCCCGGCAAGAAACGAAGACTCGATGGCCGCTGAGGATCGCGCCCAGCTCCACCAGCTCGCGCGCGAGCACGTAGCCGCGCTCGAAACTCAGGTGCGGGTGATGCAGGGCGCGTTTGCGCCGGTGCTCGCCGGCCTGGGCGGCAAAGCGGCTGCGGCTCCTTCCGCTGCCGGAACCGATGCGGCCTGGCAGCAGGCAGCCGAAGATACCTTCCGTGCTTCCCGCCGGCTGGAGGTTCTGCTTTCCGTGCTGCTGGGAATCACGCCCGGCCAGAACGCGGCTGGCGATCTGCCTTCACAAGTGCTCGCTGCCGTCGCCGACCTGAACGCAGGACTCGCCCGCTGCCAGTCTCTGCTGGCGCAATAAGCACTAAATTAGCGGCCGGCGGTGGATGAGGTCAGACCCTATAAGACGACAGACCACGAAAAGCGTGGTCTGTCCTACCTCACGGGCGGAGGGATAGAGGGCGACTACACCAGGCCGCGCTGCCGGGCGTCTTTCAGGGTCTCAATGGCTACGCCGCGCGCCCCGGCGGTATCGCCGTTCGGCATGACGTAAACCGGGATACCCGCCTGCTCTTCGCGCTGGGGCGGCATGCCCGCGTGGATCTCGTCCAGGAACCAGTGCTGGAATTCCTCCCTGGTTTCAAGCGCACCTCCACCCACGATGAAGGCGTCCGGATCAAACGTATTCACCATCTCGTCGAAAAACAGTCCCAAGGCGTGGGCTTGCACGCGGAAGATCTCTTTGCACATCGGGTCGCCGTTCTCAGCAAGGCCGCGCACCAGTTTGGCCGCGTGGTGCAGGTTGCCTGTGGCGCCGAGCGGGTGGCCGGGATAACGCGGCAGGAAAAACGGGAGAAAAGACCTCTCGATGGCCGAGAGCGAGCACACGGACTCCAGGCACCCGGTGCGCCCGCAGTTGCATCCGGGCTTCAGGCCGGCGATGGCCTCGATGCTCTGGTACGGAATCAGGACGTGGCCCAGTTCTCCGCCAAATCCCACTTTCCCCTTCACGACATTGCCTTCGATGATGATGCCGCCGCCCAGGCCGGTCCCGATCACGACCGTTAGCGTGGTCTCGCGGCTGTTGGCGCCGAAGATGTTGAAGTGTCCCCACAGCGCTCCGGCATTCCCGTCGTTGAGATACGTCACCGGCATGCCGAGCTTCTTCTCCAGGCCGGCGCGAATATCGAATCCGGCCCAGCTCGCATGCACAAAGTTCGTCGAACCGCGCGCGCTGAGCACCCCGTCGGCATTGGCAGGCCCGGGAGTGTCCAGACCGGCGGCGACGATGTCGGCGAGCGGCACGCCCGCTTTGTCGGCTGCGATCCTGAGCCCGTCCTCAATCTGCTGGAGGCAGATTTCCGGCCCCTGCCTCGCCAGGGCGGGATGCTCGCACAACCCCTGAATCAGGAACTGTTCCTTCCCATTCACCAACGTATAGTTGATCGCGGTTCCACCGAGATCGATTCCCGCAACGATGCTCACGCTGTCCCCCAACCCGGCATTGAATGTCCGAACGTTCCACATTAGCAGGATTGCCGGCTACCGGCGGCCGTTGAGGTGACATCTGGCGCGGCACCGCGCAACACGGCGGCTCGGGATCCGG
The DNA here is from genome assembly GCA_964654065.1 of uncultured Solibacteraceae bacterium. GTDB lineage: Bacteria > Acidobacteriota > Terriglobia > Bryobacterales > Bryobacteraceae > Bog-375. Next base: position 22,370 of record CAZZHN010000026.1, read on the forward strand.
CGCGTTTACTTCCCAGCAATCTGCTTCGCGGTTCGGAAGACATCGAGCAGCATTTCTTCCGTCAGTTTGCCGGTCGAGGTGTTCTGCTGGCTGGGGTGGTAAGAGCTCAACAGGATGGGGTTCCCGGGGATCCGGAATTGGCGGTTATGCCCGAACCCGAAAGCCGACCGGCTGGCGATCACGCCGCGCGCCTTGAGCAGGTCGAGGTAATTATCGAAAGCGATCTTGCCCAGCGCCACCACCACCTTCAGTTTTGTGAGCAGGTTCAGTTCCCGCTCCAGATACGGCCTGCAGTTCCGAATCTCCTCCGGGGTTGGTTTGTTGTCAGGCGGGGCGCAGCGCGCCGAGGCGGTGATATAGACCCCGGTGAGGCGCTGGCCATCGCCGCGGGAAACGCTGGTTGGCAGGGACGCAAAACCGGTCTGGTACAGAGCGCGGTAGAGCCAGTCGCCCGAACGGTCTCCCGTGAACATGCGGCCGGTGCGATTGGCGCCGTGAACGGCTGGAGCCAGCCCCAGGATGAGGATACGGGCTGCCGGGTCGCCGAACGCGGGCACAGGCTTGCCCCAGTAAGTCTGATCGCGATAAGCGCGGCGCTTGACTTCCGAAACGCGGGCGCAGTACGCCAGCAGCCGCGGGCAGCGCTGGCAGTGGACGATCTCATTCTGCAAGACGTCAAGCATATATAACGCGAAATCTCTGCGCCGCGTCTAAAGAAAGGAAGTAGGGGCGTCGAGAATTGAATTGAGGTTTCTTAACCCATGCCCGAGCGTTGGCAAAAATGCTTGACGAACCCCGGGACGACAGCGGACAATCAATGTGTCCGGTTGCTCCGGCCGGATCGCTTGCTGTTCTGCTCTGGCGCACTTTCTCATCGTCCTTTCGCGCGCGGTTCTGATATGAAAGTGGCCTATTTGTGTTCATACATCCGGGTGATGGAGGCCGCAGTTCTATTTTGCTTGATTTCCAGCCTGAGTTTCGCCACGGCCACGACCACCACTACCACGACCACTAGCCGGCGACGGGCGGCGGTACATCATGTCTCGGCCACTTCGCAGTCGGCCAGCGCACGCCGTATGATCGCGCGCCGGCCGGCAAGTGCGGCGGGGGCGCCTGTGATAGCCGGTGGGCCGTGGGATAAGCCGACTTTTGCCGATTCCACCGAAGGTGACCGGGTGGATGGGGAAGACCTGACCGTGCGCCGCGCGGCGGTGGAGGCCCTCGGCTCGTACAACGGCTCCGTGGTGGCGGTGGACCCCAACACGGGCCGGATCCTCACCATGGTGAACCAGCGGACCGCGCTCGGCGAGGGCTTCCAGCCATGCTCCACCATCAAGGTTGCAGTGGCCCTGGCCGGACTGAGCGAGAAGATCATACAGCCCGCCGCCAAGTACCGCCTGGGCGGCATGCGAATGGATCTGACCTACGCTCTGGCCCATTCCAATAATTATTATTTCGCCACCTTGGGCCAGAAGCTGGGCTTTGAAAAGGTGACGTACTACGCGCATCAGTTCGGTTACGGCGAGAGGGCCGGCTTGAACATCCCGGGAGAACGGCCAGGATCTTTTCCGGCTGCACCTCCCAAGAATGGCGGCGTGGGAATGCTGACCAGCTTCGGCGAGGAAATCCGGCAGACGCCGCTGCAACTGGCCGCCCTGATGGCAGCGGTCTCCAATGGCGGCACCCTTTATTATTTGCAGTACCCGCAGTCCGCCGCCGAGGTGCGCAGCTTCGTCCCCCGCGTGAAGCGGCGGTTGGACATTGCCGCCCTGATTCCCATGGTCAAGCCGGGGATGCGGGGAGCGGTGGAGTTCGGGACCGCGCACCGGGCCAGGGAAGACGGCCCGATCGCCGGCAAAACGGGCACCTGCAGCGAGACCCACACACACCTGGGCTGGTTTGGCTCGTTCAATGAGATAGGCGGGAAGAAACTGGTGGTTGTCGTGCTCCTCACTGGAGGCCGCCCGGCGATTGGGCCGCTCGCGGCTGGAATCGCCGGCGATGTGTACAAGCTGCTGGGTGAGGCGAACTATTTCGCTAACGGGTTTCCGCTGACGCCCGCAAATCTGGTGTCGAGCCAGATCTGCTGCTCGCGATAAGGCTGCGTTTGGTCCTGCGGCGCGCCTTCAGCGCCAGGTGAGCCAGGTGCCCCCCATCATCAGGCCAAGCAGGATTCCCGCTTCGATCAGCAACCGCCAGCCTTTGGATCCCGCCGCCGCAATCGCGGCCGGCCAGGCGACCTTTAGTGCAGTCCGCATACGCCAAAAACCACCTTTCTCGACACCCCACCTGTCGTCTGACACGGCCGTTCCCGAGCCGCTCGCTCCGAGTGGCCGGGCGCGGCCGCCATTACCCAAACCTGCCCCGCGCAGATCATGCGCCGCTCTCCAGGCGCAGGCCGCGGAATTGCGGGATCAGCGCAAACGGCTGCGCCACCGCCGAGATCGGTTCTCCTGCCTGACGTACGTTGCTCTCGGCGAAATCCGCCGGCGCGCCGGAGGCCAGTCGCAGATAACCGATGCGCATCGGGTCGATCCGCATCAGACGGCAGCAGGTCGCATCCACCGCTACCGGGTCCGTGCCGGCGACCAGCACGCCCATGGCCTTGGGAACGCCTTGAATCGGGCCATTGCCTTCCATCCCGACGATGCCGTCCACCAGCGCAAACTTCCGCGGAAAGACGCTATGTAAATCGGCGATCGACTCGTGGATGCCCGCCCAGTGGAGCACATTCTTCGGCCATCCGTAGACGCCCCCAGGCACGACGCCGAACAGATTTTTCATCGAGAGGGTGGCGCCGGTCCAGTGGTGGGTCTTCATCTTGGGCATTGACACCACCAGCGCGGCGCCCAGCATCGTGTTGGGCAGGTATACACGGTTGAGCCGGGAGAAGCGCTGCGGCAAATCGACCAGCGTGACTTCATCCACGTTCAGGTCAACAAAGCGATCCTCGAAGCCGGGAATGGTTTGAAAATATCCAGCGGCCTCCGCCAGGTCCAGCGTATCGCGACGATGGCCCGGCCCTTCGGCAATCGTGACCCGGGAAGCGCCCATGGCGAGGAAGGCTTCGCAAGCCGCATGAACCAGCATCGGATGAGTGTTGATGGCGCTCTGCGGCTCGAACTCTACCAGGTTGGGCTTGATCACCACCGTGCGGCCGCGAACCGCCAGACGGTGGGCGGCGATCACGTGTCGCACAGTCTCATAGAGGCGCTGGTCATAAGCGGCGCGAACGATTGTCGTTTCCGAGGGGGTTGTGCGGACCGGCCTGCCACAGCCGGCCGCAGCCAGGGCCACCGCCGAACCGGCTATCCAATCGCGCCTTGTCATGCCTTCGCCCATGGTTAAATCCAGAACGCACTCTGACCCTGAACCGCCCGATCCGCCAGAACACAAGTGGCAACCTCCGGCACGGTACGATACGTGATCCTGTCCGGCGCCGCATAACCGCCGGGTAGGCGGCCATGGGCCGTCAATCCCAGCCGCAGCCAGTTCAAAGCGTCTGCCGAATGGCACTGATTGAGGAACCGAAGAGCCAGATCCAGAGACTGGTTCATCTCTCGTCCTTGGCAGCCCCGCAGGGCGGCCAGCGCCATCCCGGTTGTTTCCGGATAGGCATCGGATTCGTATCCCAACGCTCGCACCGAACCGTGGTTCCAGCCCCCGCCCTTGCACATACGATTGATCAGGAACTGCCGGCCCGCCTCGATGCGCGATTCCAGGCCCGGCGCTGGATGCAGCCGGTTCTCGCGCTCGAGGGCGAGGATCGCCATTGACGTGGGGCTCACCCAGGCCGCGCTGCCCGTCACCCATGGCCATCCCGGGGACTTTGTCTCGGGGGAGGCTTGCCCGCCCATCAGCCATTGCCGAACCCGGTACAAGGTGGTCGACTCGAGTCCCGTGTTTGCCGAGAGCCAGTTGACCGCCCGCTGGTGCTGCTTCGATCCGAGCCGGTCGCCGGGCAGCAGTGCCGCCAGTGACGTAACCCAGCAACTCTCCCCTACGCCAGGGCGCACCTGCCAGCCTCCGTCGTCCCGCTGCCCGGTGCGAATCCACGCCAGACCTCGGTCGGCTGCCGGCCGGTCACCAGCCACAGTAAGCGCGAGCACTGCGTATACCGTCGGCTCCATCCAGGAGCCGCCGTGCCGGTAAGGCCAACCGCCGTCGGGGTTTTGCTGTTCGAGCAGTTTGGATGTCGGCATCACTTGCGCCTCCGGGCGAGGCAGGCAGGGAAAAACCGCGCCGCGCCCTTCTCAGCGCGCGGGCCCGCGCCCGCGCCGGCGGGCCAAAAGCATAACCAGGGTTATGCCCGCCCCGAGCCAGAGCGCCCCGAGTATCGGCACGTTCATGTCTCCTCCTCCTTCCGGGACCGTTTGTCGGACCTTTCAAAAACGAAACACCCGTGTTTCCGTATGCCGGCGCTAGCGGGAGCGGCGTGCGCGGCGTCTCCGCACAAACAGAAAGATCGCACCCCCGGCGACCAGCCAAAGCAGACCCTGCATCAAATTCGTTCCCATCGTCAAAATCCTCCTTTTCGTTTCTGAAACACTCTTTTCGTTAATGGACGTTCTTCATCATCGGGAATAGATACTTGAAAACCTGCAACAGGGCAGGCCCGGCCGCGACGATCAGCATCGACGGCAGAATACAGAAGAAAATCGGAAAAACCAGCTTCACGCCGACCTTACCGGCACGCTCTTCCGCTTCCTGGCGGCGGCGGGTGCGCATGAAATCAGAATGATTCCGCAGGCTCTCGCCCATGCTGGTGCCGAACCGGTCATTCTGAATCAAAATGGCAACCAGTTTCTTGATTTCCGGCTCGCCGGTTCGTTCCGCGAAGTTCCTCAGAGCATCGGCGCGCCGCTTACCTGCTCTCATTTCCAGCGTGACCAGGGAAATCTCTTCGCTCAGCTGTGGGTGAGAGACGTTCAGTTCACGGGCAACGTGCTGGATGGCCTGGTCCAGGCCCAGCCCGGCCTCCACCGATACCACCAGCATGTCGAGCATGTCCGGGAGGGAGAGACGCAGGATGTTCTGCCGTTTCTTCACCTTCTTTTCGAGGAAAAACTTGGGCAGGATCCATCCCGCCATCGCCCCGGAACAAAGCAGCGCCACCTTCATCATCGGCGTCGACGGCATCTTGGCCAGCATCAGGAAGGACAGACCCAGCACGATAAACGTGCTGATGATGCGGAGGCCGTAGAAAACGGGGGCCGCGGTCTCGGACCGGAATCCCGCTCGAATCAGATCTGCTTTGAGTGTGGCGACGTCCTGATCCGACGAGGGCATGCGCGAACCGATGCCCTGAAGAAAGGTCACGACCGTGTTCGGGCGCTGCGCTTCGGCGATGTCGCCGGCGACGCGCGGGCCCTCCAGGATGACCGGATTGCCGAGCTGCCGCAGAAACTTATTCGGCTTATGGAACAGGCGATAACCGGCCCATCCCATCAGCAGCATGAGCATCAAGAACGTGGAAACCGCCAAAAAAATCGGGTGCATATCAAACCTTAATGTTGATGATCTTCTTAATGAAGAAATTGCCGAGCACTTGGGCAACGATCGCGCCGGCGATCAACCATTTGCCGTCGGGATCTTTGGCCATACCTTGCAGGTATCCGGGCGCCACCACCAGCATTCCGCCCATGGTGCAGATCGGCAGCAGGGTAAGAATGGTGGCGGTGAGCCGGCCGTGCGCGCTGGCCGCCTTGACCTGCCCTTTGAGCCGGAACCGCTCGCGGATGACATAAGCCAGCCGCGTCAGGATCTCGGCCAGGTTGCCTCCGGTCTGTTTCTGCAGCAGCACCGAGGAAGTGAAAAACCTTACGTCCAGCAAGGGAACCCGCTCCGTGAAGTTCCGCAAGGCCGCCTCGAGCGAGGCGCCCAGGTTCTGTTCATTGAATAGCGTCCGGAACTCCTGGCCCAGCGGGTCTGCCAGATCGTCGCCCACCATTTGCAGGCTGATGGTGAAAGCGTGGCCCGCCCGCATGGAGCGCGAGAGAAAGTCGAGCGACTCGGGAAACTGCTCTTCCAGCGTGTCCAGGCGCTTCTTGCGCTTCGCCCGCACGTAATAGTAGGGCAGGAAGGCGGCCAGCCCGGCCACCACGATGGCCGTCACCAACCGGTTGCCGACGATGCTGCCGAGCGCCGCCCCAATTCCGAGACCGGGAATGCAGAGCAGGCCCATCGCTGCCAGCAGGTGCGTCGCGGACCAGCCCAGGCCAGCCTGTTGAATCTGCTTCTGCGCGTGGCGGGCGAAGGTGAACGCCTTGATGCGCGCAATCAGGCTGTCGGGTCTGTCGATATCGATCTCGCGCAACAGGTTGCTGATCGTCGCCGCCGGCTCGCCGGCTGCGGTGTGCAGCATGTCGATCACCTGCTTCTTACGGCGAGCCTCGAGGAATTTGAAGCCGACGCTGGCCGAGGCAAGGATCAGCCCAAAGATTATGACGAAGGCTGCAATCACCATCGCGGTCATTTAGCTAATCTCCACCACGGTCTGGAACATCTGCTGTGGCAGGGTGATGCCGCACGCCTTGAGGCGGTCGTAGAACTTGGGCCGGATTCCGGTCGCCCGGAAACGTCCCAGCACTCTGCCGTTTTCGCTGATGCCCGTCTTTTCGAACAGGAAAATGTCTTGCAGGGTGATGATGTCCTGCTCCATGCCCACAACTTCGGTGATGTGGGTGATACGCCGAGTGCCGTCGCTGAAGCGCGATACCTGCACGAATAGGTTGACGGCCGAGGAAATCTGTTGACGCACGGAACGGATTCCCATATTGGAGTTGGCCATTCCCACCATGACCTCGAGGCGTCCCAGGCTGTCGCGCGGCGTGTTGGCGTGGATAGTGGTGAGCGACCCGTCATGGCCCGTGTTCATGGCCTGGAGCATGTCCAGCGCTTCTTCCGAGCGGACCTCACCAACGATGATGCGGTCGGGCCGCATACGGAGGGCATTGATGACCAACTGCCGGATGTGAATGGCGCCGACGCCTTCGACGTTGGCCGGGCGGGTCTCCATGCGGGCTACATGGGTTTGCTGCAGCCGCAACTCGGCCGCGTCCTCAATGGTCACGATGCGCTCATCTTCGGGAATGTAGCTGGAGAGCGCGTTCAACAGGGTGGTTTTGCCGGCGCCGGTTCCGCCGCTGATCAGGATGTTGAGCCGCGCCTTCACGCACGCTTTGAGCAGCTCCAGCATGCCTTCGGTCAGCGCCAGTTTCGCCACCAGATCCTCGCCCTTCATGCCGTGGCGGCCGAAACGGCGAATGGAAAGCAGAGCTCCGTCCACCGCTACCGGCGGAATGGCTGCGTTCACGCGCGAGCCGTCCGGCAGGCGTGCGTCCACCAGCGGCGAGCTTTCGTCCACGCGCCGGCCCACCCGGGACACCACCTTTTCGATGATGCGCAGGAGGTGCGCGTCGTCCTTGAATTCGACCGGCGTCCGGTACAGCTTGCCAGCCCGTTCCACGTAAACCAGCTTGGGCGTCGTCACCAAAATGTCACTGATGGTTGGATCCTGCAACAACGGCTCCAGCGGCCCCAGTCCGAAGACCTCGTCCAGAATTTCTTCGATGACCCGGTCCTTCTCCACCAGGCTGAGCGGCGTCTTCTCCTCGTCCACCAGCTTGGCGACGGCAACCCGGATCTCCGCCCGCACCCGGTCGCCCGCCATCGAGGACAGGGCTTCCAGGTTGATGCGGTCGAGCAGTTTGCGGTGGAGCGTGAACTTCAGCTCCTGGTATTCCGGAGTGTAACCCTCGCGGGTGAACAGCCGGTTTACCCAACCAGCTTCCTTGTCTCCCTGTCTCGTCGGCGAATCCATCAAAGCGGCCATTGCAGTTCCTTCCTTTTATCGATCGAACAGCCCGAAGCGCTTCTTGCCGGTCTTGTCTTCCTCAATGTTGGCCAGCTTCAGGGCCAGCTTTGAAATCTGTTTGCCCAGCTCGGACGTGCGGTTCAGCATGCGTCCCTCTGCATACGTCTCGTACAATTCCGGGTAATCGTTGGGGACCATGAAAAAGATTGGCAGTCCCAGCATCTTTTCCAGCTCGCTGGCCGTGATGTCCAGCCGCTTGGGCGCACGATTGAGAATCAGCTTGATCTTGTGTTTGCCGAATCCGCTGTCGAGCAGCGTCTGCGCGATCTGTTTGGATTGGTGCAGCGCCGGCACCTCGAGCGTGGTCACCAGGCACGCTTCGTCGCATTCTTCGAGCGCCGCCATGCAGATTGGGCTCAAGCTTCGCCCCAGGTCTACCAGCGTCCAGTCGTAGTGCGGCTTGGCAAAGGCCAATACGTGGCGTACCTGTTCCTCGGTGGGCCGCATCTTGGAGGCCAGCGCCAGGGGCGATGCCACGATTTCGACGCCGGGAATGCCGTTTGACACCAGCGCCTTCCAGTAGTGAACATCCAGGCGGTGGAGGTTGGTAACGGCGTCCAGAATGGAGTACACCGAGTTCGTCTTGGTGATGAACCCGACCATTCCGGCGTCCAGATCCAGGTCCGCCAGTAACACTTTCTGGTTCTGCCGGCCCAGTTCCGCCGCCACGTGGCAGATCACCGTGGTGGCGCCGCAGCCCCCCTTGGCCGAAAAAAAGCCGAATGCCTTGCCGGCGCCTTTGGTGCCGCCGTCGCGCCTCCGGCTGCGCTCCGCCGAGCGCCGCTCCAGCGCCTTCTTGAGCGGCTCCCGCAGCGGTGGATACAGATACTCGTTAATGCCCGCGCGGAGCGACGATAGGATGGCCTCTGAATCGGCCGACATGTTGAGCGCGATGATCATCGGGTCGCCGCATGCGGCACGGATCGATGACACCAGGCCCTCGAGTGGTTCCTTCCATCCGCTGATATCCACCAGAACAACGTCTGGCCTCATCCGTTCTAACCGATCGAGAAAATTGCTGACGTCGCCGACATCCTGGTGCTCCACGATGACGCGGAACGGCAGCTCGCCCAAGCACGCCTGTGCCTGTTCCCACAGCTCGCGATTCTCGATCGCCAGACCGATGGTCAGAGGATACATGGTTGCTTCCCGGGGTCTCCGCCTACTGCTTGACCGCGGCCGGCGGAGGAGCCGCCGCCGGCGCTGGGTTCTGGGTGAGCGGCTGGTCCGAACTCAGAGGCTGCAACGCGGGCGCAAGCGAAATCGGTCCTGTGCCTTTGGCCGCTGTGGCGGCCTCCTTCTTCATTTGCTCCATCATCTCTTCGTACGGCATCGGCGGCGCGTTCAGCTCGGCTGGGGGCCCTGTCTTGTCCAACCCCGGTTGTTGCACCGTGGGCGACTTGGACTTCATGAAGGGTTCTTCCCAGCTCAGCTCGGGAACGGGCTGCCCGGCCTTAATCGGCCGCACCAGCTCGGGTGTCACAATCACCAGCAGCTCGGAGTTGGCCTTCTGCAGTTGTTTGCTCTGGAATAGCTTGCCGAGCAGGGGGATGTTCGACAGACCAGGGATCTTTGCCAGAACATCCGTCACCGAACGATCCATCAGACCCGCGATCACGAAGCTTTGCCCGCTCTCGAGCTCAACCGTTGCCTCGGTCTTGCGCGTAATCAGGGCGGGGATTGTAAAGCCGGAAATGGTTACACCGTGGGCGGGGTCCAGCGCGCTGTACTCGGGCGCCACCCGCATACGGATGGTGTTGCGCGGCGTGATGACCGGCAAGAACTTCAGCTTGATGCCATACTCCTGGTACATCACGGTAACCGCGCCGGCCGACGCGCCGGCCTGCACCACCGGGATCGGATACTCGCCGCCGGAAAGGAAGCTTGCTTCCTGGCCGTCGGTCGTCAGCAGGTTGGGCTCGGCCAGAATCTCCGCCAGGTTCCTGTCCTGGAACGCCTGGATGGCTGCCCCCAGGTTGATGTCTTTGCGGAAAAGCAGGAGCTGCGCCACGCCGGAAAGGCCGACGGTACTCGCAATGTTCATGCCGGTGCTGCCGGCCGTGCTGGTCACGTTCGGCGAGGTGCCGGCTAAGGAGGGGCTTATGCTGGTCTGCTGGTTGAATGCGTTGGTGAGGAGGGAGAAACCCAGGTCCCGCTCCACGCTGATGTCGATGGTGGCGAACGTCACCTTCAAGAGGACTTCGGGCCCGGCTGGAGCCACGGCCACGCGCAGCAGGTTCACTGCCTTGCCCAGCGTGGCGGCGATCTGCAGCACCCGGTTGGCGCTCAGCATATCGCGCACGGAGCCGCGCACGAAGACCGTGTCGTTGTCGAAAGTGACGTTGATGTCGTCGTTGGGAAAGTCGCGTGCAATCTGCTGCCGCACCGCTTCCAGCTTGACCGGGCTCAGCCGCACCGTCAGGTCGTAGACCAGGCGCTGGCCGCCCTGCTGCCAGACAATGAGAGACGTTTCGCCGGGAAGCTTGCCGTTAATCAGCACTTCCTGCGGATTGATGGCCACGGCTTCCACCAGGTCGCCGTTGGCCACGGAGATTTTTTCAATCTTCAGCGGGCTGTCGATGATCAGGCTTTTGCCGACCGTCGCCACCAGTTTGCCGTCGATACCACCGCGCGGCGTGCCGGCTGTGGGCTCCTGGCCCACGCGGGCCGAATCGGCGGCTCCCAGAACAATTGCCGGCGCCATGCAGGCGGCCAGCAGGCAGATGGAGATTCCTCGGGCGCGTGTCACTTATTTACCCTCCCCGGCCGTCTCGAACTTGGCTTCCTTCTTGGTGGTGCCGGAGATGATCTCCATCACAAAGGCCGGCTCTTTGCGCGTTACGGGCAGGGCTGCCGGGATCACTTGCGCCTGGCGCACGGCGCGCCGCGGCGGCTGCGGATCTCCTTCCGAGGACATCTGCGCTCCGAACTTCAGCCTGCCGTCAAACAGCCGCGCCAGCGCCGTGCCCGGCGTCTTGGCGATGCCCTTGTCGAGCGGATTGCGCAGGGAAAGCTGCACCGAGGTTTGCGCCGATGCCAGGCTCAGTATCTCTGCTTGCTCCGGCGTGGCCAGCACGGTGATCACCTGCACCACCACCGGCTTGCCCTCCGGGTCCTTCTTAAAGTCTTGTCCGGCCGAGAGCACCGTCACGTCCTGCAGCAGCGTCTTGGTCACGGTTCCCATTCGGCTGTCGCCGCCGGGAGAGTTGCCGGAGATCAGCACGTCGACGTGCATACCGGCCACCACGAAGCCCGCCACGCCTGCCACCTCGTTGACGCGCAGCGGCACGGCCCGGAGGCCCGGTGGGATCAGAACCGAGAAACCGCCGCCGGCGCCCTTCGGCGCCAGGCGCTTCTCGATCACCGGCTCCTTGGACATGATCGGGGTGATCACGCCGCGCCCGAGTAGTTCCTGTGGATGGTTGGTCGATCCGTCGGGAACGGGGCCGGTCCAGTCCGCCAGCTTCACGTCATCCTCTTTGATCACCTGGCCAACGTCCAGGTCTTTGGCCGCCACCGCAATTTTGGTGGTGGCCGCTGGGACCGCCGCCGACTGCTGTGGGCGGTTTACCAGCACCCGGTAGAGCAACGCGCTCATGGCTAACGCCACAACCGCTGCGAAGATCAAAACCCCGACGAATCTCTTGTTCATTTTTCTTTCCCGCCGTCCGC
>CAZZHN010000027.1:0-32394 GCA_964654065.1 uncultured Solibacteraceae bacterium
CCGGGTAGATGCCCTGGTACTTCACTTTGCCGTAGGTAGTGATTCCGCTGCGCCAGTTCCTCGGGTCGTTGCCAACGTAGTAGTTGGCTACCCCTGCCAACTTATCGGCACCGGTAACCTGGGCGTTACGATCAGCTCCCCGCAGTTCGATGCGGAAAACCGACGGTGGAGCTTTGACGCTGCCCGGCGTCCGCAGCGCGAAGACAACTTCGTTCGGCGTAAGAAACAACGAATAGCCGTCGCCGCGGGATAGAAACTTTACTTGACTGGCGGTTTGGCCCTGATTGGCCTCGAAGCTCAAGGGCACGGCCAGAAGGGCCGCCTTGGCCGGTTTCGCGTTGGTCGGTTTTTCTAGTGAATCCCCGAATATATGCCCGGCCGCTACGCTCCAAAGAACCATGGACATCAGGATGATTCGGGCCGTGCGGGCCGTGGAACCGGTGTGGGCTGACAAAGTTCGTGCGCTCGCCATCTGCTTTCCTCCGTACGTCCCCGAGGAATGCACTGATGAGCCATCCCGAGATTAGGACCTGCTCTCAGTCTCGCACGCGCCGGAATTCGCTGCCCGTTATTCGGGGAGAGGCCACCAAACCCCTGAAACAGAAGGCCAGTTGATCGCCTGCCCTCATCGGCCTCCGGCCCGCGAAAGCGGATGATGCTCTCGAGTAGGGCCGCGCGCTCGTCTTTGTAGGGGCCCGGCATGCCCGGCCCACGGTGCCCGCTGCTGTCGCGAGCGGAACCTGTTTTTCGACCCTGTTCGCGAATTACCCCGGTTTCCTTCTTGACCGGCCGCAAAACGTCACAGCAAGAAAGTACGATAGAACAAGCAGCACGTCTCTCTCACAATCATGAACATGACAACTCTCGAACGTAGGAACGCCGTCATCTACGGCGGTGGCGGATCACTGGGGAGCGCAATCGCGAAGGCGTTGGCGCGGGCCGGGGCGAACGTCTTCCTCACCGGGAGAAACCTCACGCCCGTGAAGCAGGTGGCAGACGAAATCGTTGCGGCGGGCGGACGCGCCGAGGCAGCCAGGGTTGATGCAACAAACGGTAGTGAAGTCGACAGTTTGACGGAGAGAGTCGCTCGCACAGCCGGAACCCTTGACCTGTCCATCTGTGCGATCGATTATCAGGTTGTCCAGAATATCCCTCTGGTTACGATGAAGATCGAGGACTTTAACCGTCCCATCACCCTCGCCATGCAGAGTCACTTTCTAACCGCCACGGCTGCCGGGAAGATCATGATGAAGCAGCGCTCGGGGGTCATTCTATCCTTGACGGCAACGCCCGGAGGCATTGGCTACCCGTTTACCGCGGGCTTCGCTCCTGCCTGCGCTGCCATCGAGTCCTTTTCGCGGAATCTGGCCTCGGAGTTGGGGCCATATGGCGTGCGCGTTGTGAATATACGCTCCGGCGGTTCACCCGATTCGCAAGTGTTTCAGCAGGCGCGAAACCGCGATCCCCAAGGGATGGAGACAATGCTGCGCGGTATGGAGGAGGACACGATGCTGAAGAGGCTGCCGTTGATGGACGACATCTCGAACGCGGCTGTGTTTCTCGCGTCAGACTTAGCCAGAAGCATTACAGGGGTTACGGTTGATGTAACCGGAGGCACCACTGCCGGGTTGAATCATAGAGCGCCTCGCGTTGATTGAGCAATTACCCAATTACCCTACTTCGCCTGGAATTCCGTCCACGGCCTGCCGTCCATGTCGTGGAGGACGGCCTGATACCACTCGTACTTCGGGTATCGCGCCAGGTGCGACGCTGCATGGAAGTCCCGGCCGCACGCATGGCCCAGGGCGGCGGTGAACGACATCTTCTCGGCCATTGCGGCGCTGGTCACCTTGTTCTGTACCGCGCCCACCGGAGCGTACGGCTCCTGCCAGTTCGGCATGCCGCGCGGCGAAAGGTCGATGTGGCCGCACAGGGTGCGCTCGCTGGGCTGGACCTTCTTCGCGAATGCGTCGTAGTGGTCGGCCAGAAAACGCTGGCCGGCAGCGACGTCGATCTTGCCGCGGTTCTCCGCCATCAGCGTGAGCCAGCGCGCGTGGCGCGCGTTCTCCCCGTTTCCGGCGTCATCGGTCTTAAACGTGGTCTCCTCGCGAACCAGCTTGGGATCGATCGGGAAATTCGAGCCGACAAAGAAGCCGTCCCGCGTGCGCTGGAGATGAACGTTCTTCAGGCCCAGCTCCAGGTCGGCGACTTCGTTGGTATTGCGGTCCGCCACCAGCCAGTTGTTGGCGTAGCCGCCGTTGTTGCCCTCCTTCATGATGCGCGCGAAATCGTCGATGGACGCAGCATACTGCATCGCCTTTCGCGCCCGCACGAACTCCGGAATGCCGTTGGTGTCGAAGCCGTTAAACTCGCTGATGGTGGTTTCCGTGATCAGGATGCCGGCTGAATTAACGCCGAAATCGTCGCCGCTGTGAATCAGGCCGGCCATGCCATCCATTAGGATGCGGTAACCGCTGGCAGGTACGATATCGAAAATAATGTTCCAGCGCTCGCCATCCGCGTACGCCGTCCAGTTATTGTGGCCGATCACCACCCGGTGATCCGCCGTGTAGCTGCCGGTCGCGACAAAGGCGCTGCAGCGATCGGCCGTGCCGCCGGTCTTGTGCTTCAACTGCTTGGTGTAGTACGAAACCTCCAGCCAGGAATTCAGCGCCACCACGTCCCACAGGTCGAGCTTGCTGCCGCGCGCCTTCAAGCCATCGGCGATGCCGCTGAGCTCGGCGCGGTACTCCTCCTCCACGTGCGGCCAGAAAATGTCCCGCGCCGTGTCGCGGAAGAATCCCCATTCGCGCTTTTCGTCGTGCGCAAACTCGGTGGAAATTACTTTTACGGTGTCTTCGATTTCGGGGGACAGCAGATACCCATGCTGGAACCCGATCTCGCCCGGCGTGCCTTCCAGGTGGACCGCGATCCAGCCGTTACGCTCGGCGGCGCGCCAGGCTTTGCTCAGGCGTGGATCGGTTTTGGGATCGCCGGAGAGAAGCGTCAGCGCCACAGCCAGCAGCAGTGCGGAAAAGAAGAGAGTGCGTTGCATTGCCGTTATTATAATAATGTCCGGCTACGATTGTCGGAAGGCGCATCTGAGCCGCGACCGTTAGGGAGCGGCCGGTTAGAGCGATTGGTGCCATGGACGATACGACGCAGCTTCGCAAACTGACGGCGCACGTGAAGGCCGCGGGTTGAGCGTCGAAACTGAGTCCAAAGTTGTTGGACAGGGTTTTGGCGAAGGTTCCCCGCTGGCCGGATGAGAACGTGCTGATCGGGTTTGACACTGCCGACGATGCCGGTGTGTACAAGCTGACGCCGGAGCTCGCCCTGGTGCAGACGGTGGATTTTTTCACCCCCATCGTCGATGATCCGTACACCTTCGGCGCCATCGCCGCCGCCAACGCGCTGAGCGACATCTACGCCATGGGCGGCCGGCCGATTTCCGCGCTGTCCATCGTCGCTTACCCGGCCAAGGGCGATCCAACTGACCTGGAGCAGATTCTCCGGGGCGGCGCCGAGAAGCTGCACGAAGCCGGCTGCACAATCGTGGGAGGCCACAGCGTGGCGGACGACGAAATCAAGTTCGGCTACGCCGTCACCGGCACGGTGCATCCGGCGCGGATCGCCGCCAACGCGGGGGCCATGCCCGGCGACGCGCTGGTCTTTACCAAGCGCCTCGGTACCGGCGTGATCGGGACAGCGCTCAAGCGAGGCCTGGCGGCGCCGGAGCACGTCGACGAGTCTGTCCGCCAGATGCTGGCGTTGAACCGCCGTGCGGCGGAAGAAATGCTGCGGCTGGACGTGCACGGCTGCACCGACGTCACCGGCTTCGGCCTGATTGGCCACGCTCGCGAAATGGCGCTGGCCAGCGGCGTCACGCTCGAAATCGATACCGCCCGCCTGCGGTTTCTTCCCGGCGCGGTAGAATATGCGAAGCTGGGCGCCGTTCCGGGGGGCCTCATGAACAATCGCGAGTTCGCATCCTGCGCGGTCGAGGGCGGCAGCGGGTTGCCGCTCGAAATCGAAGATCTGCTCTATGACCCGCAAACCTCCGGCGGCCTGCTGATCTCGCTGGCGGAGGCCGATGCCGTGCGCTTGGAACAGGCGCTCGAGGGCGCTTACCGGATCGGCCGCGTGCTGCCGCGCGGCGCCAAGGCGATTCGTCTGATATGAGCCACAACCCGATCATCATTGCCCTCGACGTGGAGACCGCCGCCGAGGCGCGCACCCTGGTGAAGCAAATCGGCGATCGCGCCGGTTTTTACAAAGTCGGCTTGGAACTATTCGCCACCGCCGGCCCGGAGATGGTCCGTGAGCTGATCGGGCAGGGCAAGGACGTCTTCCTCGATCTCAAGATGTACGACATCCCGGAAACCGTGAAGCGCGCCGCCGCCCAGGTGGCGCGCACCGGCGTGCGATTCCTGACCGTGCACGCAGTCGGATCCGTGATGCACGCCGCGGTGGAAGGGCGCGCCGGCGCCGGCCTGAAACTGCTCGCCGTCACGGTGCTGACCAGCCTTGGCCGCGCAGACGTGGAAGAACAGGGCTTCCGGGGCGAGGTTGCCGAGCTGGTGGAGCAGCGCGCGCGGCTGGCGATGGGCTGCGGAATGGATGGCGTAGTGGCGTCGCCGCTGGAAGCCGCGGCGGTCCGAGGCATCGTCGGCCCTGCGCCTATTCTGGTGACGCCCGGGGTACGGTCCGCGGGTGTCGGCCACGGCGATCAGAAACGGGTGGCCACGCCCGCTCAAGCCTTGCGCGACGGTGCCAGCTACCTGGTGATCGGCCGCCAGATCACTCGAGATGCCGATCCGGCGGCCGCCGTCGACCGCCTCCTCGAGGAAATCGGCGAGGTCCAGCCCTGTGGCGCAGGCCCCCGGCCTGCGTAGGCGGCGAGCGCACCAGTTGTATCCGTCGCGGCGGTCAGGCCGGCGGCGAGCCGGTCGCGCTGAGCATGTGGTCGACCGAGGGCCGGCCGCCGCCCGCAATCATCACCGCCAACGCGATGGCGATGGCCAGCAGGTGGTATTCGAAGCCCTCACCTTTGTTCGTGCCGCCCCAGTTCATAAAGAAGCCCAAGTGGATATGCACGGTGAGCACGGCCACCACCATGTTGCACAGCACCCCAAACGCGGCGATGCGGCTCAGAAACCCGAGAATCAACCCCAGGCCGCCGAAGAATTCGGCCGCGATTGCCAGGTAGCCAAACGGCGCCGGGATTCCCAGTTGGCTGAAGAAGCCCATGGTTCCGGTAATGCCGTAGCCGCCGAACCAGCCCAGCATCTTCTGCGCGCCGTGCGCAAACATCACTACGCCGAGGACCAGCCGCACCAGCCCGAGCGGGAAACTGTTGCGGGTTGCGAGAAGTTTCTGCCACATTGAGTCGGACACCTCCTGGAGAATTCGCCGCGTAACTACAACCACCGCTCCCTCAGGGTCGCGGCCCGGAAGGCATGTGCTTCCGGCAACGAATCAGTATTCACTCGGATGGCTCAATTGTCAAGCTTCCGCAACCGTTCCCTGCCGGGCACAGTGTTTCTCGCCGCTCCACGCGCCGCGCCGGCGCTGGCGCTCTGAACAAAGCACCTGCGAAACGGCCTCTCATCTGCACCAGCGGCTGCGGCAGGTGCACAGCCATGACTGGTTCACCCACTCGCTCCACTTTCTACTCGCTGCTGCTTCACGCAGCCGCCATCGCGCTGATCCTGTTCGCCACCACCGGCACGAATCCGCCCATCGCGCTCGTGCGCCCGATGCTGCTCGCGGCGCGCGATCTCGTCTTCCTGCCGCCCGCCCCCGACCACGGCGGAGGAGGCGGCCAGAACCAAGCCGCTCCGCCGCAGCTCGGCCGTTTGCCGCGCCCGGCCTTGCGCGTCTTCACGCCCCCAGTGATCGAGATCCGCAACCTCGATCCCAGGCTGCCCGTCGAGCCCACCATTCTGGCGCCGCCCGACGCGCCCATGCCCGTGGTCAACGTCGACCAATGGGGCGACCCAACGGGCATCTTCGGCACGAAATCCGGCGGGCCCGGCACCAACGGCGGTATCGGCACCGGCGCCGACGGCGGCGTTGGTCCTGGCCAAGGCCCCGGCGCCGGCCCTGGCAACAACAGTGGTGTGGGCAGTCCCGACACTCAGGGCGGGCGCGGCATCTTTACCGCGCCGGTGGCGCTCTTCAAGCCCGAGCCCGCCTATTCCGAAGAAGCGCGCAAGGGCAAGGTCCAGGGCACCGTGGTCTTAGTCGTCGAGATTGACGCCAGCGGCCGCCCGCGCAACATCCGCGTCCGCCGGCCCCTCGGCTTCGGCCTGGAGGAACGCGCCATGGACGCGGTTGGCCGCTGGCGCTTCCGCCCCGCCTTCCGCAACGGCAAACCGGTCCCATGCACCGCCGAGGTGGAAGTGAATTTCAGGTTGCTTTGAGCCCGCCGGATAGGGCTCGCCAATCGCGGCTCCGAAGCCGCATCTGACCCGAGCGCCGCGTGGCGCCGGCTGTCAAGCCGGCTGAGCCGAGAGTCGTCTCGGCTTTTCATCCCTTTGCGCGCTCACGATTCTCAAACCTCCGGCGCGTATCGGAGCCGCGACCGTCAGGGAGCGGTTGCCGGCACTCGAGCAGGTCAGTTCCCTCGCCCCTACTTCACAAAAACCAGGCACACCGGCTTCGGCTGCTCCACCGGTTTGTGCTTGGTTGGCGTCAACTCGCCGGTCCGGGGATGGACCTGAAACACGACGATGCTGCCCGAATCCTGGTTGGACACCAGCAGGAATTTGCCATCCGGATCCAGCGTGAAGTGGCGCGGAGTTTTGCCCAGCGTCGCGGTGTGCTCGGCCGGCGTCAGACGAAACAGTTCCGGCTGGATGTGGAAGAACGCGATGCTGTCGTGCCCCCGGTTGGAGGCGTAAACACCGCTGCCCGCGGCGTTCACGACGATCTCCGCGGTCGTGCTGGCGCCGTGAAAACCGGCCGGCAGCGCGCTCAGCGCCTGAAACTCCTGCAGCGCGCCCTTCGCCGCATCGTAACGAAAGGCCGTGACGGTGGAAGCCATCTCACTGAGCACGTACACCACTTTCCCGTTCGGATGAAAAACCAGATGACGCGGGCCCGACCCGGGCGCCACCACGGCGAACGGCGGGTCGTTCGGTTTGATCGTACCGGTGGCCGCGTCGAACCGGTAAACGAGCACCTGGTCCAGGCCCAGGTCCGGCACCAGCAGGTACCGGTTGTCGGGTGAGAAAACGGCTTCGTGCGCGTGCGGTCCTTCCTGCCGGGCGCGGTTGACGCCGGAGCCGTGATGCTGGTCAAAGGCGGCCGCTTCGCCCAGCCTGCCGCCCGCGCCGACGGGCAGCACCGCCACGCTGCCGGTACCGTAGTTCGCCACCGCCAGCCATCGGCCCGTGGCATCGAGCGCCAGATGGCAGGGCCCGCCGCCCTTGGAAGAAACCTGGTTGACCAGCGTCAGCTTGCCCGCCGCGCGATCGATCGAAAAGGAGCTGACCATACCCTTGTCCGTCTCATTCACGGCATAGAGAAACTGGCCGCTGGCATCCACTACGAGAAACGAAGGGCTCGCGGTTTCGACCGCCAATCCGCCCGGCTTCAGCGCGCCGGAAGTGGTGTCGTAACGGTAGGCGGAGATGCCCTTGCCGCCACCGCTGTCGGTGTAGGCTCCGGAAAAGGCCAGCAGTTCCGCGCCATGCGCCGCAGCCGCGGCCAGAAGCAACAACGAAAGGATCGTTTTCACAGTGGTATTACAGCACAAGTCCACCGTCGAAGACCCCGCGCCCAGGCGGAAGACTCGTTCCGCGGCGTCACCCGCAACACGCCAGAAGCAACGCCTGGCGTCTGCTGCCCCCCGATTTCGCCCGATTTGTTCCGCGAGTAACCTGCCCTGCCGTGCACTAACATGGAGCTGGAGCCATGCTCGAGAACATCAATCTCAAGAAGAAGCTCTCGAGGGAAGAGTACAAGCGGGCGCTGCCGGCGGTGCAGCATCGCCTCTATGATCTGGAAAAGGCCTGCTGGGACCAGGGCGTGCCGGCGGTGATCGTCTTCGAAGGCTGGGACGCCTCCGGCAAGGGCACGGCCATTTCCGCTTTGACGCAGCGCCTGGATCCGCGCGGTTTCAAGCTCTATCCCATCACCGCACCGCGAACCTATGAACAGCAGCGTCCCTGGTTGTGGCGCTTCTGGCTGAAGGCGCCGAACCGGGGCGAAATGGTGATCTTCGACCGGAGCTGGTACTACCGCGTGCTGGACGAGCGCGTGGAGCGCACCATTCCCGAGAAGGCATGGCGCCAGGCTTACCGCGATATCGTCGAGTTCGAGCGCATGCTGGCCGACGACGGCACGGTGATCCTCAAGTTCTTCCTCCACATCTCGAAGA
The DNA here is from genome assembly GCA_964654065.1 of uncultured Solibacteraceae bacterium. GTDB lineage: Bacteria > Acidobacteriota > Terriglobia > Bryobacterales > Bryobacteraceae > Bog-375. The sequence continues at coordinate 8,387 of CAZZHN010000027.1, forward strand.
AGGAACAGCGGGAGCGGTTCCGCGCCATCCAAGCCGATCCGCTCGAAGCCTGGCGGGTCAGGGACGCAGACTGGGTCCGTCAGAAGAAATACGGCGAATACGTGACCGCGATCGAGGAGATGCTGGAGTTGACCGAATCCGAGTTTGCGCCCTGGGCCATCGTCGAAGCCACCTCCAAGTGGTATGCGCGCAAACGCATCTTCGACGCCATCGTAGCCGCGCTGGAGAAGCGGCTGGGCACCGCTGCGCCGCCTCGCGCCGTCGAAACCCCCGCTGCGGCCGCCAAGGACGCGGAGCTGCGGGAGGCCATGGACTCGATGGCGAAGGGAAGGCTCTGATGCTCGAAACCCTCGATCTCACGCGGAAACTCAGCCGCAAGGATTACGTCCGCGATGTGACGCGGCGCCAGATTGAGCTTCGCGAACTGGGTTACCAGGTATACCTGCAAAAACGTCCCGTAATCATTTTGTTTGAAGGCTGGGACGCCGCCGGAAAAGGCGGGGCCATCCAGCGGATCACGGAAAAGCTGGACCCGCGCGGATACGTCGTCTATCCCATCGCCGCGCCGCAGGGCGAAGACAAGACGCGCCACTACCTCTACCGCTTCTGGCGGCGCGTCCCCGAGCGCGGCCAGATCGCCATCTTCGACCGCTCCTGGTATGGCCGCGTTCTGGTGGAGCGCGTGGAGGGCTTCGCGGCCGAGGAAGCCTGGCAGCGCGCCTACAAGGAGATCAATTCCTTCGAACGCCAGGTGAAAGATTTCGGCACCATCCTCGCCAAGTTCTGGATCCACATCTCGCGCGAGGAGCAGCTGCGCCGCTTCGAAGAGCGCAAAGCCATCGGCTACAAAGCCTGGAAACTGACCGACGAGGACTGGCGCAACCGCAAGAAATGGGGCGTCTACGAGGAGGCGGTGGAAGAGATGCTGGTGAAGACCAGCACGCGCACGGCGCCCTGGACACTCGTGGAAGGCAACGACAAATACTGGGCGCGCACCAGGGTGCTGGCGCGTCTGGTCGCGATTCTCTCCAAGGAACTCGGCTGCAAGGCCCCGGACCCGCTCAAGCAGGGCTCGGGCAAGAAGAACGCCAAGTGATGGCCGGTGGGACAGACGATCGGTTTGTGTCGTCTGTCAGGGTTATCTTGCCGAAGTTTGACAGACCACAAAAGGCGATGGTCGGTCCTACCGCAGTATCATGGCCGTAGTGACCGGAACCAGTAGTTTCACGCGCGCGGTGCTGGGCAGGACCGGGCGCGAAGTGACCCGCCTGGGGGTATCCGCCAGCTACGGCGTGCCGGGCGACGCGCTGGAACGCGCGTTCGAGCAGGGCGTGAACTACATTTATTGGGGCAGCCGGCGGCGCGATTCCTTCGGCGCCGGGCTGCGCCGCCTCGCGCCGCGGCGCGACCAGTTCCAGCTCGTGATCCAGTCGTACACGCGGGCGGCGGCGCTGATGGGCTGGAGCCTGGAGCGCGCGCTGCGGACCCTGGGCTTCGATTACACCGATGTGCTGCTGCTCGGCATGTGGAACCGGCCGGTAGCGCCGCGGATTCTCGATGCGGCGCGGCGGCTCAAGGCGCGAGGCCTGGTGCGGCACCTGGCGGTTTCGACGCACACCCGCACTTTGGTGCCGGGAATCGCGGCCGGCAGCGACTTCGATATCGTACATTTCCGTTACAACGCGGCGCACCCCGGCGCTGAAACCGACATTTTTCCGCACCTGCCTGCGAGCGGCCGGGCAGGTCTGGTCGCATTCACCGCCACCAGTTGGGGCCAACTGCTTGGCACAGCGTCCCTGCAGGGCGTCATCGGTTCCCATGCCGTGCCCAAGGGCGAGCGCGCCCCGACCGCTGCCGACTGCTACCGCTATGTGCTGACGCGGCCGGAAGTGGATGTGTGCATGACCGGCCCCAAAGACGCGGCGCAAATGGAGCACGCCCTGGAGGCGCTTCGGTTAGGCCCGATGAGCGAAGACGAACTCGCGTGGATGCGGCGGGTTGGCTGCGCGGTGATGGGCAAGTAAGGACGGCAGTTCTTACGCAGGCCGGGGGGCTGCGCCACTGTGACGGAAAGTTCTTTCTAACCTGCCGTCAACGTTTTGTCGCGCCGCGCGTCAGACTATCATCATGTGGAAGGATCTTCTTTACTCGCTTCGCTCCCTGCTCCGGAGCCCGCTGTTCGCGGCGGCCGCGGTGGCTTCGCTGGCGCTGGGCATCGGCGCCAATACCGCGATTTTCTCGCTGCTGAACCAGGTGGTGCTGCGCTCGCTGCCCGTGCACGACCCGGAATCGCTGGTGGTGGTGCACACCGACTACCAGGCGCAGGGATCGAGCTCCAGCGATAACAACGAATCGGTCTTCTCCTCTCCGCTCTACCGCGACTTGCGCGCCTCCGACCCGGCCTTCTCCGGCATCCTGGCGCGCGGCAGCGCCGGCGTGCGCCTTGCCTGGAAAGGAAATACGGAATCGGCCCAGGCCGAGCTGGTATCGGGCAATTTCTTCGAAACGCTCGGTGTCGGCGCCGCGCTCGGCCGCACGCTGGCTGCGTCCGATGAAGGCGCGCCGGGCTCGTTCCCGGTGGTCGTGCTCAGCCACGCTTTCTGGGGGAGCCACTTCGGCGCGGACCCCGCGGTGCTGAACCAGACAGTCGCATTGAACGGCCAGCCGTTCACGGTGATCGGCATCGCCGACGCGGGGTTCCACGGTTTGACGCAGGGTAATTCGCCCGACATTTTCGTACCGCTCACCATGGAGCGGTCGCTGATTGCCAACTTCGACGTGCTTACCGACCGCACCACCCGCTGGCTGAACCTCTTCGCCCGCCTGAAGCCGGGCGAGAGCCTGCGGCGCGCACAGGCCGCCAGCGATGTTGCCTACCACGCCGCCGTTGCGAACGAACTGGCGCAGAGAAGCGATATCCCCGATCAGCGCGACCGGCAGCGCTTCCTTGACCAGCGCGCCGCCTTGCGCCCTGCCGCGCAGGGCATCGCGGAGCTGCGCGACAAGTGGGAAAAACCGCTTCGCGTGCTGATCGCGATGGTGGCGCTGGTGCTGCTGATCGCCTGCGCCAACGTGGCCGGCTTGATGGTGGCGCGCGCCACCGGCCGGCAGCGCGAAATCGCCATCCGGCTGGCGATGGGCGCGCGCCGCGCGGCCCTGGTGCGGCAACTGCTGCTCGAAGGCCTCATTCTGGCGCTGGCGGGCGGGATGGCCGGCCTGCTGGTGGAACACTGGAGCACGGCGGCGCTGCTCAGCATCCTGCCGCGCCAGGAGGCCGGCGGATGGCTCACCGCCAGCCTGGATCTTCCTTTGCTCCTCTACACCTTCGGCATTTCTCTCGCCTGTGGCCTGCTGTTCTCGCTGCTGCCGGCCTTGCAGGCGACGCGCCCCGACCTGGCGCCAACCCTGAAGGACCAGGCGCTCAACGTCGCATCCGGCGGCCGGCCGGCCCGCTTGCGCCAGGTGCTGGTCGCCGCCCAGATCGCGCTCTCCCTCCTGCTGGTGGCGGGCGCAGGCCTGTTCAGTTCCAGCGCGGCCAACCTGTTGAACGCTCATTTGGGATTCCGGCCGAGCCAGCTCCTGATGTTTTCCCTCAACGCCACCCTCGACCGCCCCCAGGCGCCGGCCGCCGCGGCTTTCTATCACGACCTGCAGCTGCGGCTGTCTTCCATGCCGAATGTGGTGGGTGTCGCAGCGGCCGATGGTGGACCGTTTTCGGGTAGCAAGACCGGCGGCAACATCACCGTGGAAGGCTACCGCGCAGGCAAGGAAGAGTACACAGGCGCCACGCGCATCGCCATCAGCCCGGGATATTTCAGCGCCATGGCCATCCCGCTGCGCGCCGGGCGCGAATTCACCGACCGCGATTCGGCCGCAGCGCCGAAAACGGTTCTGGTGAATGAGACATTCGTCAAACGCTACTTCGGCGCCGCAAACCCGATTGGCCGCCGCTTGGAGTTCGGCGCCAGTACGCCGCCCAAGTTCGACCGCGAGATTGTGGGCGTGGTGGCCGACAGCCGGGACGATGTGCGCGAGCCTGCCCAGGAGACGATTTACACTCCGTACCTGCAATGGGACCATCCGGCGCGGCTGGCGTTTTATGTGCGTACCGCGGGCGATCCCGGGCGCATGGCCGCCGCCGTCCGCCAGGTGACGAGGGAGGCCGACGTCGATTTGCCGGCCGTCAAAATCAAGACCGTCGAACTGCGGATTCGCGAATCGCTTTATACGGAGCGTCTGATCGCCATTCTGTCCGCGTCGTTCGGGGTTCTGGCGACGCTGCTGGCCGCCATCGGGCTCTACGGCGTCATGGCTTATTCCGTGGCGCGGCGCACCGGAGAGATCGGCGTGAGGATGGCGCTGGGCGCGGTGCCGGCGGATGTGCTTCGCCTGGTGCTGCTGGGCGCGGTTCGCCTGGCCGCGATCGGCATCGCCATCGGCCTGGCTGCCGCGCTGGCCGCCGGAAGGCTGATCGAGTCGCAGCTCTTCGGCATCAAGGCCTCGGATCCGCTGATCTACGCGGGCGCGGCCGTGTTACTCGGTCTGGTGGCCTTGATCGCTGCCGGTGTGCCGGCGTGGCGCGCCGCACGCGTGAATCCGGTCTCGGCACTAAAATACGAGTAACTGAAGTTATTGGGGGTGTAGCGATCAGCGGGCCCTACTTAGTGCTTGCCGCCGACTTATCCAAGAGTTCCCGTAAGTGCACTTCCATTTCCTTCGGCAAGAAACCGTAAGGGCCGGCCGCCGACTTATACACGACCCGTCCGCCCCGATCGATCACGTACAGCCTCTCAGGCCAGCCTGTGTAGGCAAGCTCCGTCCGATCCTCCAGGCTATCGATCAGTGCCGGAATGTGGATGCCCAGGTTCCGGACGCAGAGGCTGGCGTTGTCAAACCGGTCGGCATCGGTGCGCGGCGAGTGCAGCAGCACATGGTCCCGCTCATTGGAGGGTGTCTGCCACAGATCCACAGGGTGAGCTTCCTTGATATAGACGATGTAAAAAGCCGCTTGCTCACGGTATTGGTCGTACAAGCGGTTGAGCTCGGGAACCTCCCGGCGAAATGGCGGTCAACTGTAGCTGCCGAAGATCAGCACCACCGGCCGGTTCCGGTACTCGTCGGAGATCCGGACGCGGCGGCTGTGATCCACCACCGGCAAATCGAAGTCCGGCGCCGGTTCTCCCGGCTCGAGGTGCCCCGCGCGCGCCGACATCCACAGCGGCCGGAATGGCAGCACCATCATCGCCGCATCTGGCATGTGCCGCATGACGGCGCCGAAGCGGTCCAGCGGCTGGTGCATCGTCCAATACAGCGCCGCGGTCAGTGCCCCATAGAGCAATCCGCAGGCGGCCAGCACCATCGCGCCGGCCTTGAGGAAAGACATGATCTCCTGAGAATATACCAGCCCAGGGCGCGCCGCCAGTAATTGAAATCAACTAGCCGGCTCCGCTTGTTTACGCCTTCTAATGGGTTTCCGTTATTGTTCAGCCTCGCCCGCACCCGTAGAATCGTCCAAACTATGCACTCAGGGAAGCTTTCTACCATACTCCTGCTGTCACTAGGCTGGTGCGCGCATGCACAGGATCCGGTCGGCGTGCTGGAAGGTGATATCAGAGACGCGTCGGGCGCGGTGGTGTCGGCCGCCGCGGTCACGGTCACCAACCATGAAACAGGTTTCAGCACCAAACAGCTCACCACGCGGGAAGGCGTGTTTCACTTCTCGTTCCTGCCGGCTGGCGAGTACGACTTGCGCGCGACCGCGGTTGGCTTCGCACCCTATACATCGTCGGCCATCCGCATCGATATCGGCCGCACGGTCCGGGTCCCCCTCAAACTGGAAGTGGCAACCGGACACAGCGAGGTGAACGTCAGCGGCACCGGCGCCACGGTGGATACCAGCCAGACCCTCGGCAATGTCGTTTCCGAGCTCCAGGCGGTTGACCTTCCTCTGAACGGACGCGACCTGACGCAGCTAGGCCTGCTGCAGCCCGGAGTCGCACCCATGACCTCGGGCCTGGCCGAGGCGGGAGGCATTGCGCGCAGCGGCCAGGCTTACGCCGTCAATGGGCAGCGCCCGGAATCCAATAACTACCTGCTCGATGGCGCCAGCAACGTGGACAGCGTGAATGGCGGGTACGCTCTGCGCACGCCTGTGGACGCCGTGAATGAGTTTCGCATTCTTACCCTCAACGCTCCCCCCGAGTACGGCGAGACCAGTGGAGCCACAACCTCGGTGGTGACCAAGTCGGGAAGCAATGGCTTTCACGGCGACGTCTACGAGTTCCTGCGCAACAACGCCATGGATTCGCGCAACTTCTTCGCTTCCCAGACCGAGCCTCTGCATCGCAATCAATACGGCGCCACGCTGGGCGGACCCATTCGCAAGGACAAGGATTTCTTCTTCCTCTACTACGAAGGGCAGCGCAATTCCGCGGGCGAAACCCAGGCCGCGATTGTTCCCACCGCCGCCGAGCGCACCGGCGATTTCTCCGGCCTGACCGACCCCGCCACCGGACAGCCGGTTCCTCTCATCAACTATTTCACCGGCCAGCCGTTTCCCGGCAACATGATCGCGTCGTACATGCAGGATCCGATCGCCCAACAGGCGGCGAAACTGTACCCGCTGCCCAATATCGGCACCAACGTGTTCGAATCCACCCAGCTCGGGTCGACCAACTACAACCAGGGCGGATTCCGGCTGGATCACTATTTTGGCGCCAGCGACCAGCTCTTCGGGCGGTTCTCCACGTCGTCGCTGGGCGAGCTCGATCCTCTGCCCATCGCCGGAGCCGGCGTGCCCGGTTTTCCCGTCAAAGACAACATCGTGACTAATTCCGGCACTGCCAGCTGGGTCCACCTCATCTCGCCGCAAACGGTACAAACCGTCCGCGCGTCCGTTTTCCGCAACGTGTTCCTCAACGGACAAGCGGTGAATCACACGCCAGGCAGCGACCTCGGCTTCCAATACCAGCCAACTCTCGGGTTGAACGAGGGCGTTCCCTACCTCATCGTGAGCGGCTACGCGTCGCTGGGCAATCCGATCGTCGGGCCGCAGAACACCTATCAGAACGACTTTCAGGGGTCTTACTCCATCGCCATGACCCGCGGCCGCCACAACATGAAGTTCGGCGCCGACCTGACTCGCGAGCAGATCAATGTCCTGTTCGGGATCGCCACCAACGGCTTCTTCGTCTTCGCTCCTTTTCCCGCAAGCGATTCCTTTGCCAGCTTTCTGCTGGGGCAGTCCGTTCAGTTCTTCCAGGGCGGCGGCGAGTTCGACCGCGGCCTTCGCAAGTGGGTCGCGGCCGGGTATGCGCAGGATGAGTACCACATCAGCCAGAGCTTGACTCTCAACTTCGGCCTGCGCTACGACGTGAACACACCCTACGTCGATATCCGGAACCGGATGAACGCCTGGGATCCCGGGAAGCAGTCGACGGTCTATCCGAACGCGCCCGTAGGGCTGCTCTTCCCCGGCGACCCGGGCGTGCCCGCGGGCATCGCTGCCGTCGACTATCACGAATTCATGCCGCGCGTCGGCCTGGCCTGGAATCCATTCGGCGATAACCGGACCGTGGTCCGCGCCGGCTACGGCATCTTCTACGATGGCTTCACCAACGGCACCGGAGGGCCTCTGCAGGCGTCCATCAGCGCGCTTCCATGGACCCAGGCGTACCAACTGCCCGGTCCTGGATTCAGCATCGCCAATCCCTATGGCGGCGGTCCCAGCCCCTTCGGCACGGGCAACTTCGTTGCGCCGGCCACCGTGCTTACCGTGCAATCGGGCATGCTGCCTCCGTACTCGCAGAACTGGAACCTCTCCATCGAGCACGCGATCGCCAAAGACTATCTGTTCGACATTCGCTACGTAGGCAACAAGGGAACGCACCTGCCGCGCTTCATCGAAGCGAACCCCAGCATTTACGGACCGGGTGTCAATGCGAATAACAACAGCGAAATCCGCGAGTACACCACCTGCAACGCCTCCGGCGTCTGCAATTACGGATCGGTAGGCTTGCTCGCCGATGACTCCAGTTCCACCTACCATGCGCTGGAAGTGGCCTTCTCGCGGCAGTACGCGCACGACTTGAGTTTCCTGGTCTCTTACTGGTATTCGAAGAGCCTCGACTATATCTCGACCCTCAACGTCGCCGGTTCGGCGCCGACGCTGGTGGCGGGCGAGAACGATCTGGCACAAAACCCGTTCGACCTCGCGGCTGAGCACGGCCCGTCGCTGTTCGATGCCACCCACCGCTTCGTCTTCAGCGGCACCTGGGCGTTGCCCGGCTGGCGCAATGCATCGCGCGCTGCGGCCTTCCTGACCAACGGCTGGCAGATGAACACCATCACCAGCCTCTCCACCGGCACGCCGTTTACGGTTTACGACAGCGCTGACGTTTCCCTACAGGGCAGCGCGCCCGAAATCAGCGGCTTCTACTCCAGCCGACCCGACCTGATCTCCAATCCAAATGCGGGGCAGCCGCACATCCCGACCGAATGGGTAAGCCGCGCGCCCTTTCTGCAGCTGAACCCGCAAACCCAGGCCGGCCAGTTCGGCAATGAGGGCCGCAACGTGGTGCGCGGTCCGGGCATCCAAGAGGTCGACCTTTCGTTGTTCAAGTACTTCAGGATCAATGAGACCAAGCGCGTGCAATTCCGGGCGGAGTGTTTCAACCTGCTCAATCATCCGAATTTCGGACTGCCCGAGAACGACCTGGAGTCTCCCGCGTTCGGCCAGATCCTGCAGGCGGGCTCACCGAGGCTGTTCCAGCTGGCGTTGAAACTGCTGTTCTAAACGGGCCGGCCGGCGCGCGCAGGCACGGGCGCCGCTGATTGGTTAGAATAGCTGTTTCAACATGCGAACTTTCCTCACCATCCTGGCCGGCGGGATTCTTCTCGCAGGCTGCTCGGAGCAGCCCGCGGCGCCGGCTGCCAAGAAAGAAGAGGCCAAGCCCGAACTGGCCTCCGGCCAAAGTGCCCTGTTCAAGATGTACCAGGTGGCGCGCACCTGGGCCCCCGACGTGGCGGTGCTGAAACTGGATAGCGTGCGCCTCGACGGCGTCCCGGACGAGCCCGGCAAGTCCGGCGGCTGGGAGGCCATCTTCACCTCCGAGCAGCGAGCCGCGTCCCACTCGTTCACCTGGTACGCGCTCGATCAGGAGCCCAACATCCACAAGGGCGTCTTCGCCGGCAGCGAAGGATCAAACGCGCACGGCGAGACCACGCCTTTCCTGATTTCCGACGTCAAGATCGATACCGACGCGGCCTTGGCCACGGCGAAGGGTAAGGAGGATGCGTACGAGAAGAAGAATCCCGGCAAGCCCGTGCTCTTCCTGCTGGAGAAATCGAGCCGGTTCGCGCATCCCGCCTGGCGCGTGATCTGGGGAGAGTCGGTGGGCACGTCGGGCTTCTCGGTTTATGTGGACGCCACCACCGGCGCCTTCCTCGAGATCATGCACTAGCCGGGTTAGCCCCGTTCCGGCAGGCGCGCCCGATTGTGCGGGGCCCTCGATTCCAGCACCAGCCGCAATCGCTGCGGAATGCGGTTGACCAGCCCGACAATCAGCTTGTACTTCCATCCCGGCACCACAAACAGTTTGCGCTGGCGAAGGCCGGCCAGGGAAGCATCCACGACAGACTCGGCGCTCATCCAATACGATTTCGGAATCGACGACCGCTCGATACCCGCCACGTCGTGAAACTCGCTGTAGGTGAAGCCGGGGCAGAGCGCCTGCACCACCACCGGCGAGCCGGTGGATTTCAAATCCAGGTAGAGTCCTTCGGTGAACGCGTTGACCCAGGCTTTGGTGGCGCAATAACTGACGCTGCCCGGGCTGCGCGTGAAGCCGGCCACCGAAGCCACGTTGATGATGGCGCCGCGGCCGCGCGCCGCCATCGCGCCCAGCGCGGCGTGCGTCAGCCGCAGGATGGCGCCGATGTGGAGGCGGTGCATTTTGAGCTGGTCGTCGAGCGGCGCCTCATAGAACCGGCCCTTGACGCCGAAGCCGGCGTTGTTCACCAGCAGGTCGAGGCGCGATTCGGCGGCCAGGCGCGCCGCAACGCGGTCCATATCGTCCGGCACGGAGAGATCGGCTTCGCAGGTTTCCACGTGGATCTGATGGGCGTGCTCCAGCTCCGCGGCCAGTTGCTGCAGGCGGTCCTGGCGGCGGGCGACGAGCAGCAGGTTGTAGCCCTGCGCGGCGAGTTTACGCGCGAATACGGATCCGATGCCGGCGGATGCGCCGGTGATGGCGGCAATAGGTTTGTCCATGGATTCCCGACTCGAAACCGCGAATCGATCCTAGGGCTCCGCCTTCGCGGCGGCGCTGCGGGGCGGCGTGCGCGGCTTCTTGGGCGCCCCGACGTAGGCGTAGGGATCCTCCGGCGCCTCGGGTTCTGCGCGCTGGAACCAGCGCTTCAGTGTAGTCCAGCTGTCGCGGATGCGGCGGCGAACGGGGCGGTAAGCCATTGGCGGCCCTCCTGCCACGATCATACAACGGCGGTCAGGATTGCCGTGGGCGGGCGCGCCGGGACGCACCGGGCGGGCTAATCGGCCCGCTCCAGCACCAGGGCCGTGGCGTCGAAGTCGCCGCGCAGGTTGAGATTCAGACCGGCTTCCATGAGGTAGGCGCCGCTGAGCTGGAGCTGCTTTTCGACCAGTTTGTTGTCCATCGACTCGATGCGGTACATGGCGCGTGGATCGAGGCCGCGCAGGCGGATGGTGGCGGCGGGCGTGTTGTATTGCTGCGAGTGCCGGAAGGCGAACAGCACGGCCTGCCTGCCGCCGGCGCCGACGTATTGGTTGGCCGTCAACTCGCCCGTTCGCGGCGAGAACAGGCGGTAGAGATCGCCATTCTGCACGGTGGCGCGGATGCGCTTGTCCAGGGCCACGAGTTTCCTGGCGAGAGCGAAGTCCGCGTCCGTCCAGTGGTTCAGATTGCTGCCGATCCCGAGCGCGCCCTGCATCGCCACCAGGAAACGATACGACAGCGACACGGCGCGCCCGTCGACCCAATTGGGGCTGTCGGTGACCCACGCCGACATGATCCGCGCCGTGTGCGCCTGCGAAAAGCCCTCCTGGATGCGCAGCCGATCGAAGGCGTCCGTATTGTCCGACGCCCAGACTTCTTCCACGCGCTGCAGAATGCCCAGATCGATCCGGCCGCCGCCGCCGGAGCAGGACTCGATTTCGAGGCGCGGGTGCCTGGCGCGCAGGCGATCGATGATCTGATACAGATTCCGCACATAAGCCACCCAGAGTTTGCGCTCTTCGATGGGACCGGCTTCGGGCCACCCGGGCTCAGAGATCGGCCGGTTCATATCCCACTTCAAATAGCGGATGGGATAGCTGGTGGCCAGCTTGTCGAGAACACCGAAGATGTACTCGCGCACCTCGTCGCGGGCGAGGTTGAGGACCATTTGGGTGCGGAGCTCGCTGCGCGGCCGGTCGTCGAAGTGAATTACCCAGTCGGGATGGGTGCGGTAGAGATCGCTGTCGGCGTTGACCATTTCCGGCTCGACCCAGAGGCCAAAATCCATGCCGAGCGAGTTGACGTGATCGATGAGCGGCTTCAGGCCGTTGGGGAATTTCCTGGGGTTGACCACCCAGTCGCCGAGGCCGGCGCGGTCGTTGTTGCGCGCGCCAAACCAGCCGTCATCCATCACGAACAGCTCGACGCCCAGCGTGGCGGCCTTGTCGGCCAGAGCCGTCTGGCCGCCTTCATTGACATCGAACCCGGTGGCTTCCCAGGAATTGTAGAGCACCGGGCGAAGCCGCGCGGATTTGCCGCCGGGGAGAATCTGCTCGCGCTCAAAGCGGTGCAGCAGGCGCGACGCGCCGCCGAAACCGCCGGCTGAGAAGCCGCCATAAAACGCCGGCGTGTCGAGCGATTCGCCGGGCTGAAGCGGATAAGCAAAGTCGAAGGTATTGAAGCCGCCCGTGACGCGGACCTGGCGATATGGCGTCTGCTCGACGGTGATGCGCCAGTTGCCGCTCCAGGCGAGCGCGCCGAACCAGACGCGCCCGGATTCCTCAGTGGCGTCGCCCGGATCTACCGCGAACCAGGGATTGAAGCCGTGGCTGGTGTGGCCCTTGCGGCTCTCCAGCACCTTCATGCCTTCGTGGATGGGCTCGCGCACCAGTTGTGTTTCGGCGGCCCAGCGGCCGGTGAGGTAACTGAGCTGGTAGCCGGTTCCGGCGGGCATGTACCACGCCGCGGACTGCGCGCTTTCCACCGAGAGGCTGTGCTCGGTGCCGTTGCGCACCGTGGCGGAGCGGCGGATGATGCCGTACTCCGGATAGGCGCGGTAGTGCAGCGTCACCTCGATCCGGTCGCGGATGTCCTTGAGGGAGATTTCGAGATCGTTCTGCGCGATCCGGTGAGAGACATACTGCAGCACCAGGTCGCGATCGCCGTTCTCGCGGGCGATCTTGAGTGCCGGCTCGTAATAGCGCGTCCCGCCCCACCCGGGGAACTCTTCGTTCTCCATCATCTGCCGCGGGTCAAACGAAGATAGTTCGCGGGCCGGCGTGAGGGCCGGCAAATCGGCGAGGTTCCACAACGGCGCTCCCCAATAGATGTTTCTCAGCGAACGGTCAGGAGCGATCCCCAGCGCATACGAACTCTGGCTGGTGGTCAGCAGAAAGACGCGGCGTGCTTCGGAGAACTGAATCGACTGGGCAAACAGGGGCGAGGCAAGCAGCAAAACGATTGGCGCGCGGCGCATAGCGTCCCCAGTATAGCGGCAGGCTGCTGAAAGGGTGATTGGCGATCTGCGTCTGGGATAGAATATGCCCCATGTCCCGCGTCCAGACCCCGCTCACCGATTCTTTGCTGGCCTACGTCGCTGAAGTCACCCTGCGCGAGCCGGAGGCGCTGCGCAAAGTCCGGGAATCGAGTGAAAGCCACCCGCACGCGTCGATGCAGATCGGGCCCGAGCAAGGCCAGTTTCTGCACGTGCTGGCGCGGTTGACGGGCGCTCGCAAGGCGATCGAGGTCGGCGTCTTCATGGGCTACAGCTCGAGTTGGATTGCGCTCGGCCTGCAGCCGGGCGGCAAGCTCATCGCCTGCGACGTGAGCGAAGAGTACACCGCCATCGCCCGGCAAACGTGGCGCGAAGCCGGCGTGGAGGACCGCATCGAATTGCGCCTGGCGCCCGCGCTCGGTACGCTGGACGCGCTGATCGCGTCGGGCCAGGAAGGCAGTTTCGATTTCGTTTTCATCGACGCCGACAAGGGGAACTATGTCCACTACTATGAGCGGGCGCTGCGGCTGGTGCGCCAGGGCGGGCTCGTCGCCGCCGACAACGTCCTGTGGGATGGCACAGTGGCCGACCCCGCGGACCGCGACCCGGATACGGAAGCCATCCGCGCATTCAGCCGGCGCCTCCACAAGGATGAGCGCATCGCGTTGAGCATCGCCACCATGGGAGACGGGATCGCGCTGGCGGTGAAGCTATAACAATGCGCAGTTGGGGCAGGTCCCCGACCTGCCAGGCACGGCCTGCGGTAAACGCCGGGGAGGCGCAGGTCCGGGACCTGCCCCACTTGCGTTAGTGCGCGCCGCGTCCGCGGGTTGCCGTCAGATCCACGCCGGCGGATTTCAACGCCCGTGTGGCGCTCACGTAGTCCAGTTGCGGAGCCAGCTTGCGGATGCCATCGAAAACGAAGAAGCGGGCCGCATCATCCATGCCGACTCTGCCCGTGACCCCGCGATCTTTCAGCGCCGCCACAATGCGATCGTAAGGGCTTTCGTCTTCCTGCCAGGCGCGAATTTCGTCGCCGGGGCGGATCAGCTCCCGCGCCCGCATCTCTTCGAATCCGGGCACCACCCACACCGGCTCGCCTTTGGCCGGCAGGACCACGGCGAAAGTGCGCTCGCTCTTGCCCCAGCGCACGCCCGTCAGGTAAGTCATCGCCGGCCCGGGTTCCAGCACCACGGCCTGGAGACCGAACTCCTTCATGGCGTCCTGCAGCCTGGCGGCGCGTTCGCGGTAGGTTGCCGGTGTGATGTCGTTGGATTGCGGCATGGGTCTTATCCGAACGGCTGATCGATGGCAGGGCTCTGCGCGGTAAACATGTGGGCGCCGGTCTCAGTGGCGTACATGCAGTCTTCCAGGCGAATGCCGAACTCGCCGTAGATGGCGATGGTCGGCTCATCGCTGAAGCACATGCCCGGTTCAATGCGCGTCTTGTTGCCCTTCACCAGGTAGGTCCACTCGTGACCCTCCAGGCCAATGCCATGGCCGGTGCGGTGCGGCAATCCGGGAAGCTTGTAGCCCGGTCCGAATCCAGCCGCAACCAGCACCTGGCGCGCGGCCGCATCCACCGATTCGCAAGTCGCGCCCGGCCGGCAGGCGGCCAGCGCGGCGTCCTGCGCCTTGCGCTCCAGGTTCCACACCTCGCGCTGGCGGGCAGTGGGCTTTCCGAAAACCGTGGTGCGCGTGATGTCGCTCTGGTAGCCCTCCACCGTGCAGCCATCGTCCACCAGCACGATGTCGCCTTCGCGCAACTGCTGCGGCTGGATGCTGCCATGTGGGAAAGCCGTGTACTTACCGAAAATCACCATGGCGTCGCCCTGCACGCCGAGCGCGCGGTAGGCCGCCGCCACGTTGGCGCTCAATTCGTGGTTGGTCATTCCCTCGCGCATCGTGGGGAAGACCGCCTTGTAAGCGGCTATGGTGATGTCGTTGGCGCGCTGCATGAGGGCAATCTCCGCCGGCGATTTGATCACGCGGCAGCCTACGGTGATGGGATCGGCGCTGAGCAGCTCCACGCCCGGCGCCTCCCGCCGCAGACCGTCGAAGACGGCGAAACTGACGTGCTCCTCCAGGCCGGCGCGCCGCGCTTTGCGATCCCGCAGGAGCTGGGCCAGAGCGGTGCAGACGCCCGCGGCGGCGTTCCACGCGCGGACTTCGCCACCCATGCGGATCGCTTTCCGGGCGCTGTCCCCGGCAGCTTCGGGGACCAGCCACGCCGTCTCGCCGGAGGCCGGCAGAACCCAGGCAAGCGCGTTCTCGCCCTGGCTCCAGCGCACGCCCGTGAAATAGAACATGCTGGCGCCGCCTTCGCAGACAATCGCATCGAGGGCGTGCTGGCGCATCAGCCGGCGCGCTTTCTCCTGCCGGGCGCGGCGCTCCTCGTCGGTGATCGGCTGGATGCCATCCAGCATGGGGCGCAGGTTGGGGAAGGCTACGGACACTTCCTGTCCATCGGCCAAAGCGGCCAGGCCCGCCGCGGCGGATGCGATGAAGGCTCTGCGGTTCATGGAGTGGCTTCCGAACAGCATGACACAATCCGTGCCGCGGCGGTGATGCCTGCCTGGTCCCTTGGGCGGAGCGAATGCGCCCGCGCAGACCAGGGGGTCCGCCTCACGGCTTCTGGCGCCCCGCCGAAAAGAGCGAAAGGTGCCAAAATGATTGGGAAAGGATGGGCGCCATGAAGCGTGCCTTGATTTTGATGGCGGCGTTCGCGATAGCAGCGATGGCCGCGGACGTCGCCGGTACCTGGAAGGCGACGGCGGAGGGCCCCAACGGAAGTATGGAACGGACCTTCGTCTTTAAGGTGGACGGAAACAAGCTCACCGGCGAAACCACCAGCACCATGCTGGGCAAGTCCACCATCACCGACGGCAAGATCGACGGCGACAACCTGTCGTTCAGCATCACCGCGGATTTGCAGGGGACGGAACTCAAACTGAGCTACAAAGGGAAGGTAAGCGGAGACCAGTTGCACCTGACCTCGCAGCGGGCGGGCGATGAAGGGCAAGCCATCGAATGGGCCGGCAAGAAGGTTCAGTAAACCCGTCCCGCCGGGCGCCCGCACTTCCCAGCCAGCACCGGAACCGGAATGCCGGCAACTGACAAAACTCGGACCCAGGGCGCATCGAGCGAGGTGGTTCGCGACATCAACCGCCGCATTGTCCTCAATTTGATCCGGACGCGGCAGCCCATTTCACGCGCCGACCTGGCGCGTGTTTCCGGCATGCAGCGCAGCACCATCTCTCTGATCGTCGAACAACTGATTGGGGAGAATTGGGTGCTGACCGGGCCCACCGTCCGCTTGCCCAGGGGGCGGCGGCCCACGTTCCTGCGGCTGAATGACGAGCGGGTGATGATCGGGGTAGACGTGCGCCCGGCCCAGATCACAGCCGCGGTGGCGGACGCCAACGGCCGGTTCATCTCACAGGAGGTGATCGCCACCACGCCGGACGCGGAGTTCACGCTGGGCCGCCTCATCGAAGCCGTCCAGCGCATTATCGCGTCGTGCCGCGGCCGCAAAATCGAGGGCATCGGCGTCAGCGTGCCGGGCCGCTACATTCCCGGCACGAATCGCCTTGTGTTCGCGCCCAATCTTGGATGGCGCGACGTGGACATTCGTACTCCGCTCATGAAGGCAACCGGCCTGGAAGTGGAAATCGAAAACGCCGCGACCGCCTGCGCGCTGGCCGCCGTCTGGTTTGACCACATGGAGCAGGTGCGCAACCTGGTGGTGGTCACGGTTTCCGAGGGCGTCGGCACCGGAATCCTCCTCAATGGCCAGATCGTCCGCGGCGTGAATGGAATGGCGGGAGAGTTTGGCCACGTGCCGCTCGACCCGCAAGGCCCGCTCTGCCAGTGCGGCCGCCGCGGCTGCTGGGAGGTCTTCGCATCCAATCGCGCCGCGCTGCGCTACTACGGCGAATCCGGCTCGCAGCCGGCCGGGTTCAGCTTTCTCGATTTGCTCAGTCTTGCCGACCAGGGTGACCGGCGGGCCGAAGAGGCTCTTGCAAAGATGGCCTGTTACCTGGGCCGCGGCATGCGAATGCTGGTCGCCGGATTTGCGCCGGAGCGCATCGTCGTGGTCGGCGATCTCACCCGGTCCTGGAAGCGGTTTGAAGCGGTGATCGCGCCGGAAATCCTGGCGCAGGTGCTGCCCGGCGGCGTAGCGCCGCAACTGATTCCGGCGCGCGAAGGCGGCGTGGCGCGCCTGCGCGGCACTGTCGCTCTGGTACTCGAGAAGGACTTCGGGGTTTGCCCATGAGCCCGCGCGCGGCGGGCGGTCTCCGCGAGCCCGCCTTGCAATTTCGTTTGCCGTCCGATTATAGTTTGAGGCTAGAACAAACCCGCGCTTGAACGGCCTCTCATGGCGTTCGCTCGCAAACCGGTGGTCGAGTTCCGCCGGTGGACCTGGACCGCCCGTATAGGCCGGGCATGCCCGGCCCGGTTGTCCCCGAATATTTGCCGCCAGAAAAAACAAAACCGCCTCTATGAAACGATCGACTAAAGCCAAGGCCGCCAGCGTGCCTCCCTTCCGCAAGCGCGATTTGCCGGTGCAGAAGCGCGTGCGCGATCTGCTGTCGCGAATGACGCTGGAGGAGAAGGCCGCCCAGATGATGTGCGTCTGGCAGGAGAAGGCTGCGAAGCTGGTGGACGCAGCCGGCAACTTCGATCTCGCCAAAGCCAGGAAGGCCTTCCGGCACGGGCGCGGCATCGGCCAGGTGGGTCGGCCGAGCGATGCCGGCGGCGGCAAGGACGCGCGCGGCACGGCGGAGTTGACCAACGCGATACAGAAGTTCTTCGTCGAAAACAGCCGTCTCGGTATTCCGGTGATCTTTCACGAGGAATGCCTCCACGGCCATGCCGCCGTCGGTGGCACCAGCTTCCCGCAGCCGATCGCCTTGGGGGCCACCTTCGATCCGGAGCTGGTGGAATCGCTGTTTACCATGACCGCGCTCGAGGCGCGGCTGCGCGGCGCTCACCAGGCGCTGACGCCCGTGGTGGACGTGGCGCGCGACCCGCGCTGGGGCCGCGTCGAAGAGACCTACGGCGAGGATCCTTACCTGGCATCCCGGATGGGCATTGCCGCGGTGCGCGGATTTCAGGGCGACGCTTCCTTCCAGGACAAAACCCGCGTCATCGCCACCCTCAAGCACCTCGTTGCGCACGGGCAGCCGGAATCCGGAATGAACTGCGCTCCGGCCAACGTGTCGGAGCGCGTGCTGCGCGAGATCTTCCTCTACCCCTTTGAGCAGGCGCTGCACAAGGGCGGAGCGATCAGCGTCATGGCCTCGTATAACGAAGTGGACGGCGTGCCGTCGCATGCCAACCGCTGGCTGCTGCGCGACATTCTGCGCCGCGACTGGGGCTTCGATGGCTTCGTGGTTTCCGACTACTATGCGATCTGGGAACTCGGCTACCGCCCCGACACGCACGGCCATTTTGTGGCCAAGGATAAGAAGCAGGCGTGCGCTCTGGCGGTGCGGGCCGGCGTCAACATCGAATTTCCGGAACCGGATTGTTACCTGCACCTGGTTGAGCTGGTGCGCCAGGGAACGCTCCGCGAATCGCAGCTCGACGATCTGGTCGAGCCGATGCTGCGCTGGAAGTTTCGCATGGGCCTGTTCGACGACCCCTATGTGGATCCGCAGGAAGCGGAGAGTGTCGTGGGCTGCGACGCGCACCGCGCGCTGGCCTTCGATGCGGCGCGCCGCTCGATTACGCTGCTCAAGAACGATGGCGGCGTAGCGCCGCTCGATCTGCGTTCCCTGGGAACGATCGCGGTCATCGGACCCAACGCGCACCGCAGCCTGCTGGGCGGCTACAGCGGCGTGCCCAAGGTCGAAGTCACGGTTCTCGATGGCATCCGCGCCAGGGCCGGCAAGCAGGTCAAGGTGCTGTATAGCGAAGGCTGCAGGATCACCCAGCCTGGCTCCTGGCAGCAGGACGAGGTGCTTCCCAGCGACCCTGTGGAGGATCGCAAGCTCATCGACGAAGCGGTGAAGGTCGCGCGCAAGGCCGACGTTGTGGTGCTGGCGATTGGCGGCAATGAGCAGACCTCGCGCGAGGCCTGGAATCTCAAACACATGGGCGACCGCCCCAACCTCGACCTCATCGGCAGGCAGGAGGAGCTGGTGGAAGCCATCGCCGCCACGGGCAAGCCGGTCATCGTGCTGCTGTTCCATGGCCGGCCGAATTCCATCCAGCTGGTGGCGGAACAGGCGGCCGCCGTTTTCGAATGCTGGTATCTCGGCCAGGAAACCGGCCGCGCGGTGGCGGACGTTCTGTTCGGCGATTACAACCCCGGCGGCAAGCTGCCCATCAGCGTGCCGCGCTCGGCCGGCCATCTGCCCGTGTTCTACAACTACAAACCATCGGCTCGCCGCGGATACCTGTTTGACGATGTGACGCCGCTTTATCCTTTCGGCTTCGGCTTGAGCTACACCAGCTTCCGCGTCGGCAACGTGCGCCTCTCGAAGCGACGCATGGCGTCCACTGGGTCGGCCGAAGTGCTGGCCGACGTCGCCAACACCGGCACGCGGGCGGGCACCGAGGTGGTGCAAATGTATATTCGGGATCTCGTCAGTTCGGTAACCCGGCCCGTCAAGGAGCTCAAGGGGTTTCGCAGGATCGCGCTCGAACCAGGCGAAACCGCGACCGTCCGGTTCGAGATCACCCCCGAACTGCTCGCGTTCTGGGACGTGAATATGAAGTACGTCGTGGAGCCCGGCGATTTCGAAATCATGGTAGGAACCTCGTCGGCCGACCGCGACCTGCACAAGGTAGTCCTCACGGTGAAATAGGCAAGAGGAGCCAGCATGGCAACGCAAGCCAGAAAACTTTCCTTCGTCGAAAAGGCCGGCTACAGCCTGGGAGATGGCGCCGCCAACTTCGTCTTCATGACGATGATCCTCTTCCAGCTCAACTTTTACACGGACACGCTGGGGATCGCGGCCGCATTCGCCGGATCGCTGCTGCTGCTCGGCCGCTTCTGGGACGCCTTCTTCGATCCCATGATGGGGGTGATCGCGGACCGCACCAACACGCGCTGGGGCAAGTTCCGCCCGTGGGTGCTCTGGACGGCGATTCCCTGGGGCGTGGTGATGGTGCTCGCCTACACGACGCCGAACCTCGGCACAGTCGGCAAGATGGTCTACGCCTGCGCGACCAACATCCTGTTGATGACGCTGTATTCGGCCAACAATACGCCGTACTCCGCGCTCACCGGCGTGATGACCGGCGACGTCAATGAGCGCACCACCCTGTCCAGTTATCGCTTCGTGTCGGCGATGATCGCGCAGTTGATCGTGGGCGGCTTCACCCTGCCGCTGGTCGCCAAGTTCGGCCACGGCAACAACGCCAAAGGCTGGCAGATGACCATGGCGCTGTGGGCCTCCATCTGCGTCGTCCTTTTCGTCATCACCTTCCTCACCACCCGCGAGCGCATTGTGCCCGACCCGAACCAGAAAATGTCGGTGCGCGCCGATTTCGGTGACCTGGTGAAGAACGGGCCGTGGATCGCCATGTTCGTCCTCACGCTGACTCATTTCTGCGTGGTGGCGATGCGCGGCGGCACGACGCTTTATTACTTCCAGTATTACGTCGACAAAGCCCGCCTCTTCGACTTTCTCAGCGGCCTCGGATTGACCGCCACCGTCGCCGGCGCAACCAGCGGCATGTGGCACTCGTTCCTGAACACCTTCGGCCTGATCGTGGACCCCGACAAGAGCAACGTGCCTTCGGTCGGCTTTGGCCTGTTCACCATGTTCAGCCAGGTGGTCACTGTCGCCGGCGTGCTGTGCTCGGCCTATCTCTCGCGGCGGTTCGGTAAGAAGTCCGTCGCGATTACCGGCTTCTCGGTGACCACGATTTTCATGATGATGTTTATCTTTCTGCCTCGTGATGCGGTGGGAAGCTTGTTTCTGCTGGAATTCCTGCGGGCTCTCAGCTATGCTCCAACCATTCCGTTGATCTGGGCGATGTTCGCCGACGTGGTCGATTATGGCGAATGGCGAACCGGCCGCCGCACCACGGGCGTGATTTATGCAACCATCCTGTTCGGACTGAAGGCCGGCTTGAGCCTGGGCGGCGCCATCGCCGGATGGCTGCTCTCCGGCTATGGCTATCAGCCCAACGTGGTGCAATCGGCGAGTGCGCTGCAGGGCATCCGCATGACCATCAGCGTCTATCCCGCCATTTTCTTCGGCATCGTGATCCTGTGCCTGACCCGCTATAAGATCAGCAAGAAATTGAACCTGCAGATTCAAGATGAGCTGGCCGAGCGGCGCCAGAAGTTCGCAACCTAGGGATCCTCAGAAGGAGAAGATTCAAGACATGTCATCCAAGTCGATTGTCCTAGCCACCCTGGTGCTGTCCCTCTTGCGTATGCCGCTATGCGCGCAAACCACGCTGAAAAGCGCCTATCATGGCATCTTCAGAATAGGCGCCGCCCTCAGCCCGCCCTACTTCACCGAAAGCGATGCCGCCGGCGCGGCGCTCGTCAAAGCCCAGTTCGACTCCGTCAGCCCGGAAAACGTTCTGAAGTGGGAGAGTGTCCATCCCCTGCCGCAGGGCTTCAACTTCGATCCAGCCGACCGCTACGTGGAGTTCGGCGAGAAGAACCACATGTTCATCGTCGGGCACTGCCTGATCTGGCACAGCCAGACGCCGCGGTGGGTATTTGAGGACGACCAGGGCCAGCCAGTCAGCCGCGAGGAACTGCTCCGCCGCATGCACGACCACATTTTCGCCGTGGTCGGCCGCTATCGCGGGCGCGTCCAGGGCTGGGACGTGGTCAACGAAGCGCTCAATGAGGACGGCACGCTGCGCCAGTCGCGGTGGCTGCACATCATCGGCGACGATTACATCGCCAAAGCGTTCGAGTATGCGCACGAGGCCGATCCCAAGGCCGAGCTGTACTACAACGAGTACTCGCTGGAGAACGAGGCCAAGCGGAAGGGCGGCGTCGAGGTGATCCGCAAGCTGCTGGCCCAGGGCGTGCCGGTTACGGCGGTCGGTCTGCAAGGCCACTACCGGATCGAATGGCCGGGCCTCGATGCGGTCGAGGCCACCATCGCGGCGTTCCATGCGCTCGGCGTGAAGGTGAACTTCACCGAGCTTGACGTCGACGTTCTCCCGCAGGTCACGCGCACTCACACCGCCGACGTTTCCGCCAAAGCCGAAGGCAGCGCCATCAACCCCAACCCGTATATTGACGGGCTGCCGCCCGCGCAGCAGCAGGCGCTGGCGGATCGATACGCGGCGCTGTTTGGCGTGTTCCTGAAGCACCGCGACGCCATCACTCGGGTAACCTTCTGGGGCGTCACCGACAGGCAATCGTGGTTGAACAACTTTCCGGCCAGAGGCAGGACCAACTATCCCCTGCTTTTCGATCGCGGCGGCAATCCAAAACCGGCGTTTGACGCCGTGGTGGCCGCAGCGCGCGCGAGGCGCTAACTCTCCGCCCGCACGGCCCATCTTTCCCACCAGCCCGGCGGGGGCTTGACACGCAGTCGCGATAGGCGCATAGTCCGGGTGGAGAAAAGTTGGCTCTGCTCTCCGCTACTCCGGCGTGTCCGGGGTACTTTGACGACAAAGGAGGAACTGCAATAGACAGAGTCCACCTTCGAGGGGCGACTTCCCGCTTCTTCGCCAAAGGGCTCCGAGCCGTGACGCGCCGCTGAGCCTTGCTCCGGATCAGGCGCCGCGGCAATCGCCGCCGTCGTTGAGGCTCAGGAGCTGAAGTTTCTGGCGAGCACGGGCGGCCGCCCCTTTTCCTTCCCTTCCGGTTCCGCGTTTTCTTCCACCGGCACTTCCGTTACACTGGTCTTTCTTTTGACCGCCGTGAACGCCGTCGAGTTCCAAGCCGTTTCCAAGAGTTACGCCATGTACCGCGCGCCGGGCGACCGGCTCAAGGAACTCGCGTCTTTCAACCGCCTCAAGCGCCATACCGATTTCTGGGCGCTGCACGATGTCAGCCTCGAGATCCGCCGCGGCGAGACCTTCTGCATCGTCGGCGAAAACGGTTCCGGCAAGAGCACCCTGCTGCAAATCGTCGCCGGCATCCTGGAACCCAGCAGCGGCTCCGTCCAGGTTCACGGGCGGGTCTCGGCGCTGCTCGAGCTCGGCGCCGGCTTCAATCCCGAGTTCAGCGGGCGCGACAACGTCTATCTGAATGGCGCCATTCTCGGCCTCACCACGCGGCAGATCGATCAGCGCTACCGCGACATCGAGGCGTTCGCCGAAATCGGCGAGTTTATTCGCCAGCCGGTGAAAACTTATTCCAGCGGGATGGTGGTGCGGCTGGCCTTTGCCGTCGCTATCCATGTCGACCCGGAAATCCTGTTGGTGGACGAAGCTCTGGCGGTAGGCGACATCTATTTTCGCCAGCGGTGCATGCGCAAGGTGCATGAGCTGCGGACGCGCGGCATCACCATCCTGTTCGTGTCGCACGCGGTCAGCGACGTAAAGGCGATCGGCGACCGTGTGCTGTGGCTCGACCACGGCCGCATCGCGGACATCGGCGACCCGGCCGCGGTGATCTCCCGCTATCTCGCCGCCATGACCGAAAAGGACACAAGCTACCGCCTCTCCGGCGCCCCTGCCGCCACGCCGCGCGCGCTGGCCGGCGGCGTGTCCGCGCCCGAAATTGTCGAGACCATTCCCAATATCGACAACCGTTTTGGCGACGGCCGCGCCGAGATCCTTGGCATCGCCGTCCTCGATGAACTGGGCGGGCCGATCCAGCTGCTCGAGCCCAACTCGCGGATTGTGGTGCGCATCAGCGCGCGCGCCAGGGAACCTGTTGCGATGCCGATGGTGGGTTTCATGCTGCGCAACCAGCTGGGCATCGATTTCGCGGGTACGAACACGGCCCGCGAGGGCCGCCCGATGCCGCCGCTCGACGCCGGCGACACGGTCACGGTCGATTTCCACCTCGAATTGCCCGAGTTGTATCCCGCGGCCTTCTCTTTTTCCCCCGCCATCGCCGACGGCCCGCTCTCCGGCTACGTCATGTGCGACTGGATCGACAACGCCATCGCCCTGCAAATGACCCGCACCGAAGGCGGGATCTACGGCTTCGTGCATCTGCCCTGCCGCGTGGAAATCAACGCGCGCCTGGCGCCGGTGGTGGAGCAGAATCTTGGCTGAATTCACCGGCGAGCGACTGATTCCCGGCCAGGTGGATGTGGATCTGCTGAACGAGCACCTGGCGCGCTATGCCTTCGCGGCGCGGCTGGCGCACGGCAAGC
>CAZZHN010000028.1:0-31723 GCA_964654065.1 uncultured Solibacteraceae bacterium
GGATGCGGCCACGGTCTACGCTTTTGGCACGGCGCTCGGCGATGACGTGGTCCGCAGCCATGCAGGCCCGGAGGTCCTGATCGGCGCCGATACGCGCGAATCCGGCGCCTGGATCGCCGCGACGGTTGCCGCGGGACTTGCCGGCCGCGGCGTGAAAGTGCGTTATGCCGGCGTGATTACCACGCCGGGCGTGGCGTACCTGACGCGTACCGGCCCGTTCGCCGCCGGGGTGATGATCTCGGCATCCCACAATCCGTACCAGGACAACGGCATCAAGGTGTTCGGGCATAGCGGCTTCAAACTGCCCGACGCGGAAGAACACGCCATTGAACAGGAGATCCTCACGCTTTGCGAGAAAGGCGTACAGCCCCGGCAGGCAGCGCTGGCGGCCGACACCGGGTTGGACCGCGCTTACGTGGAATTCCTGTTGTCGACGGCCTCGGTTCGGCTGGATGGCGTCAAGGTGGCGATCGATTGCGGAAACGGGGCTGCCTGGCAACTGGCGCCGGAGATTTTCGACCGCCTGGGTGCCGATCTGGTCCCGATCGGCTGCGAGCCGAATGGCCGCAACATCAACCTGAACTGCGGCGCGCTGTACGTGGAAGGGCTGGGCCGGATCGTGGTGGAATCCCTCTCCGAGTTCGGCGTCGCTTTCGATGGCGATGCCGACCGTGCCATCTTTGTCGCGCGGTCGGGCCGCATCATCGATGGCGACGCAGTGCTGCTGATGGCGGCCCGCGCCATGAAATCCGCCGGCCACCTGACGGGCGACACGGTGGTGGCCACCGTGATGTCGAACCTGGGCCTGGAGAAGGCGCTGGCGCGCGATGGTATCCGCATGGTGCGCACCCCGGTCGGCGATAAGTATGTTCTGGAAGAGATGGTACGGCTAGGCGCGGCGCTGGGCGGCGAGCAGTCCGGGCACGTCATTTTCCGCGAATATGCCACTACCGGCGATGGCCTCCTCACCGCGTTGCGCGTATTCGAAATCGCGCGCCGCGCCGGCATGGGCCTGGATGAGCTGACCGCTGACCTGCACATCTATCCGCAAAAGCTGGTCAACATCCGCGTGCGGGAGAAACGCGACTTCGCTGAAGTGCCTTCCGTAAACCGGGAAATCCAGCGCGCCGAAAAAGCCATGGCGGGATCCGGCCGCGTACTGGTCCGCTACTCAGGCACCGAACTGCTGGCGCGGGTGATGGTGGAGGCTGCCGATCAGGGCCACGTGGACACCTTCACCGCCAGCATCGCGGAATCGATACGGAAGGAGATTGGCGAGTAGGATCGCCGCCTCCGCTTCGCCGCGCTGACTGCAATCTGAATCATGCCCCGCCAGTGCTCGGCGCGTTGCCGGTGGGGCATGCTTTAGCTTGCCCGAGATGTCATAAGAAGGCGGCACCGCGTTGGTAAGATGGACTGCGCCGGCCGCGGCAGGAAAACGGCGCCGCGTTCGGCGCCGTCGCCGGGCGGCTGGCGAGGGAAGAAACCTGATGGCTCAAGGACAAGGATCAGCCTGGCGGCGCCGTGATTTTCTCGCGGGCGGTGCACTGGCTCTGGCGGGGTGCGCCGCGCGGCGCGCCATGGTCCCGCCGCTGGCGCCGTCGGCCCGGCTGGCTCGGGTCAACGTCTCTCCCGACCGGGTCATCCGCACCGCCGCGGGGCTTCGCCCGTTCCGGCCTTCCGGCTTCGTGGTCCGCGCCGAGAAGTTCGATCGCAAGCTGCTGGTTCACAATTACGGCCACGGCGGCGCGGGCATCACGCTTTCCTGGGGAACCGCGCAGCTCGCGGTGGAAGCGGCCGCCGGCATCGGCCCGTGCGATTGCGCCGTGCTGGGCTGCGGCGTGGTGGGCCTTTCGACGGCGCGCCTGCTGCAACTGCGCGGCTACCGGCCGGTGATCTACGCGCGGGAATTACCGCCGCTCACCACCTCGAACGTGGCCGGCGGCCTCTGGGAGCCGGTGTCGCTTTTCGATCACGACCACATTACGCCCGAATTCCGGAGCCAGTTCGGCGAAGCCGCGCGCTTTTCCTTCCGGCGCTACCAATCCATGGCCGCCGCCGAGTACGCCGTGCGCTGGCTCCCCCTGTACAACCTCTCCGCCAACCCGATTGCGGAGCCGCCGCCCACCAGCGCCATGAGCGAGATCGAGCCGCTCTATCCGGAAAAGCGCACGCTCACGCGCGCCGACCATCCCTTCGACGTTCCTTACGCCACCCGCCGCGATACCATGCTGATCGAGCCGGCGCTGTACCTGAACGCACTTCTGCGCGACTTTCATATCGCGGGCGGCCGGATCGTGGTGCGGGAGTTTGCCGCGGTGGAGGAATTGATGACGCTGGAGGAAAACCTGCTCTTCAACTGCACCGGCCTCGGGGCGGGGAAGTTATTCGGCGACGCGGAGCTGATGCCGATTCGAGGCCAACTGGTATTTCTGCTGCCGCAGCCCGAGGTCGATTACTGCACCGTCGGTTCCAACAACACCTACATGTTCCCGCGTCACGACGGGATCTTGCTGGGCGGCAGCTTCGAACGCGGCGTCGCCGAAGCGGTTACGACTCCAGAGACCATCGCCCGCATCCTGCGCGACAACGGCACTCTGTTCGGCGCGATGAAAAGCTGAGGGCTAATCCGGTTCGCTACAAGTCGGCTAGAGTCTCCACTGGGGAGATCCGGGTGGCGCGCTGAGATGGCAGCAGACAGGCGGCCAGGGATACTGCGCCGATGATGCCGGCGGCCGCGGCGAGGGTCGCAACGTTCAGAGGCGGCACCTGAAAAAGTAGCGTTTGCATCGCCCGGCCGGTCAGCCATGCTCCCATGGTGACGAGTATCGTACCGGCTGCCAGCAGACGTAGAGCAAGAGCGAGAAACTGGATGCGTATCTGGCCCGGCCGCGCCCCCAATGCCATTCGCAAACCGATCTCGCGGCGCCGCTGCGTCACGGCGTAGCTTAAGACACCGTAGGTGCCAACCGCGACAAGGAGGATAGCGATCAGCGAAAAGATGCCCACCAGAAATGCCGATGAGCGTTGCGCCACAAGGCTGTCGGCGATACGGGTATCCATCGACTGGAGGTCGTTCACCGGTAGATCGGGGTCGATTTGCCGAACGACTTTCTGCAATGCCAGCCCGAACAACTCCGGTCGAAGGCTGGTGCGGACAACAACGAAAAGGTGGTCGTCCGTTCTCAGGGCGTAAGGATAATAGACTGCTCCTTGGGCCGCCTGGTCCGTCAGCCCCGCTTGTTTCACAGCACCGACCACACCGACCACGGTGAACGATTGGGCATCGGTGGTTGCTTCGCTGCCCTCGAAAAGGCGTTGGCCAAGAGCGCTGCTGTGCGGCCAATAGTACCGCGCGAAGTCCTCGTCAACGACGCAGACCCGGGCTGACCGGCGCGAATCGTCCGCCGTGAGGAAGCGCCCTTCCAGCAGGGAGAAGCCCATGGTGGCGAAGTAGTCGCCATCGACTCCATAAGAGTAATGTCCGCGAGGCGATTCGCCCGGCTGGGCAACGTGGCCGACTACGGTAGCGGCGCTTTTTCCGCTGTTACCGCTCAAGGGGACATTATTGACCACTCCGGCGGCTAAGACTCCCGGCGCACGCGCGAGGTCCTTCACCAGCTTCTCGTTGAATGCCAGACGAGCCGGCCAGTCGGGGTAACTGTTCGACGGCAGGGAGATTTGTCCTGTCAGAACATGGTCCGGCCGAAAGCCCGGAGAGACGGCCATGGCTCGCTCCAGACTGAGGCCCAGCAGACCCGCCCCGCTCAACAGAACCATTGCCAACGCGATCTGCGCCGCGATAAAGCCGTGGCGCAGGCTTTGAGCGGCGCGGCTGGCGGTTCCGCTGCGGGTCTCCGATTGGATCGCGCTTCTCAGATGGCCTCGCAAGTTGAACCACGCAATGGGAGCCGCGAGCGCGAGCCCCATGGCGGCGGCTCCGAAAACCGCGATGCACGCCAACCGATAATCGATAGCGATATGACTGCCTAACGGCAAACGATCGACAGCCAATACACTCAGCACGCGGATTCCGCCGGCACCGGCGGCGAGCCCGAGCAGGCCTCCGGCCAGCGTCAGCACAGTGGTCTCGACAATCGCCTCGCTGACCACGTGCCACCGGCTTGCACCCAAAGCCCGTCGGACGGCGATTTCCTTGGAACGACTACTCGCCCGGATCAGGAGTAAATTTGTCAGGTTGACCGCGCCGATCAGCAACAGGGCGAAGGCGCCCGCCTGCAGCCACAACAGGGTGGGGCGGATCGTTCGAACGTGGTCCGCGTGAAGGGGTGCCACCAGGGAACGAAAGCCGGCCTCGGCGATCATTTTGGCCTCGGGATCGTAAGCTTCCAGAGTGGCATTCTGCGCGTCGATCTGGGCCTGCGCCTGTGCCAGGGTTACGCCTGGTTTGAGGCGGGCGATCATATGCTTGAAATTCCCGCCCGAGTGCCTTTGCGCGGAAGCACGATCTTCAGGACCCGACGAGAAAGGAAAGTACAGACGCGCCTCCGATGAAAGGAATCGGAAGCCGGGTGGCAGGACGCCGACCACCTGGTTGCTGCGCCCGTTCACGCGAAGCTGCTTGCCAACTACGCGAGGGTCGGCATCGAAATGCTCCCGCCAATAGGTGTCGGTGAGAATCACGACCCGGTCGGTTTGAAGCGAGGTTTCCTCTTCCGTAAAACTCCGCCCCATGGATAGACCCGTCCCAAGCGTCGCAAAAAAGTCCGGGGATACTCGCGCGATCTGCTCGTGTTTCGTTGAGCCCACCTCGCCGACCACCGCCGTGCGGTAGGAATAGATACCGACCCCGGCGAACGCGGGAATCCTGCCGCGGCGTTCGTAGTAATTGGCAATCGAGGAACCGTCACGATCGACGCCGGCTTTGGGATATGTGTTGAAGATGGTGACCAGCCGGCCAGCCTCGGGAAACGGAAGAGGGCGGAGCAGGATGGAGTCGAGCGCCGCGAATATCGTCAGGTTCGCGCCGAGGCAGACGGCGAGGGTCACCAGGGCAGTTGCTGTAAATGCCGGTCTCTTGCGCAGGAATCGGGCAGCGTGACGCAGTTGCCTTACCAGCTCGTCGAAGGGGCGGAGCCCGCGCGCTTCACGGCACTCTTCCTGCGCACTGCTCAGGCTGCCGAACTCGATCCGGGCGCGCCGGGCCGCTTCCCGCGGAGGCACTCCCGAGCGCACCAGGTCGTCCGTGCATTGCTCGATGTGAAACCGCAACTCCTCGGTCATTCCCTGTTCAAAATCGCGCCGGGACCGAATCACACGCCAAAGAGAACGAAGGCGTCTCAGCACCTCACACCTCCTCCGGTGTCGTGCCCAAGGCCGTGGCAATCGCCGACGCCAGCCGATTCCAGCCGGCCGTCTCCTGCCGCAGGCGCCGCCGTCCGGCGACGGTTAACGTGTAATACTTCGCCCGTCGATGGTTGTCGCTGACACCCCATTCGGCCGCGATCAGTTCCTGGTGTTCTAACCGGTAGAGCGCCGGATACAAGGACCCCTGGGGGATCTCCAGCGCATCGCCTGAAATCTGCTGGATGCGCTGCAATACCCCGTATCCATGCAGCGGCTTCAACGATACCGCCTTCAGAATCAGCATGTCGAGCGTTCCCGGCAGCAACTCGGCGGTTTTCCCCACGATTCGTCTCCTCCTAGTCTAGCTAGGAGTATACCCGAACTCTCATAGTTTGGCAAGGGGAGTGAGGACATTCTTAACGCGAGAGTACAACGCGGTTCCGGCGGAGTTGCGGGTCGATCGCGGCGGACATCCTGGCGACGTCGAGTCCGCCGTCTAAGAACTGGTTTACCCTCTCCGTAGTGACGAGCGGATCAGAAATCGCGTCGCTGTGTTCGATTACCAGCAATTGCGTGCAGGGGCGCCGGTGCAGCATGACTTTCACGCGTTCCAGGGTGCGCAGATATTCGTCTTTCAGCATCCGCCGGCGTTCGGGCGCCCCAGCCAGCGGCTGATTACGGCGCACCAGCATGCGCTCCTGCGAATCGAGCACTTCATCGATATCGCGCTCGATGAGGATCACCCGGCAGGCCAAGCCGGGCGGCAATGCGGCCAGTAACGGAGCGACGATCTTGATGACCCGTCCCCGCGAGTCGAGCAGCCACTTGGAATCCTGCAGCAGGTTCTTCACCGGTTCGAACTCGAAATACCCGCGCGGATTGTCCTCATCCGCTTCGCGCAATCCGTCCGCGACGACTCTCATGCCGCCCGCGGCCAGCATTTGCATCAGCATCGACGTACCCGAGCGCGGCAGTCCGGTCACCACGACGAGCGATTCTTCGAGCGGCGGCATTTCCAGCGCTTTGGCCGGGACCGGCGTATCGAGCGGCGTCGAATCAGCGGCAATGTCTTCGACGTGTTTCGCCGCAGGCTGGCGCGCCGGTCGCGTGGTTCGGTGGGTCCTCATGCGGTGTGCCAGGCGCCGATGCTCGCGCGCCCGTTCGGCGTCGTTCAGGTGCTTCTCCAGCAAAGCGGCGAGCCGGACGTGGGCTTCCGGAAAATTCGGATTGAAAGAGATGGCTGCCCGGAACGCCTCCGCCGCGCGCGCGTATTCCTTCATTCCGGCCAGCGCGAGCCCAAGCAGGAAATGCGCTTGCGGATTGTCATAGATCCTCTGCAGCGCATCGAGAGCAGATTGCGCAGCCGCACCGAATTTCCTTCGCCGCAGCGCGATCCGGCACAGCCCGATATGGGCAGACGCGTTATCGGGATCGATAGCCAGCGCCTTTTCGTAGATCTGCTGGGCGTCGCGCCAGCGGCGCAAGCGCATATACAGATCGGCAGCCTGCAAAAAGGGTTCCGGGCGCGCCAGCTGCGCGTCCGTCACCAGTTCCAGCGTGGCGAGCGCTTCGGCGTAGCGCTTTTCCACCGTCAGTACCTGCGCTCTCAGGTAGTCGACTACCGGCGGCTGAAAGCGTCCGAGATTCCGCCAGCGCGCGAGTTCGCGCCGCTCGTTTTCGGTGAGCAGTGACTCGGGTTCCGCCTCTCCCTTCCTGGCTGCGGCTGGTTCGCCCTGAGGTTTCCCGTCCTCAGCCTCGCCCCTCCGGCGAGTACGCTCGAGGGCAGTATTCCGCAGCTCCTCGATCTTCGCTGCCGCCTCTTCGAACAGCGCCCGGCGGCGGCCGTCCAGGTCGTCAACAATGCGCCTCATCTCCTCCCGCATCCCCAGCGCCTGGCAGGAAACGAACAGCCGCACGGCAAAGCGCTGCTCATCGGGATCCGCGGCATAGAGCCCGGCAAAGATTTCGCGCGCTTCCAGGTGCCGGTCGTCGTCCTGATACGATTCGCCCAGGTTGTAGCGCAGTTCGCGGAGGGTGCCGGCGACCGCTGCTTCGCGATTCTCATCCGGGCGCTCGATATAGCCCAGCGCGATCAATTGTTCCAATGCTTCGTGCGCCGCCACGGGATCGAGGCGCGTATGGGGCGGGTGGCGCCCATCCGCGCCCGGAACGTCTTCCCAGCTGGGAAGGAACGCGGCCTCCGGCGCCCTTACGAAAGCGTCTGAGAGCACCTTGCCGTCCATGTCCTCGCCCACCGGCAGGCCGTAAAGCGTCAGGATGGTGGGTGCGACGTCCAGCACGGATGCCCCGTAGAGCACCGCTTTCTTCTTGATGCCAGGGCCGCTTAAGGCGAGGGCGCCAAAGTCGCGGTGCTCGATGGCGGGCCCGGCGGGGATGTCGGGAATCGACGCCGGACGCAGGTGATCCGGATGGAAGCCGTGATCCGACATCAGAATCACGGTGGCGCCTTGGCCGGCTTTTTCAACCAGGGTCCCCAACATCTGATCGTGGAACTGGTACGCCATCGAGACGACGTTATGGTACAGCTCGAATTCGCGTTCCCCGATCCACGGCTGCCGCGGCGGATGGTACTTCATGAAGCCGTGGCAGAAGTGATCGATCGCGTCGTAGTAGACCGCGAAGAAATCCCAGGGCTGGTTGTCCAGCAGCCAGGTCGCGGCAGAGTGCACGCTCATGCATTCCGCGAGTGTCCGCATGCAGAGAGCCAGGCGCTTGTCGTGGTCCTGATCGATCTCCCTGGCAAGCGGAATAAACGGCTCGACCATTTCCGGGGCCAGGCTATCGGGATGCATGCGGAGGCCGGCCAGCACATCGGCCAGTTCCGCCGGATGAACCGCATGGTCCCGGAGCGGCCATCCTGCTTCGAGCGGCCTCGTGGCGCGGTGGTAATGGTCAGAGACCATCACGCCGTTGATCGGCTCGGCGGGATGGCTGGGCCACCAGCCAATCACAACACTGCGCAGATCGTTCTGATTGAGAATATTCCACAGCGCTTTCGATTTTCGCGAGAGGTTCGTGACGGGCTGCACGCTGCGCCCGTCAGGCGTTGGCTCGGAAAAGCCGTGAATGCCATGCTGGAACGGCCGCTTTCCGGTGGCGATGGAAGTCCACAGCATGGGCGAGAGCGGCGGGTGAAGCGTCGCGACTTGCCCCCTGACGCCGCTTTCCACGAGGCGCTGCAGGTTCGGCATTCTGCCCGCATCCAGAAGCGATTGGATGACCTTCCAGTCTGCGGCATCCCACCCAACCAGGAGAACTCTGCGCCGGAACGTGCGCTGGGCGCCCGGCCTGGGCCGCGCATGCCTTGCACTATGTCCTGGCTGCATCCCGGTCATCTCTGGTTGAGACACAGCATAGCCCGTCCCGGCTACCGGCCGGCGCCTGCTTCCCGCTCTTCGACTGCTTGAGAAGCAGGAAACCTCTCGATGATGAATACGAAGTGCTGCTGGTGTCTTGCCCCGGGTCGCGTCGGGCTAAAGAAATTCATCCTCTTTGCCGCGTCGACGGCTGCCGGACTGTTCGGATCCGACGGTTGTAACGAATGCGCCTCGACCAGTTGTCCTGATGACGTAACCAGGCCGAACACACAGACCGGTCGCGACGTCACGCTGGAAGCAAGGGGGCCGAGTGCGGAATCGAGCAGGAGTTTTTGGGCTCCCGCCATCTGGATGGCAGGTTCACCCTGCTTCATCTCTGCAGTCGGGACAAACAAGGCCGAATCCGCAGCCGGCAACCGCTTCAGGCTCTCAACTGAGATCTCCGATACCACCTTGCCGGCTTCGGTTACGGTTACCTTGCGAGGCAGGATGTGCCCGCCAAGCTGCGGGGCATTCGAGTAATCGTAAGAGTAGTAGCGCCCCGGCACTTGCGACTGCACCTGGAGTAGCCCGGACCGTGGGTCGATACACGCTTCGGTTTCCTCCCAGCTTCGCCCGGCCGTTCCCGTCGCGGTGCTCCCTCGACTGGAAAGCAAAACGCAGGTGAGTGGTACGCCTTTGAAGGTGGCTGTGGACGTCCGGATCAACCCGTTTGCAACGCTCGCCGCAGGCGGAATCGGATCGAATAAGGCCGCACGCGCCTCCTGCAAACGGAGTGGAACGGTGTTCGACGTGCCTTCTCTGTAATACCCGCTCTTCGAGGAGATCTGCGTAACCGTGTAACCACTCGCCGCTTTCGCCGTCCAGCGGAGACCCTGCCTGGGGTCGAACACATCCTCCATCTCCCATGTCCCGTCATATTCCGTCTGGCCGCCGGAGTTGACCTGGAAAGTGACCTTCAGATCGTAGCCTCGGGCCGCACTTCGCAGGTTGTAACTGTCTCGCGCGTGGGTGAGAAGCTGGGCCTTCGCGTCGCGGCCCGCCTTGGTGTCGACGCTCCGAACCTGACCTGTAACCAGTTCGAGTGCATCGCCTGGCACCGGCGTCATCCTCGGTGCGTGCTGGCCAAACGTTGCCAGCGACAGAGCTGCCGCCGCAATCAACCGGAACACAGTCTTGGAGACCATTCCATTAGCCATTCCGCACCGACTCCGGAGCATTCGTGATCGCCGCGAATCGAAGCCTTGGTTGGTAAGGCTTTCCTGGGCCCGGCGCAGGCGAGAATAGGTTTGCTGCTCCGCCCGTTCCGCCAGCCGTTCCGCCAGCCGTACCACCGCCAGATCCGCCTCCACCACCAGCTGTGCCGCCACCACCGGCTGTGCCGCCGCCACCGGCCGTGCCGCCTCCACCACCGGGTGCGCCGCCACCTCCGCCTCCACCGGTGAATCCACCGCCGCCTCCACCGCTGATTCCGCCAATCCCACCCGCTCCGCCACCGCTAAAGCTCGAGCCACCCAGAGCAACCGGGTTCTGGAGCGAGAATACGGCCACCGTCTGGGTCTGCATATCACCGGCGATGGCCTGAATGGGAACGTCGCCCTGGCCGAGCCCGTTAGGAACCGTAAAGTTAATCTGATACAGGCCGGCGCTGGATAACCCGACGAAACTCGGCTGAACCAGGACATTATTGATGTAAAGACTGATCGAGTTCTCGACTGGGGCTGCGCCGGAAAACGATCTTCCAGCCGGGACGAAGGGAGTAGTCGGCCCGAACCCCACGCCGTAGAGTTCAACGACATCGCCTGGCTGCGCAGCCACCGTGGGGAAGCCAAGGGAGTTCCCCGTCGGACCGAGTATGTCGTAGGCGCCGCCGCCGTAAGCGCCCGAACGGTTCGTCCTGAGAATGATCCCGGCCACGTGCTTTGTGTCGAACAGGTCAAAGGAGGGCGCGAAGGGGTTGAGAGTCACGGTTGCCATTGCGCTACCGGAGGCGGTGGTCACCACCACAGATACCGGGCCAGTCGCCGTGTCATCCGGCGCCTGTAGGTTGATCTGCCCGGTACTGACGAATTCCAGAAATGCAGCCTTGCCGTTGATCTCCACCTTGGTTCCGCCTAGCACGGTGGGGAAGTCGCCTTTCCAGACAGTGGTTCCACTGGCGAGGTTATTCCCGAAGATCGACACCCACTCGCCTGGCTGGATGATGCCAACCGTGCTGCAAAGAGGAACGATGCCGCCGGGTGAAATGACTGGGGCCCCAAACTGGCTTTCGCCGCTAACCCGCCCGCTGGCAGCATTCAGGAATCGTGCTTCCGAATCCTGCTGCGCCATGGCGAGCCGGATGGCATGAGTCAACCGCGCGCTCCTGGAGCTGGTGCGATTCTGCCGGGCGGCCAGGGCGCTGGCGATGGCTTCGACCGTGATGCCGCGGACTCCTGTGCCGATAATCGAGGCCGAGGCGCCGGTCATCATCGCCATCGCCGAGCCGGTAACCGCGGCATAGATCTGCCAGTTCCCCACGCCGCGCTTCAGCAATTCCTGCAGAAACGGTGAGCGGAGGGCGGCGAAGTAAGCCTCCAGTCGATGGTTCAGATCGGATTTTCGTACAGCGCTCATCGGTTAGGTGCGGCCTTCCGGTTCCGCTCTTGCTGCCCTCGCTGCCGGCGCGTTCTCTCCAAGTGGTTTGAAGGTGTCCACTTGCTTTCGAGTATGGTGAGAATTCGTGCCAGCTGCAAGCGGTGGGCTTTGGTGCAGGAAGCTACGGTTTGGAATGGAACAACGCGCCCACGACGATGCCGGCACGTTGCCTTCATACCTTGAGTCTGACGGACACTGACCGCCCCCGCCAGCCTCCTTGGGGCTATCCGGTACACTTGTCCTGCAGTTGACGCCAGCCTTAACCGTCGGTGACAGGCTTCGCCAGAAATCTCCACCCCTGTTTTCAATGGCTTGCGCCAGTTCAGTGCTGACGCGGGCGTTCCGGCGGATTACGCTGAAATCGAAAAAGAGCTGCTCGCTCGCCGAGAAGCAGCCCGTTTCGGAGCGACGTCCGGTGCCTAACCGCGGTCCCTCCCTGCAGGGGGGCAATTTGAAACCGGGTCATGCCGTGCAACGTTCGAATAGGCGGCCATAGCAGGCTTGTACTCCTCTATAAGAGGAGAAAGGAACCGGTTCCTCCAGCCCCGGCACGGTCCTCGCCGCGCTCGGCATTGCGAAACACAGATGATGTAAGGGACTCACCAGATCCATTGCCAGCCACCGCTCCCTAACGGTCGCGGCTCCGATCCGTTCTGAGCCGCGACCGTCAGGGAGCGGTGCGTGTCCCGCCCGCTTCGATCTGTAGGTTCCCCGCGCCACACCCTTGCACGTGCCACCACCAGGCCTGCGCGTTCCTCTACTGTTCTTCACCGCCGCCGAAGGGGGCGGTGTGTGCAGGCGGTGGCGGCGCTCCGTCAGTCTTCAACGGTTCCAGACCGCTCCCCACAATCGAACGATTGTATGACGGGATATCTTTCTCCATCAGGCCTTTGTATTGCACGGTCACGGCAGCCAGCTGGCGTTCCAGGTCGAATACCAGGGCCTGGCCGGTTTCGGTGGGTCCATAGTCCGCGGTGCCGGCCACATCGCCGCCTCCCGAACCGATCTCGCCGTTGAGCCAGATGAAATTCATGTAGAGCTTGTAGGCCGTCTGAAAATACTTATCGTCGCTGAGCGCTTCCGCGCGCGTGATGAGCTGGAATTCCACGGCCTGCATCTTCTGATCGATGGCGGCGATGGCTTTCACCAGCGATTCCTTGCCGGCGATGGTCTTCTGCTGATCTTCCAGCTGGCGTCGCATCCACTCGAGCTGGTTGGTCATGTCTGAGGTGGCGCTGATATCGTCGCGGACTTTGAGCTGCAAACGCACCGCGGATTGGATGTCGGACTCGTTGCCGTGGCTGTCGGGCGGAAGCAGAATCGAGAGCGGCTGGGTTTGAGATTGCCCGTCGACCGTCAGTTTCACGGTGTACTGGCCTGGCGCTGCAATCGGTCCGACTTCGGCTTCGGCCGCACCCCAGTGAGTAATCGGCCGCGTGTCTTTCTTGTCAAACCGCGATTCTTCCCAGATGTGCGGGTTTTCCGGCGGCGTGGTGCGCAGCGCCACCATGCGCGGCGGATCGTAGTGCAGGTCCCACGCCGTACGATTCAGCCCTGCATTGGCGGGCGGAGACGCCAGCTTGCGCACCAACAAACCCTTGGCGTCGAAGATCTCCACTTGCACCGGGTCCTTGGGAGCGGCCGCCAGCTTGTACGCCAGCAGTTCGCGCGGGCCGCGCACCATGCGCCACGCGGGACGCGGCGCCACCAGCGTCACCGGTTCGCTGTGGCTCGGCTCCATCACCCCCTGTTCGAGCGGCGTGATGTCTTCCATGACGTAGATGCCCCGGCCGTAGGTGGAGACCACCAGGTCGTGGGCGCGCTTCTGCACCACAACCCAGGAAACCGGGGCGGCGGGCAGCCCCTGCTGCAGCGGTTTCCAGTTCTGGCCCTCATCCATCGAATAGTAAAGCGCGTTGCCGGTGCCGGCGAAGAGCATGCCTTTCCGGTTCGGGTTTTCTGCAACCACGCGCGCGTAGGTGAGCGGGCCTCCGGTGGGTAGGTTGCCGCTGATTTTCGTCCACGTCTTGCCGAAGTCGGTGGTCTTGTAGATCCACGGGTCGCGGTTGTCCATCATGTGGAAGTCGACGCAAACGTAGGCCGCGGCGGGATCGAAATGGGAAGGCTCGATCTTGGAAACCACTCCCCAGGCGGGCAAGCCCGTGATGTTGGCGGTGACGTCGTTCCAGGTTTTGGCGCCGTCGCGCGTGAACCAGACCTTGCCGTCGTTGGTGCCGGCCCACACCAGGCCTTTTTCGATTTCCGATGGCGCGATGGCGAATACCACTTCGCCGTAGAATTGCCCGAGGTTGTCGCCCACAATGCCGCCCGAGGAAACGATGCGGCTGGGGTCCTTGGTGGAAAGATCCGGGCTCACCTCGCTCCAGCTCATGCCGCCGTTGGTGGTGCGGAGGATCATCTGGCAGCCATAGTACACGGTGTTGTGATCGAACGGATCGATGGCCAGCGGCGGCGTCCAGTGGCAGCGGTACTTGCTCTGGTTGGGCGCGGAATCCAGGGTGTGCAGCCATGGGCTGACCGAGCGCGCCAGCTTGGTGCGCGAATCATAGCGTGTGACCTCGTTACCGTAGCAGGTGGCCCAGACGATGTTGGTGTCGGTGAGATCGGGCAGCGTGAAACCGGATTCGCAGCCACCCAGCCCGTGTTCCCATTGGCCGCCGAAGCGGAAGGCGCCGAGGCCCGGCACATTGGGCCCGGCCTCCACCACGCCGGCGCCGCCGCGCATGGTGCCGTCATCCTGCATGTTGCTGTATACGTGGTACGGCACATCGTCATCCACGGCTACGTGATAGAGCTGGCCGATGGGCAGGGTGACGCGCGTCGAAGTTTTTCCGTGGTCGGTGGTGATGTACATGCCGCCGTCATGCGTCAACAGGATGCGGTTGCCATCCTTGGGGTCATACCAGATGTCGTGGTTGTCGCCGCCCCATGGCATACTGCGGAACGACTTGCCCCCGTCGCTCGACATCCAGAAACTGGAATTGGCCACCAGCACCTCGTCCGCCTTAGCGGGGTTCACCGCCAGGCGGATGTAGTAACCGGCTCGGCCAACCAGCGCGCGCTGCCAGCTTCCATTGGTCCAGTTTTCACCGCCGTCGTCGGAACGCCAGAGCGAGCCCTGGTCGGCGGTCTGTATCAGCGCATAAACGCGCTTGGAATCGCCGGGTGCGATGGCGACGTCCACTTTGCCGACGGGCGCATGCGGCAGCCCGTGACCTTCGAGCTTCTTCCAGGTGGCGCCGCCGTCGTGCGTGACGTAGATGCCGCTGCCGGGGCCGCCGCTGAACATACCCCAGGTATGCATCACCGCCTGCCATGTGCCCGCGATCAGCGTATTGGGATCGTGCGCGTCCATGCTCAGGCCGGAGCAGCCTGTGTTCTCGTCGGCGAACAGAACCTGCGACCAGGTCTTGCCGCCATCGGTGGTCTTGAACACGCCGCGCTCGTGCTGCGGCCCGGTGAGCCGGCCGGTGGCGCAGACATAGACGATGTTGGCATCGGTTGGGTGGATCACGATGCGGCCGATGCGGCCGGTCTCGTCCA
The DNA here is from genome assembly GCA_964654065.1 of uncultured Solibacteraceae bacterium. GTDB lineage: Bacteria > Acidobacteriota > Terriglobia > Bryobacterales > Bryobacteraceae > Bog-375. Next base: position 14,847 of record CAZZHN010000028.1, read on the forward strand.
GCCCCATGTGCTCCCACTTCTGGCCGGCGTCGGAGGACTTGTAGACGCCGTTGCCGATCATGTCGCTGTCGCGGATGGCCCAGGCTTCGCCGGTCCCGGCCCAAACCGTCTTCGGATCGGAGCTGGCGACCGCTAAAGCGCCGATGGCCTGCACCGGCTGGCTGTCGAAGACCGGCGCCCAGTGCTGGCCGCTATCGGTGGATTTCCAAACGCCGCCGGATGCCGCCCCGGCGTAATAGGTGGTCGGCTCGCCAGGCACTCCCGCCGTCGCCGAAATGCGGTTGCCCACCGCCGGCCCCATGAAGCGGAACTCCAGAACCGGCGGCGCGGTCCGGCCACGGCCCTGCGCAAATCCAGCATTGTTTCCCGCCAGCGCCACCAGGCCCATCCAGGCTAGACAACCGATTCGCATCTTTGCCCTCCCAAATAGAGATGTCATAGGGTGGTTTGCAGTGTATCGAACCCGCCGCGTGCCGGTCAACGCCTCACGGCGCCCGGGCCGCCGGTTCCCGATTCCGCCCGTCGATACCGTTGTATGATGTCTCAATGCGATTTCTACTCCCCATGCTGATCCTGCTTCCGCTTTGGGCTCAGGAGCCGCAGGCTCCGCCGCCCGGTCCACCCGCCGGCGCCAAGGGAGCGCCCCACGTTCCCAAGAATCTTCAGCTCCTCAAGCCGGAAGAGATCATGGGCACGATGCGCGCCTTTCGCACGGCGCTGGGCGTGGAATGCACGTTCTGCCACGTGCAAGGCGACTTCGCCAGCGACGAGAAGCACAACAAGCTGGTCGCGCGCAAAATGATAGAGCTGGTGCGTTCCATCAACCCCAAGTTCCCCGACGGCAAGGAACACGTCAGCTGCTACACCTGCCACCGCGGCGCGCAGGAACCGCTGATGGCTCCGCCGGCAGCGCAGTAGATCAGCGCATGTCCTCATCGCGGCGTTGCAAGCTGTCTGACAACAGGCAAGAGACCGGCCTGCAGCCGCTCGCTCACGGTCGCGGCTCCGTTTGCGGCTCGAAGTCGCGACCGTGAATCTGGCTGCCGGGCGCGTCAGATTCTGATACGATGCTCAAACGTATGCGATCTCTGCGCGCTGTCTGCTTCTGCTTGCTGCCGCTAGCTGCTTTGGCCCAGCCGGCCGACCTCCTGAAGGACCTTCAATTCCGCCTGATCGGACCGTATCGCGGCGGCCGGGTCGTGGCGGTGACCGGCGTACCCTCCCAGCCGAGCGTCTATTACTTCGGCGCCACTGGCGGCGGCGTTTGGAAAACCACCAATAGTGGCGCGAGCTGGACTGCGATCACCGATGGCCAATTGAAGACGGGCTCGGTGGGCGCGATTGCGGTCGCGGAATCGGATCCTAACACGATCTACGTGGGCATGGGCGAAGCCTGCGTCCGCGGCAACGCCTCCAACGGGGACGGTGTCTACAAATCGATCGATGGCGGCAAGACATGGCACAACGTCGGCCTCGAGGACACCTATCACATCGGCGCAGTGCGGGTGCACCCCAAGAATCCGGATGTGGCCTACGTAGCGGCGCTGGGCCATCTGTTCGGGCCTAACGACCAGCGCGGCGTGTATCGCACGACCGATGGCGGCAAGACCTGGAAACAGGTACTGACGCGCGGCCCTGAGGCGGGCGCTGTCGACCTGGCAATGGATCCCAGTGACCCGCGCGTGCTATACGCTTCCTTCTGGCAGGTAAGCCGGAAGCCGTGGCGGCTGGATTCCGGCGGCCCCGGCAGCGGGCTCTGGAAATCCACCGACGGCGGCGACACCTGGACCGATATTTCGCGCTCGCCCGGTCTTCCCAAAGGAGTGCTGGGACGCATCGGCGTCACCGTCTCTCCCGCGAATCCGGACCGCGTCTGGGCGATTGTCGAGGCTGCCGACGGCGGCGTCTTCCGTTCCGACAACGGCGGCAAGGCCTGGACCAAGGTGAACGGGCAAAGCATTCTGCGCCAGCGCGCCTGGTACTACTCGCACATCTACGCCGATTCCAAAGACGCCGACACGATTTACGCGCTCAATGTCGGCATGTACCGCTCTATTGACGGCGGCAAGACTTACACGGCGATCCGGCCCCCGCACGGCGACAACCACGATCTATGGATTGATCCGGCTAACCCGCTGCGCATGATCGAATCCAACGATGGCGGCGCCACCATATCGAATGACGGCGGCCGCAGCTGGTCCACCGAGGACAACCAGCCGACCGCCCAGTTCTACCGGGTCGCGCTCGACGAGGATTTCCCCTACCACGTTTACGGCGCGCAGCAGGACAACAGCACGGTGCGCATCGCCAGCCGCACCACGGGTTTTGGCGGCATCACCGACCGTGACTGGTACGATGTGGGCGGCGGCGAGAGCGGCTGGATCGCTCCCGATCCCAAGGATTCGGAGATCGTCTACGCCGGCTCGTACGGCAACTATCTCACGCGCCAGGATCATCATACCGGGCAGATGCGCAACATCAATGCGTGGCCGGATAACCCGATGGGTTACGGCGCCGACGCCTTGAAGTACCGCTTCCAATGGAGCTACCCGCTGGCCTTTTCTCCGCACGATGCCAAGACGCTCTACATCGGATCCAACATGCTCATGAAGACGGTCAACGAGGGACAAAACTGGGAAGTCATCAGCCCCGACCTCACGCGCAACGATAAATCGAAGGAGGCGTCCTCCGGCGGCCCGATCACGCAGGACAATACCAGCGTCGAGTACTTCGATACGATTTTCACCTTCGCCGAGTCTCCGCTGACGAAGGGCCTGATCTGGGTGGGGACCGACGATGGCCTGGTGCAGGTCACGCGCGATGCGGGCAAGCACTGGGAGAACGTCACGCCCAAGGGCATGCCGGAGTGGATCCAGATCAACTCGGTCGACCCTTCGCCGTTCGATGCGGGCACGTGCTACGTGGCGGCGACCGCATACAAGCTCGACGACTTTCATCCCTACCTCTACAAGACGAGCGACTACGGCAAGACATGGACCAAGATCGTGAACGGCATCCCCGAACGCGACTTCACGCGCGTCGTCAAGGTGGACCCCAATCGCAAGGGCTTGCTGGTGGCGGGGACCGAGTTCGGCCTGTTTCTCTCGCACGACGACGGCGAAAACTGGCACTCGTTCCAATTGAACCTGCCGGTGGTGCCCATCAGCGATGTAGCGTTTCACAAGCGCGAACACGACCTGGTGGTTGCCACACAGGGCCGCGCCTTCTACGTCCTGGACGATCTGCCACTGCTCTACCAGTTCACCGACAGCGTGGCGATCGAGGACGTTCACTTGTTCCAGCCGAAAGACACCTATCGAGTGGGCGGCGGTGGATTTGGCGGCCGGCGCGGCGGCGCCGCTGTGGGTGAGAACCCGCCGGCCGGCGCCAGGATCTCTTACTGGCTGAAACAGAAGCCGGCAGGCGAAGTGAAAATCGAAATTCTGGATGCCGAAGGCAAGCTGGTGAACACCTATACCAGCAAACCGCCGGAGCGCCCGCATAACGCCGAGGGCGAAGAAGAGGGCGGGGAAGAGAACCCGTTCCGCGCCGGGCCGCCGTCTCCCGTCCCGGCCCAGGCCGGCATGAACCACTTCGTCTGGAACCTGCGCTATCCCGATGCCGCCACTTTCCCCGGTTTGATCATGTGGGCGGGTGACGTGACCGGCCCGCGCGCGGCGCCGGGCACTTACACGGCACGGCTTACCGTGGACGGCAAGAGCCAGACGCAGACGTTCGCGGTGAAGAAAGACCCCCGCCTCGCGACGACGCCGGAGGATTATGCCGGTCAATTGTCGCTCGCGCTGCAACTGCGCGATAAGCTGTCGCAGACCAATCAGGCGGTGATCCGCATTCGTGCCATCCGTACGCAGCTCAACCAATACACCGGCCGCGAAGACAAGCGCGTGGCCGGTGCCGCCAAGGCGCTGGTCGACAAGTTAACGGCGATCGAAGAGGATCTGTATCAGACCAAGAACCGCGCCTCGGAAGATCCCCTCAATTACCCCATCAAGCTCAACAATAAGGTGGCTTACGTGATGGGCGAAGTGGAAAGCTCCGACAACCGCCCCACCGCGCAAAGCTACCTGGTTTACGAGGACCTGGCCACTCAAGTGAATGCGCGGCTGGCTTCGCTCGATGGTCTGCTCGACAAAGACCTGGCCGCATTCAACAAGCTGGTGCACGATGCCAATGCGCCGGCCATCGAAGCGCCGGTGAAGAAGCCGTAACCGCGATCGTGGCCGTTCGTGGTGCACGCACTCGTGCGTGCCGCGTCGAGACTTTTCTCGACGCTTGGAGGGTCGTGTGGCACAGTGGCGGCATGAGTGCCGACGTGGCACGCATGAGTGCGTGCGCCACGGCCCGATGAACGGATCTTAATGCGGCCAGCGCGCGCGGTTCGCTATGATTGCATGGCAAGTGACTGTGGCGCACTTGTGCCATGTTAAGTGTTGAATTCCCGCCCGCAGGCGCGCGCGAAATGACCAGGCAGGACACTCTTTTCCGGCTGCTGGCTTGGGTGGTCGCCTTTGCCGAAGGCTTCTCCACCCTGGCCGTCGAAGTCATTGCCATCCGTCTGGCGATACCCGTGGTGGGTTCCAGCATGACGCTCACCGGAGTGCTCCTGGCCGTGATTCTGCTTGCCCTGAGCGCCGGGTATTGGCACGGCGGGCGCCTTTCTTCGCGGTGGACCGGCCCGCGCTGCCGGGCCGCTCTTACCGTCAATCTCTTTCTGGCGGCCCTGCTGTACGCGGCCGTTTCGTTTCCGTTCGAAGCCGGTCTTCTGGACCGCTTTTTAGATGCCGGTTTGGGCCTGGCGCCGGCGATCGGAGCCGCTGCCACCCTCCTCTTTGCGGCGCCGGTTTACCTGGTGGCGCAGTCCGTACCGCTGCTGGCCGAACTCACCAACGACGAGGGCAAGGCGGGCAGGGCCTCGGGCCGCGTACTGTTCTACTCCACTCTCGGATCCGTCGCCGGCGGCATCGTGACGCCCGTCTTCCTGTTTCCGAGTTTCGGTGTGAGGGTGTCCGGCTACCTGATCTGCGGGCTGCTGTTTGCCGCTGCCGCACTTTGGACTGCCAGCCGGGCGCGCGCGGCGATCGTCCTGGCTGCGGCCGCCGTTTCGCTTGCCGCCGTGAACTGGGCGGGCCTCGGAACCTCCATTCCCGCCAACCAGCGATTTCGCTTCGACAGCCCGCATCAGACGATTCGCATTGTCGAGGAGCCATCCGATACCGGACGCGTCGAGCGCGCCATGTATCTGAACGGCGGCCGCGCTTCCGCCATCTTTGCCGACAGCGGCGAGACCTCGGTCCGCTACGTACTGGAGGCTGACCGCCTGCTGGGAGCGGAGCCTTGCTCATACGTGCTGGCGGTGGGCGCGGCGGGATTCACTTTTCCCCGCGATGCCTCCCGCATCGCCGAGGTAGAGCGCGTGGACGCGGTGGATGTCGATCCGGCAGTTCGGGAGATCGCGGAACGGCAGTTCCTGCTGCGGCCGCTGCCGTCCAAGGTTCGTTTCTTTCCGCTCTCGGCCCGTTACGCGCTGCGGCGATTCCGCTCCCAGCGCGCACGGTACGGCTTCACCCTGCTGGACGCCTACACCGGGAAAGCCATTCCGGCGGAGCTGCTCAGCCGGGAGTTTCTGGCGGATGTGCGCGCGGTGTCTGCGCGGACTGCGGCCAACGTGATTCTCGACCGGACGGCCGAATCGGATTTCGCGCGAAATGTTCTGGCCACGTTTCGACAGGCGTTCGGGCGAATCTGGATCAAAGATGTGGACCCGGGCGACTCCGATCCAACCAATTTTCTGATTACCGACTGGCCCATTGCCGGCTCGGCGGAATGGGCCGGCGCCGGCAGCGTCTACCTGGATGACCGCAATTCCGCCGACCGCGACCACACGCGCATGATCTGGAGCGAAGACTAAGGCCATGGCGGAGACCATCGATCCGGTGGCGGGCGTGCCGCAGTTTCCGGAGCTTCCTCAAGATGCGGCACTGCCCGCGATCGCGCAGCCGGGCGGGCAACTGTGGCGCCGGCCCTGGGCGCCGTTTGCGCTGGCCGCACTGGTCTTAACCGCCGGCCTGGCAGTCTATGCCCAGACGCTCGCCTTTGCCTGGGATGAAGGCTTCCACCTGCTCGCGGCACAGCTCATCGAGGGAGGGAAGAAGCCTTACCTGGACTTCTTTTTTCCACAAGCGCCACTGAATGTTTATTGGAACGCCGGATGGATGCACTTATTCGGCGACACCTGGCGCACCGCGCACGCCGTTGCCGGCATGATGGCTGCGGCCGGCGTCCTGCTGGCGGCACACGCGGTATACGCACGGTTCCCGATTGCCGGCTGGCGTGTGGCCGGTGCCTTGACGGTAGTGGCGCTGGGCGGGCTGAACCACCAGTTCGTGGACTACTCGACGATCGGCCAGGGCTACGCGCTGTGCCTCTTCCTGCTGGTGGCGGCCTACCGGTGTGCCATCTGGTCGACGGAGCGCCGCGGCTGGTTTCCCGCTGCCGCCACGGGGTTCTGTGCAGTGGCCTCGGCCGGAGCCACCCTGCTTTCCTCGGCGGCGGCGCCGATCCTGCTGCTGTGGCTGCTGATCTACAATCGCGCCGGTGCGCGCTGGAGGAAGCTGGCGGGCTTCCTGGTCGGCGCGGCGATTCCGCTGCTGCCGTTTCTGCCGCTGGTGCTGCGGGCGCCGCGCGCCGTGCGGTTCGACATCATCGAGTACCATTTGCTGTACCGGCAGGTGGCGTGGGACGGCGCCACGGCGCACGACGCGGATGTGCTGACCGCGTGGGGCAATGACCCGCAGGCGATCCTGCTTGCCATCCTGGTGGTCGCGGGCCTGTTCTTCGTCCGCTTTCGCAGCGCTTGGGACCGCGCCACGCGCGCGCCGTTTTATTTGTGCGGCTGGCTGGCGCTGTGTCTGGCGCTGCACATCTCGACCGCTCATCCTACCTTCGCACGCTACTATCTTCTGACCGTTCCGTTTCTCGCGACTCTCGGCGTGGCGGGGCTGTCCTACATCGTCGCGCAGCTCGCCCGGCCCGTGCGCCCGCGCTGGCCGGTGATTTTCGTGGGCGGCATCATGGCCATCTCCCTGTCCAGAGACCTGTACGACGATTGGGACGGCGCTCCGTGGTGGGGCAGGCTGGCGGTAATCGCGCGCAGGGTGGATGAAGTTGTGCCTCGCGGCGCGCCGGTGTACGCCGATGAGGCGGTCTACTTCCTCTCGCGCCGCACGCCGCCCCCCGGTATGGAGCACGACGACTCGCACAAACTCAATTTGAAACCCGAGATGGAGAAGCTGCTGCACATTTTCCCCAAGGCGGAGCTGATCCGGCAAATCACCGCCGGCAAGTTCGCGGCCGCGGCCAGTTGCGACGATACCGACACGCTGGATCAGCTCGGCATCACCAAAGCGTTCGCCAAGAAGTTCGAAGACAGCGATAAGGACTGCAGCGTGTATTGGGAGTGGAAGCCACCCGCGCCTGCCAAGAAACCGTGACCCAAAGCAACCCTGAACAGGCAGCCTATACGCGGCAGCGGATCGAATTCTGGGACGAATTCGCCGGCCAGATCCAGCGCTGGCAGCCGCTGCGCCGCTACTATCGCGCCCAGCTCGCGCGCTGGTTCGCCTTCGCCATCCCGCCGGGAGCGCGCGTGCTCGAAATCGGCTGCGCCACGGGCGACCTGCTGGCGGCTCTGCGCCCGTCCTACGGCGTCGGGATTGATTTCTCCGAAGAGATGATACGGCTGGCGCGAGAACGCCATCCGGAGTTGCGCTTTCTAACCGCCGACGCGCACGATTTCGATCTGGGCGAGAAATTCGATGCCATCGTTTGTTCGGACCTGATCAACGATGTGTGGGACGTGCAGGCGGTGCTGGCGCGCATTGCGATCCATTGCCATCCGGCGACGCGAATCTTTTTCAACTTCTACAGCAGCCTGTGGGAAGGCCCGCGCCGGATCGGCGAGTCTCTGGGACTGGCGAAGCGCCTGCTGCCGCAAAACTGGCTGACCGTAGGCGATGTGAGCAACCTCCTGTATCTGTCGCACTTCGAGGTGATCCGCCATTCCCGCGAGGTGATGTGCCCAGTGCACGTACCCCTGGTGAGCCAGTTCGCCAACCGCTACCTGGTGCGTTTGTTGCCGTTTTCCTGGCTGGCGATTACCAACGTGCTGGCGGCTCGCCCGCGCCCGGAAGCGGCGCACGGGCGGCGGGCAAGCGTGAGCGTGATCGTGGCGGCGCGGAACGAGGAGGGCAATGTGCCGCGCATCTTCGACCGCCTTCCCCAAATGGGGTCCGGGACCGAGTTGATCGTCGTCGAAGGCCACTCGAAAGATGGCACCTACCAGTCGGTGGAGCGCGAAATCGCCAACCGGCCCGGTTACCCCGCCCGGTTGTTCCGGCAAACCGGCAAAGGAAAGGGCGACGCGGTGCGGCTAGGCTTCGCGAAGGCTACCGGCGATCTCCTGATGATTCTCGATGCCGACCTGACGGTCGCGCCGGAGGATCTGCCGCGCTTTTACGACGCCTGGCTGGACGGCCGCGGCGATTTCATCAACGGCGTCCGCCTGGTTTACCCCATGCAGGACCAGGCCATGCGGTTTTTCAACTTTCTCGGCAACAAGTTCTTTAGCGCGGCGTTCAGCTGGCTGCTGGGGCAGAGCATCCGGGACACTCTCTGCGGCACCAAGGTGCTCAGCCGCCGGGACTACGAGGTCATCGCACAAAACCGCTCCTGGCTCGGCGATCTGGATCCCTTTGGCGACTTCGACCTGATCTTCGGCGCTGCCCGCTTCAACCTCAAGATTGCCGACATGCCGGTGCGCTACGGTGCCCGCACGTACGGCGAAACGAATATCCAGCGCTGGAGCCACGGCTGGCTTCTGCTGAAGATGGTCTGGCTCGCCCTGCGCCGCATCAAGTTCCTGTAACGAAAGGGATTTACCGCCGGCACTTTAGTAAGTACAAGAGCCTTCACCAGAGGTAACAGAAGTCCTACCCCCTTCGCGTCTGGTACTGGTACGGTTAACAAAAGGTGGTAGGGTTGAAAGCCAGAAACAAAGAACCGATGATCCAAGAAGCCGGACCCCACGCCGGCTGGTTTTCAGCTCGATTTCGGCGGCCTGATCGCGGCGCTGCACGGCTCTGCAGCGCTTAACCCGACACTCGAGTCAGGAACCTTTTTGCGCTCCTTTCCGGTTATCCGCCGGGAGGGAGCGCTTTTTTATTGCAAACCTTTCCGATCGATCCCCGTATTGAGACTAGAGGGGATACTCATGTTGAACGATCTCCGTGTGTCGTTTCGCTCGCTCGCCAAGACTCCCGGCTTCACGCTGACGGCGGTGGCAGCGCTGGCGTTGGGTATCGGGGCCAACGCAGCCATTTTCAGCGTAGTCAACCAGGTTCTGCTCAATCCGGCCGGTGTTGCCCAACCTGGCCGCATGGTCGCGCTGCGCGCTAAGTACGACAAGCTAGATCTGAAGAGTATCCCGGTCTCGGCTCCGGATTTTGCGGACGTCCGTGACAGCCGGTCGGTCTTTGAGCGCAGCGCAATGCTGAATCAAACCGATTTCAACTACCTGGGACCGAGCGGCCCGCAGCGCTTGCAGGGCGCGCTGGTCACTTCGGAATGGTTTGACGTCTTCGGAGCGCGGCCGATTCTCGGGCGGGTATTCCGGCCTGAGGAAGACCAGCCCAACGCAAATACCGAAGTGGTGCTCGCCTATGCGGCGTGGCAGCGCATCTTCGGCGGCGACCCCGGCATTCTTGGCCGGGCGGTCACTTTCAACGATAAGCCATACCGGGTAATCGGCGTGATGGGTCGCGATTTTCGCTGGCCGCTCGCGGTGGAACTATGGTCCCCGCTGGGACTGGCGGCGGCAGATTTCGCGCCCGGCAACCGCTTCAATGAAAACTACGTGGCCTTTGCGCGCCTGCGGCCGGGAATTACCGTGGCGCGCGCGAACGCCACCATTCAGACTCTGGCGGATCGTGTGCGATCGAGCGGCGACCAGTTGGGCTCTTTTGCCAAGGATTCCGCCTGGGGTATGTTCGCCCTTCCGCTCACCGATTTCGTTGCCGGCGACACGAGGGAGCCGCTGCTCATTCTTCTGGGCGCGGTCGGTTTCGTGCTGCTGATCGCGTGTTCCAACATTGCCGGGTTGCTGCTGGCGCGCACTTCCGCGCGCGCACGTGAAATCGCCGTCAGGGTGGCGCTCGGCGCCGGACGGTGGGTGCTCGCGCGGCAGGTGCTGGCGGAGAGCGTGCTGCTGGCCGGGGCGGGAACGCTCGCCGGGCTGGCGCTGGCAGCTGGGGGCATTCGCGCCCTCCTCTTACTGGCTCCCGAGCAGTATTCTGCTGGCCTGGCGCCCCGCATGGATCTGCCCGTTTTGGCGTTTACGGTGTGCGCCAGCGTGCTATCGGCTTTGCTATTCAGTCTGGCTCCGATCTGGCGGCTCGGCAGCATCGATCCGCAGGCTGCGCTCAAGAGCGGTGGCCGCGCCGGCACCGCCGGCCGGCCGAAGCAGCGCGCTCGCGCCGCTTTGGTGGTGGCGGAGACCGCGCTGGCCCTGGTGCTGCTCATCGGAGCCGGTCTCTTCGTGCGGAGTCTGGTGCGACTCGAAGAGGTGCGGCCCGGCTTTGATCCTCACGGAGTTCTCACCGCGCAAATTTCCTTGCCGGCCTCCCGTTACCCCGGCGATCCGCAGCGCATTCCCTACCTCCGCGCCACCGTCGATCGCCTGACCGCCGCACCCGGCGTGACCCACGCGGCATTCGGACTTCCTTTGCCGTTCACCGGCGGCTCGCCATCGAACTCATTTTCGATCAAGAGCCAGCCCACCGGCCCGGGAGACCCTGGCCCCCATGGTGACATTCGCTTCGTCTCGCCGGCCTACTTCGCGGCCTTGAGGATCCCGCTCAAGCAGGGGCGGATGTTCACCGATTTTGATACAGACAGCACGGAACTGGTCGCCGTGATCGATGAGAACCTGGCACGCCAGTATTGGCCAGGTGGGAATGCGCTCGGCGATCATCTCCGCGGCGGTGTGAGGGGCAACGATTGGGCGACCATCGTTGGCATTGTGGGCCACGTGCACCAATCGGACCTGGCCACCGACACCGGCAAGGGCGTCTATTACTACTCGATGTGGCAGCGCGCGGCGCCGATCGCATCGATCGTGCTGCAAACCGCCGGGAATCCGGCCGCTTTCGGCGGCGCGGTTCGCGAGGCAGTGCGCGCCACCGACCCCGCCCAGCCGGTGTTCGATATCAAGACGCTGGACGACCTGGTGGCCGCCTCGCTTGCTCCACGCCTGTTCGTGGTCCGCATGCTGGCGTCGTTCGCGGTCGCCGCGCTGCTGCTCGCCGGGCTGGGTTTGTATGGCGTGGTCAGCTACTCGGTGGCGCAGCGGACGCAGGAGATCGGCATTCGCATGGCGCTGGGCGCCCGCCGCGAACAGGTGCTCGGCATGGTGATCCGCCACGGAGTGCGCCTGGCGGCAATTGGGGCGGGAGTGGGCCTGGCGGCGGCCGTGCTGCTCGCCGCATGGCTCAAGACACAGTTGTGGGGGGTGAGCGCTTTCGACCCGCTGACGCTCGGCGGGACGATTCTCGCGCTGCTCGCCGCCGCCGCTGTGGCGAGCTACGTCCCTGCACGCCGCGCCACCAAGGTCGACCCGATCGACGCACTGCGTTGGGAGTAAGCCGCTGAGCCTGGGCTCGCCGCGAGGCTGGCGGTGCCTATCAGACCGAGGTGGGCGTGACCAACGCGCTGCTCCGTCTTCCGATTGGTTTGGTGACCAACCGCACCTTGATTAGGGTACAATCTCCTCAAACCAGGAGAGCTTGTGCTGTCGTCCGCGGCTCAAATCACCAGGCAGCTCCGCCCAGCGGAGGCTACCCAAGGCATCCAGTGCGCTGCCCCGCGTCTTCCAGCCGAACGGATGCTCGCCCGGGACGAGGCTCTCACTCGCCTGTTGCAAATGGATCCACGCCAGGGCCGTCTGGTCGAACGGATGCATATCGGAGGCCTGACCGATGAGGAATCTGCCGAAGCAATCGGGATCTCCGTACGCACCGCGCGCGACTGGAAGTCCGCTCGCGCCTGGTTACAGTCCGAGTTCCGGAGATGTGCCGTGTGACTCCCGAACGCTGGCCGCAGGCCCGGGCACTCTTCGACGCCGTCATTGAGCTTAGTCCATCCGACGCAGACGCTTACCTTCGCGAGGCCTGCGCCGCAGACGACGAACTTCTTGCGGAGGTCCGCCGCATGCTCGAAGAAGGGCAACCGGGCGGCGCGTTGGACCATCCGCCCTGGGAGGTAGCGTTGGGGTCGACCGCGCCCCCGCCGGTCTTTTCGGCTGGGCAGGTGGTCGCCGGGCGGTACCGCATCGTACGCTATCTCAGCCGCGGCGGCATGGGGGAAGTCTACGAAGCCGAACATCCGCTGCTGCCCGATCGCGTGGCCCTGAAAACCCTGCTGCCTGCCATCGCTTCCGACGAAGCCATGATCGCCAATTTCAAGCAGGAGATCCGGCTGGCGCGCAAGATCGCCCATCCCAACGTGTGCAAGGTCTTCGACCTGGAGTGGCACCAGGCAGACGGCGCCAGCCAGGACACCATCCTGTTCCTGACGATGGAGTTCCTCCAGGGCGAGACGCTCTCTTCTCGCATTCGCCGTCAGGGGCGCGTGAGCTCCGCGGAGGCGCTTCCGCTTCTCGAACAAATGGCCGAAGCCCTCGAGGCCGCGCACCGCGCCGGCGTCATTCACCGCGATTTCAAACCGTCGAACGTGATGCTGGTTCCGTCTTCCCGAGGGGTGCGTGTCGTGGTGACGGATTTTGGCCTGGCCCGCGCCAACCGCACCGATAGCCAATCCACCGCAACCCTGAGCAATAATGTCGCCGGCACGCTGGATTACATGGCGCCGGAGTTGCTGACCGGCTCAGTGGCGACGTTCCGCTCCGACATCTATGCGCTGGGTATGGTTGCCTACCAGATGGTGACGGGGGAATTGCCCTTCACCGGTGAGGCCGCGCTGGCGGCCGCATTCCTGCGGGCGCGCAAGCCGGTGCCTTCACCGCGAAAGCTGGCGCCGGATCTGGACTCCAAATGGGAGGGTGCGATCCTGCGTGCCCTCGACCCCGACCCCGGCAGACGCTTCTCCGAGGTTCGCGAGTTCCCGCTCGCGCTGCGCGGAGAGAAGGTGACGGCGGCAGCGGCATCGCCCTCGATGACGCGGCGCCGGGTGCTGGTTGCGGCGTGCGCAGTGGCGGCTCTGGCGGCGGGTTGGACAGGTTGGCGGAGCTGGTCGAGACTCCGCGTCCAGCCGGCGCCAGAAGCGGCCCGCGTCTATCAGCAGGGCGTTGACGACATCGAGGCTGGCGCCTATTTCGCGGCAACCAAAGCCCTGGAGCAGGCCGTGCAACTCGCGCCCGACTTCAGCCCCGCCCGGGCGCGCCTCGCGGAATCGTGGTACGAATTAGACCTGCCGGAGAAGGCGCTTCTCGAGTTTCTCCCCATCCGCCGCCGGGACAACTCGTCGCTACCGAAGCTCGACCAACTGCAGATCGAGGCGGTGGATCTGACTATCACTCACGAGTCTGCCGCCGCCGTCGCCAAATACGAGGAAATGCTCCGGCGGGCCGGCCGCGATTCCGCCGGGGTGAATGTAGACCTCGGCCGCGCCTACGAAGCTGCCGGCGAGCCAGACAACGCGATCGATGCGTACCGCCGCGCGGCCGAAGGCCCGTCGCACAGCCCGGCGGCATGGCTCCGCCTCGGCGTGCTCTACAGCCGCAGGAAGAAACTGCCGGAGTCGGAGGCTGCGTTCGCGGCCGCCGATCTGCGCTACCAGCAAAGCAGCAACCTGGAGGGGTTGACCGAGTTGACCCTGCAGCGCGGCGTCGTCGCCAACCGCGCGCACCGGTACAGCGAGGCGGCGGCGCTGCTCCGCAAAGCGATGGAATACGCTCGCCAGACCGGCAACCAGCAGCAGGAGATCAGCGCCAGGCTGACTCTCGCCAACGCTTCTTACGCCGCCGGTGACAACGATCTCGCGCAGACCCTTGCCCGCGAAGCGCTCGCCACCGCGCAGGCCAACCAGATGGAATCGCTGACCATCCGCGGCCTGATCGACCTGGGTAGCGCCTATCGTGCGAAGGGAGACTTGCCGGGCGCGGAACAGCACTTTCAAGACGCGCTCACGCTCGCTGTCCGCAGCGGCTCCCCGCGTCTCGCCGCGCAGAGCCAGCTCAACCTGGCGAGCCTCGATGATGTCCTCAGCCGCACCGAGGACCAGATCCGCGAAGCACAACTGGCGCTGGCCTACTTCCAGCCCAATCACTGGGTTCAAGAGACCTTTCAGAGCCTCCTGTTAATCGGCCGCGGCGAGCAATACAGGGGTCATTACGCCGCGGCCCTCGACTCGTTCCAGCACCTTCTCGATCAGTCCATCAAGGCCGGAGATCAGGCCAATATCGCGCAGGCCCAGGAGAGCCTGGGCGATGTCTATTTCTTTACCGAGAACTATCCCAGGGCCCTGGAACATTACCAGGCATCTCTGGCGGCGAACGGTGGTGCGCGATTGACCGGCTACGCGGCGCGAGACTGCGCGATTACCCTGGCCAGGCTCGGCCGCTATGCGGAGGCGCTCGCGGAATTCGCCAGGGCGGATGCCGCGGCCGCAAATAATCTGCTGCTACGTTCTTCCCTGGTATGCTACCGGGCTGAGATGGCGCTGAGCCGCAACCAGTTCCGGGAAGCGATCGATGCGGCCAAGGTTACTCTGGCCGGCCGCGACCTGGACCCAAGCGTAGCCGCCGACTTAACACGGATACTTGGGCTGGCCCTGCTGCGTTCCACCGATCGCCGAGCTGGATTGCGGAAGTGCGAAGAGGCCGCGGCCGCAGCCCGGAAGCTCGACGACTCCGGTGAATCGCTCGAAAGCAACCTGGCGCTTCTCGAAGCTTGGATCGCTGCCGGTGATTCCGGCCGCGCACGCAACGTGTTCCACGACCTGCAGCCGGACCTGGCCGCTCACCCCGAGAGCCGGTGGCGCACGTTCGCGCTGATGGCGCGCTCCGATCGCCAGTATGCCGCCGCTGCCAACGAAGCGCTCGGCCAACTGGATACCCTGTGGGGCCACGACGCGTTCCTGCAATACCGGAAGCGCCCCGACATCCAGGACCTTTCACGGCCGCTTTCGCCGGCAACATCCGCTAGACAGTAAGAGGAGAAAAACACGTGAGAAAGAGAGCTATTTTGGCGACCATCATCACCCTCATAGCCGCAGCGGCCATCTACGGGGTGATCATCTGGATCAACGGGTCACATCCGGGCGGCAGCTCGCCGATCATCGTGAGCGACGGTTCGACGCATGTCAAACACGCTGGGGGAATGCTCCTCACTTATGCGGGCAGCACGAGCGCCATCCTGGAACAGGCAAATTACCGGCCCGTTTCCATAGGATCCGGATGTACCGTGAAGGGCGGCATCATAACATGCCCCCATCCCATCGATGTCAGTAAGGCTGCGAGTTGGACGCTATGGGTTTGCGAAAACCAAGGTCCACCGTGCAACCCGAAGGACGCCGCGGTGCAAATAGGCTGGAACGCCGGCGACGCCGCGGCTTCGGCAAACATCCTCATTGGCGCTGAGGACAACCAAAACCTGGTGCTCGACTCTACCCCATCCGGCTGGGATCTGCACCACTCCAGCGGCCCCAACTCGCACTTGCAGAGCGCGTTCCTAACCGTTACACCGGCCGGCAACCCTGCCATAGGGACACCGGCCGGTCAACCCGTTACGTTTGGCTTCTCATGTCCCGCCGATCCGAGCCAGCGGTTGCCTTCTTACCCGGTGTGTTTGACAATCGACTACAAGTGTCCGGGCGGCACCATCCCGTGCGGCAATTGACAGGGTAAGACAGGAAGATGTGACGAGCCGGTTGGCAAGCTTGGTTGGCAGTCGGAAGCGCCTGCCCCGCGTTCCCCGCGGACCGTTTGATAGTGATGCGGGGCAGCCACCTTCGCCCGCCAACCCTGAGAGTCTCCGGGCGCGCCCGTTTTCCGCCGGACGCGGATTCGGCTACAATCAACTCCTATGCAACGTCTGGCATTGATCCTGTCGCTGACGGCGGGCGCGGCCTTCGCCGCTGCCCCAGAAGAATTCGCTACTTCCGCCGGAGCGCTCCGGCTCACCCCGATTCAGCACGCCAGCCTGATGATTCAGGCGGGCGGGAAGGTGCTCTATGTCGACCCTGCGATGGGCTCCTACGACGGCCTGCCCGCGGCCGACTACATTCTCATCTCGCACATTCACGGCGACCACATGGCGCCGGCCATCGTGGACAAGCTCCGCAAGCCGGGCACGGTGATCCTGGCGCCCAAGACCGTTGCGGCCAGCGTGACCGGCTGCACCGTGATCTCGAACGGGGAATCGAAAACGCTCGGGCCATTCCTGGTTGAAGCCGTGCCGGCATACAACCTGAAGCGGGGCCCTTCGGCAGGGGAACTGTATCATCCGAAAGGCCGCGACAACGGCTACCTGGTCACTTACGGCGGCAAACGGTTCTATTTCAGCGCCGACACGGAGGGGATTCCCGAAATGCGGGCGCTGAAGAATATCGACGTGGCCTTCGTTTGCATGAACCTGCCTTACACGATGACACCTGAGGAAGCCGCGGAGGCGGTGCTAGCTTTCCATCCGGCGATCGTCTATCCCTATCACTATCGCAGCACCGACCTGACCGCATTCGTGAAGCCGCTGGCCAGTTCCGGCATCGAGGTACGGCTGCGCGACTGGTACGCAAAGTAGGACGGACGATCGTCCTTTGTCGTCTGTCAATGCTCGCGGGATCGGAAA
>CAZZHN010000029.1:0-31700 GCA_964654065.1 uncultured Solibacteraceae bacterium
GGGCACGAAAATAGCCCACTTTTCCACCGTTCTTATACCGGCGTCTGTCTAAAGCTTATACCGGCGTCTGTCTAAAGCCCTTTCCAGTGTCCGTAATCTATTTATTATAAAGGCTTTGGCTCCCCGGCATGGATTCGAACCACGATTCACGGCTCCAAAGGCCGCTGTCCTACCATTAGACGACCGGGGAATTCCGGTGGAATTGGTTTCAGTGTAGCGTCTTCCGCAGCCGCGCTGCAACGCGCGGTCTGATCGAAAACGGAAGCGGATGTTGCGCCGGATGAGGCGTGATACTATCCGGTTGGTCGGACACAGACCCGTTTCATGCGGAAACCGTCCCGACGTTCGTTTCTCGCCGGCGCCGCTCTCGGCACGGTGGGATGCCGCCAGGATACCGGTGAGCGGCTGGCCCTAACGGGCGATGAGGCACGCACGCTGGACGCGATCTGCGACCAGTTGATCCCGGCTGACCAGGACCCTGGCGCGTCGTCGACGGGAGCCGTCGTGTTCATCGACCGCCAGCTGGCCGGGCCATATCACCGTTACCGGCAAGCCTACCGCGAAGGGTTGGCCCAGGCCGCCGGTCTGAGCCGCAAGATGTTCGGCAAGCCGATGTATGACCTGGCGGCTGAGAGGCGGCTGCAGGTGGTGCAGCGCCTGGAAACCGACGCGCGGCGATTCTTCGAGATGGTCCTGGCCCATACCATGCAGGGCTTCTATGGCAGCCCGCGGCACGGCGGCAACCGCGATTACGCCAGCTGGCGGATGCTGCGCGTGCCGGCCTCGCCGGTGCGCGGGCGCATCCAATACGATTTGCGCCAGAGGAAGGATTCATAACGTGGCGCTGGCTCCGGTGGACGCGGTGGTGGTGGGCGCGGGCGCCGGCGGCGGCGTAATTGCCAAAGAGCTGGCATGCTCCGGCATGCGCGTGGTGCTGTTGGAGCGGGGCCGCTGGGTGACCGCGTGGGACGACGCCAAAGACGATTTGCGGAACCAGCGCACCAGCGCATTGGGAGCGCCGTTCGGCCCGGATGACGCACGCAATCCGCGGGTCGCCGTGGATCGCGCAGGCCGCGAGCTGGTGGTGCTGCCGAGCGAAGGCGCTTACTCCAACAACGCTGCCTGCGTGGGCAGCGGGACGGTGAGCTACGGGGCGATGGCCTGGCGGTACATGGCGCAGGACTTTCGCATGAAGTCCCTCTACGGATGCCCGGTGGGGAGTACGCTGGACGACTGGCCGATCAGCTACGACGACCTGGAGCCGTTCTACGAAAAAGCCGAATGGGAGATGGGCGTCTCCGGCGACGTGGCGCCCGATCCGTTCAAGGCCCCGCGCCGGCGTAGCCTGCCGATGCCGCCACTGCCGCCGAATCGCGAATACCAGATTCTGAAGCCGGCTGCGTTGCGCAAGGGCTGGCATCCCTTCGACATTCCGATGCTGCGCAACAGCGTGCCGTACAACGGGCGGGGGCCCTGCATGCGGTGCCGCTGGTGCGTGGGGTTCGCCTGCGAGGTCAACGCCAAAAACGGCACCCAGAACACCGTGATTCCCACCGCTCTGGCGACCGGCCTGTGCGAGCTGCGCACCGACGCGATGGCGCGCGAGATTGTGCTGGATGCGCGCGGGCACGCTGTCGCCGTCACTTATTTCGATGCCGGCAACCGTCTGCAAACGCAGCCGGCCCGCCTGGTGGTGGTGAGCGCGGGTGCCATCGAAACCGCGCGGCTGCTGCTGAATTCCAGGAGCCGGCTGCATCCCAACGGCCTGGGAAACCGCTACGACTGGGTAGGGCGCAATTTGCAGGGGCACGCCTACCCGCGCGCCGTAGGGCTGTTCGATTTCGACACCTACGACGACGTGGGCCCGGGCGCCAGCGTCGCCATCTGCGATTTCAATCACGGCAATCCGGGCTTGCGGGGCGGCGCCATGCTGGCGAACGAGTTCATCCGGCTGCCGATCCAGTTCACGGGAATGACGCCGAAGGATACGCCGAGGTGGGGCCGCGCGCACAAAGACTATATGCGGCAGTTCTACCGCCGTTCGATTGCCGTTATGGGCCCGGTGCAGGAGATGCCCGTGTTTGACGCGCGCGCGCAGCTGGATCCGCGGGTGAAGGATTTCTGGGGCATCCCGGTGGCGCGGCTTTCCGGCGGACGCCATCCGCACAGCGTGGAGGTGGCACGGTCCGTGGTGGTGAAAGCGGCCGAGTGGCTCCAGGAGGCCGGCGCGATTCGCACCTGGACCAGCGTTCCCGGGCTCGATTTGAGCGGCGGCCAGCACCAGGCGGGGACCTGCCGCATGGGCAACGATCCGAAAACCAGCGTGGTGGATCGCAGCTGCCGGATCCACGGAGCCGACAACATCTACCTGGCCGATGCCAGCGTTCACGTCACCAACGGCGGGTTCAATCCGGCGCTGACCATCCTGGCCAATGCGTATCGCGTGGCGGCGGCCATCGTCAAGGAGCGGCGGGCATGAAGTTCTGGCTCGCCGGGCTGGGAGTGATCGCGATTGCGGCGGCGATTGTCTATCCGAATGTGCGCCCCAAGCCGCAAAACGCGGGGTATTGCGGAACGTGCCACGAAATGGGGGACTCGAGCTCGGCGTGGCTGGGGTCGGCGCATCGCAACGTGGCGTGCTCCGACTGCCATGGCGGCGTGCTGCAGACCGGCAACGCGCGGCGGCTGGATCAGCATGCGCGCGGCCAGTTTTCGGAGCACATCCGCTTCCACCAGTGGTCGGATGTGGAGGGCGTGGTGGAGCGGTGCCGCAACTGCCACCAGGAGGAATTCGCCACCTGGAGTGCCGGCCCGCACGCCATGACCTACGCGCAAGTGTTCACCGACACGGAGCACAACCACAAACGCGTCCTGATGGAGGACTGCTTCCGCTGTCACGGGATGCATTTTCAGGGAGCGCTGCGCGACATGGTGACACCGGTCGATACGAAAGGGCCGTGGCGGCTGGTGGATGCGCGATGGGCGGACCGTGCGGCCATTCCGTGCCTGGCCTGCCACCAGATGCACCGGCCCGGACAGCCGGAAGGACCGCGCGTGCGGCGGCCGGATGCGGCCGGCAGCTTGCAGCCGCTCTCGTCGCCGTCGCTGGCTTTGTTCGATCGCCGGGCGCAGGGCCACATTGCGCTGGCCTCGCTGCCGCTGCCCGGGATGCGCGAGGGCGAGCGGCTGGTGAAGATGAGTCCGGACATTCGCCAGGCGCTCTGCTACCAATGCCACGCCGCCAGCGCAGCCATGCAGGCGGGCGATGGCGATGACCGGACGCCTGTCGGCATCCACGAGGGCATCAGTTGCCTGGCCTGCCATCAGGGCCACGGCGAGCAGACGCGCGCTTCCTGTGCCAACTGCCACCCCAAAATGTCCAACTGCGGCCTGGATGTAGAGAAGATGGATACCACTTTCCGCTCCCGCGCCAGCCGCCACAACATCCACTCGTTCCAGTGCGTCGATTGCCACACGCGCGTCGTTCCTAAGAAGCGCCGAGTGGTCGCCGGGGAATGAAGGCACGGGCAGGCTAAAGCGTGGCCTGCCAATCTCTTGCATAGCCGGGCGGAAGTGCGATTTGGGTTAGAATCAGCTTGACGCGCGCTATCGCCCGCGCGCTCCGAAAACATGGAACCGATCCCATCCGGACCCAACATTGCCACTACCGCCAGCATTCATCCGGGAGCGCGCATTCATCCCACCGCCATGATCGGCGCGCACTGCATCGTCGAAGACGAAGTAGAGATCGGGCCGCATAATCGGCTGGATCCGTTTGTGATCGTGAAGCGCTACACCACGCTCGGCGCGGGCAATCATCTTTATTCCGGCGCCCAACTCGGTACTGACCCGATGGACAAGAGGTTCCGCGAGGAGGATGCCTCCTATCTGCGGGTGGGCAGCGACAACATCCTGCGCGAGTACGTCAACATCTCGCGCGGCACGAAGCCGGGCGCGGTGACCGTGTTGGGCGACGATAACTATGTGATGAGCTGCGTACACATTGCACACGACTGCCAGCTGGGCAGCCACATCACCATTGGACCCAGCACCAGTCTGGGCGGCTACGCCGAGATCGAAGACAACGCGTTCCTGTCCGCCGGCGTCGGCGTTCATCAGTTCTCCAAGGTGGGACGGTTGTGCATGGTGGCGGCCAATACGCGGGTGGCGCAGGACGTTCCGCCCTACTTCCTGGTGTCGGAGTTTGACTGCGCGGCTCACGGGCTGAATCTGGTGGGGCTGCGCCGCGCCGGCGCTTCGCGCGAGACGGTTGCGGCGTTGAAACAGGCCTACCGGCTGCTGTACCGCTCCGGGTTGCCGCGCAAGGACGCACTCGAACAGATCGAAGCCCTGGCAACGCCGGAAGCGCTCCACCTGGTGGCGTTTATCCGCTCATCCAAACGAGGCATCTGCCGGGACAACCGGTCGATGAATACAGGCGCCGCGGCAAGCGGCGAGGAGTAGCGGGACGCGCTCGGAGCGTCGTAGTGAGAACCCAAGACCGCTCCCTGACGGTCGCGGCTCCGATCGGAGTTGCGGCCGGCAGGAAGCGGTTGGTGCCGCCCTAGTTTCCTACAGATATGACGGGCTTGTTCGACAGTTGGCCTGCGATACTGATCTGCAGGGGGTAAGTGCCCTTGTCGAGTTGCGGGATCTCAAAGTTCACTTGATAGAGCCCGATCGACCCGGGTGTCAGGCCGATGTAATCGACATGAGCCGGGACGCCTCCGACGGTCACTACATAGTTCCCGGTGACTGGTGAGAGTCCGTTCGGGGCCGGCGCGCCCGTAACCAGGGTACCAGCGGCCTGGACCGGTCCGCCGCCCGTGAACCACGCCACCACCGGATCCCCGACATTGACCGGCGTGCCTGCGGACCCGACGACGTTGTAATTGGGGTCGGTCACAACGGCGCGATCGGTGTTGTAAACGTCGATTCCCGGCGTGCCGGTAGCGGGGACATAGACCGCCGCGGCGTTGCTGATCGAGAGCCCGTTCTCGACCACCACCGAAGCCACGGTGCCACCCGGGATTTCCCAGGGCATTTGCGCGTCAATCTGGCCGGGGGACACGTAGTACAACGGCACAGGCTTTCCGTTCACTTTCACCGTGGTGGTGAGCAACGTGGTCAGCAGGGGCACGAGGACCGCCTGCTCCTCCTTGGCGGCAAGATCCGTGCCGAACAGCACAAACACGCTGCCGGGCGGCGTCGAATTCACCGCATAACTGGAGACATTTCCGATCGATTGCGTCGGATTCAGAAACTCCGAATGGGCGCCGCCTACGCGGACGAAGTCCGGGTTGGCGAAAGTCACATCGGCGGAGCCTCCATAGGTGCCGGTGAGGACGAAGTTCAGCGTGTTTGTCTTGCCGGTACTATCGAGCAGCGTGGCGGAGGCCAGGCAGGCCGATGTGACCGTGTAAGTCCCTGTAGCGGTGATCGGAGTCTGCGCTGTTCCGCCGGCAGAGTCGATATAGCTGGCGGTGACGTTGCCCTGGCCGTCGAACTGGAGCACGCCGGCCTCCTCGCCGGAGCCGCTTTGCGCTCCTCCGGACAACGTGAAACCGCTGGCAGTGAATGAGTAGGCGCCCGACAGCGTAGCCGGGGCGCAGGCGGACGGGTAAGTGTTGTTGCCGCTGGCGGAATAGACGTAAGTGGCGTCCGAGCCGGTAGCCTCGAAGGCACTGCCTCCAGCCCAAACTACCAGACTATACGTCGCTGTGCTGTCGCCAGAAACGAAGTTAATCGGGCCATAGCAATTGGACGCCAGGGTGTAGGATCCAGCATAACTGAACGGGGTGCCGGTAACCTGGTTTGTATTCACGATTCCGGTGAAAGTGACTTCGCTGACGCCGTCGAAGGTGGCCGTGCCGACCGCCTGGATGGAACCGGCGAAGCCGCCGGAAGCCGAGATCCCGCGGCCGCTGAGGCTCAGCGCATACGCTCCTTTCAGGGTCGCAGCACTGCAGGGCCCGCCGCCGATCTGGTTTTGCGCGATCGCGGGAGCCGCCAGAAGGCAGGCAAACACAAACAAGCAGGCTGTGCGTGCGGATGTCATGCCCGTCCTCCCCGGTTGGCGGAAATGGCTTTCGCCGCCAGCGCCGGCGTGGCGTCCGGCCTCTGAACCACCGCAGTCGGCACCGGCTGGCCGTATGTAGCATGCACATTGCCGCCTACCAGGAATTTCGAGCTCTGCGCGAACCCTACATAAGAGGCGGCATTGGCCACCGTAGCGTTGTAGATGCTGAAGCTCATCGTGTAAGAGTTGGCGCTTGCATCGGTGAGCGTGGCTGACCCCATGCAGCTGGACGAAATCGAATAAGATCCCGTGAGAGTCAGCGCGCTGGGCGCCGCGCCAAGCGTCGCCATGGAAATGTTCGCGATCACCTGGCTTACCCCGTCGAACTGCAGCAGCCCGGTGCCATTCTCAGCGCCGCTCACGGCGCCGGCAGTAAGAGCAAACCCGGTGGCGCTGAAGGTGTATACGCCGGAGAAGGTGCCTGCTGAACAAAGGACGGGCTGGGTGTTGCCATTGCCGGAGTAGGAGTAAGTCGCATCGCTGCCGCTCACCAGGAAGTTGAAGGTGGCGGGGTTCTGAGTCGCCTGGAAGATCGCCAGATTCAAGGTGGCGCTGCCTCCCGTGGTGATGTTGATGACGCCGGCGCAATTGGATTGGACGCTATAAGTGCCCGACCACGTGAGCGGCGACGAAACGGTCTGATTGGTGCCCGCAGACAGGGTGATCGTGACCGTGCTGAGCCCGTTAAAGGTTGCAGAACCGTTCGCCTGGAAAACGTTCGTTAAAGTTCCGGCGGTCGTGATGTGACTCCTGGCGATGGCCGAGGTCTCCGCTGTCGAGACCTGCCGCCCAGTAATGGTGAAAGCGTAGGCCCCATTCAAGTCCGCGGAATTACAACTCCCTCCGCCGATGGTGGTTTGCGCCAGGATCGGCGCGGCCAACAGACAGGACAGTGCAAACAGCGAAGCTACGCGTCGCTTCATGCGTGTGGTTCCCCCCGCAGTGGATTATACGTCAAGCCCGGCCGTCGAGTATCGGGGTGTGGCCCGCACCCTCCTCCATGAACCCGGCGGCGCATGAAAAGTCGTGTGCTTTTTGCGGCTCTGGGAGCGCGGTGGACGGGGCGCGCTTACAGCCGGCCTATTTCTTCCAGCAGGCTCGAAATCCTGGGACGGTCGGGGGCGCGGTGCCCGAAACGAAGGGCGTTGTACGTGGCCGTGAATTCCCTGGCCGCTGCCGCCAGCGGGCCCGGGGGTATTGAAGCGGCAAACTCGGCCGGTGTGAACCACGGCGGCTTGTGGTAGCCGCGGCCTTCCAGGATGGCCAGCATACGCCGGTAAAGGAGCGTCGCATCGGCAGCCGTGGTGGGGCTGCGGCGAGCGCGCTGGATGCGCAGGTGGAAGCGCAGGGCGCGAATGGATCGAGGGCCGAAGATCCAGAGGCCTGCGGCCAGCAGAATCGCCGCCGCAGCCGGTGGACCGAAACGGCGCAGCCAGCCCGCGGCGCGCTGTTCCCAAGTGTTGCCGGTGCCCCATAGGGAATCGAACCAGCGGATACCGGCGAGACGCGCGGCTTCGTCAAGCCGGTCGGCGAGCGCGCCCTGGCGGCTGGGATCGAAGTCGACCACCCACCGGCTCCAGACACTGCGCGCGGCATCGAGATACAGGGTGAGGCTGGCGAAAATGGGCGGCGTGGCGCGGCCCGGGTCCGCCGGGGTAGGGTCGAATGTCGTCCACCCGCGGCTAGGGAGCCAGGCTTCCACCCAGGCGTGGGCGTCTGAAGCGCGGATGAGCCACTGGCCGGTCAATCGGTTGTAGACTCCGCTCTGGAAACCGGTGGCCATGCGCGCCGGGACACCGAGGGTCCGGAGCATCACCGTCATCGCCGAAGCGAAGTACTCGCAGTGGCCGCGGCGGCGGACGAACAGGAAGTTTGCCAGCGGGTCCGCGGTGGCGGCGGGCAGCTCAAGCGTGTAACCAAAGGCGGTCCGTAGGCGGGTTTCGATGGCGCGGGCTCGGTCCAGATCGGAGGCGCCGCCTGACACCCAAACGCGCGCCAGCCGGCCGATGCGCGGGTCGAGCGAGGCAGGCAGTTGGAGATCGCGCGCGGTGTCGCCGGAGTCCAGCGATGGCAAGGAATATACCGCACGCGATGGCTCGGGCGGCTCGTCCACGCGGCTGTACGCCGAATAGCGAAACGCACCCGGCGGCCGGCGCTCCAGGCGGAGCAGTCCGCTGGAACCCCGCAGGACGGTTCCATCGCGCAGATCCAGGCTTTCCGGTACCCCGGCGAAGAATAGGGCGTCGGAATCGGCTGGTTCGAGCTCCACGTCATAGGAGATGTGCGGCCCCGCCAGGCGTTCGGCCGATGGAACCAGCGCGAAATGGCCCGCGGTGGGCGACAACGGTGTCACTGGCTCGGGGTTGGTCCACTGCCTGCCGTCGAAGACCGTCAAGAGGCCCCCCCGCCATTTCAGTCCAGCCACCGGCTGCGGACTGAAAATGGTGATGTGCATGACAGTCCGGGAGCTGGCTTTCAACTCGCCGATTTCGCGAAGCGTGAGGCGAGTGGAAAATCCCTCCAGGTGCGGGCGGCGGGAAGCCTGCCAACGTTGAGTAGCATCGGAGGTGCGCGGCAGCAGGAAGAACAGGCCAGCCGCCAGCAGTAGTATGCCCGCGGCGGCGGAACCGGCGAGCACCGCCAACCGCGGCGCCAAACGCCGCGGAGGCGATTGAGGCGCGGCGCCCTCGAGCGCGCGGAGTACCTCGGCGGCCGCGAGCGCGGCCACTGCACACGGCACGAAGCACGCCAGTCCCAGGAAGAAGCCGGGGCCGGTGGAATCCAGCGCCTCAGCCAGCAGCGCGGCGAAGGAGATCACCGCCACCCAGAAACGATCGCGTTCGGTTCTGGCGACGAGCAGCTTCGCCGCAGCCACAAAGAAGAGCAGCGGAATGGACGCGCCTGGGAAGCCGCGCGGCCCGTTCCAGGCGTCGATGAGAGAATATCCGCACCACCCGAGGGCGATGCCGGCTACGGCCGCCGGAGACGGGATCAGCGGCGTGCCGGCCAGGCAGGCGATCCGCCAGGCCAGGGCCGCCGCGGTGAGCGCCAGCGTGGGCGCATCCCACCATCCGCAAACCGCGCAGGACAACGCGCCAGTCGCGACCAGAGCGACGAGGGAAACCTGGAGGAAGCGTTCGATGCTGGCCGCGGCGGTCGCGCCCGAACCCTTCATGAGCGTATTCTAGCGTGGTCCAGGGCCCAAATCTCGCAACCGGAGTACGCCCGTCGGCGCACGCCGCTACGGCTTGACCGTCAGCGCGTATTCGCGAAGCAGCTCGCCGGAGCCTCTGCAGATGCGCACGAAGTAGTCGCCCGGAGGCAGCGCCTTCAGCCTCGCCCGCGGGCCGACAGGAAACCCGGCAACGCGGCCGCCCCAGCTATCCACCACATGGCCGGCCAGCGGCTGGGCAACATTTAAGCCGTTGAGGTCCAGTCCCAGAAGCAGGGGGCGCCCGGCCGGCGCGTGGCCCGGCGCGGCCCCGCGCAAAGCAGTCAGTTCGACAGCAAAGGGCAACGGCGCCGGAACGGCGGGACGACGGCCGGACCACACCGCGGCACAAGCCACCAGCATGGCCGCGATCACGAACACCGGAACCAGGTGGCCGGGCAGCCACTCTCTACGCGTGCGGCCGGCTATGATGCCGCTAGCGGGCACTCCCGCATGGTCCTCACTCCACTGGCGGCTTGCTTGACGCATCGCGGCAACAAAGGCGTCCGTCTCTGCCAGCCGGTTGCAACACGGTTCGCACACGAGCAGGTGCTCTTCTAAGCGCACGCAGCGGGCTTCGACGAGGCCGCCTAGGCAATACTGCTCCAGTTCCTCCTCTTTCAGATGATCGAGTATTTGCGGCATACTCCGGTCTCCTCGAAGTAGTAGGTGCAGACAGGATCCAAGAACTCTCAAAGAATCTACGCAGAAAGTTAACGTTCCTTGGGAAGAGACCGCATTTCCCTGAACTTGGCGGCAAAACCAACGCGCCGTGCGAGCCGCGCCCTACCCAACTCGCCAAAGCGAGCCTTCGCGCGGGACTTGATCAAGCGGAACTGGGTCTCGGTCAGGTCCATTTCACGGCAGACCTGCTCGGCGGGCTGTTCGTTGAGATAGAAGCGCACCAGCACTTCGCGGTCACGCTTGGAGATGCTGTTGAGAATGCGGAGAGCGACCTCGAGATTCTGTCCCTGGATGGCCTTCCGCTCAGGATCAGGAGCGCGGTCGCGGAGCACGACGCCGCCTTCGAGGCTGGTCTGGCAGCGGCGCGCGTGCACGTTAGCGTCGATGCGAGCTGCCACCTGGCGGCGAACCACCGTGCGCACGTATCCCATCAACCGCTCGGGTTCGCGCAGTTCTCCGTTCTGAATGGCCTGCGTAATAATGAGAAAAACGTCGTGCACCCGGTCGTCGAGATCCTGCAGACCCAGTTGCCGGCACAGATAGAAGCGGACACCTTTGGAGAAGAGGCCATACAACTCTTCCATCGCTTCTGTGTCGCCGGCGCGGATGCGCTCCACCAGCGGCGACCAGGCCATCGGATGCGGCTCGTTATGTGCCACCATGGGCACCGGCTGGCTACCGATCGTCTGGGTGTGTATTGCCTGGGCATTCACGGTTAATGCCGTCGCGTCACTCATTTCCCACCATAAAATATGCTCCCCAGTAGCGCGGACGAGCCCGCCAACTGCCGGAGCGAATCATTTCGCGCTGGGCCGAAGCCAGCGCCGACGCCGGATCCGGCGTCGGCTGCATTCGCAATTGTCGATACAAGGCGGCGAACAGAGCGCCATTTTCGTCGGGGGTGTCCCAACGGCTGCCAGCGACACTGTGAGCGCCGGCGGTAAGCCATGCGCGGGTAAGGCCGAGCAGTCCGGCCCCCGCCGCAACCCGTTCGGCATCGGAGTGGCAGCCGTTCAGCACCACCAGCTCCGCCCGGGTCTTCCAATGCGCAATTTCTACGGGAGTCAGCAACTCGGCTTCGCTCCGCCCGGCAGAGCTCAGTGCAATCAAGCCGTAGCTCCCGCTCGCGTCGCGGGCGCCAACGCGGCCCCGCGGCGGGACCGAGGATTCCAGAACGTGAGTTGCAAAGTGAATGATCTCAGGGTCGCGATCCAACTCGGCGGAGAGCGGCAGGCGCGCCGCCCGGTCGCCTTCGAGCAAAGTCGCCGGCCCGCCCCACGCGCGGGCGCAAGCATCCAGTTCGGCGGCGCTGGCCGCCAGCCTGGGAAGCGAGAGCGTGCCTGGGGCGGCAGCGGAAACGGCGGCTGGCCGCAGCCACGAAACCAGGCGGCGCCGCATCGTCCCGCGCGGGGGCAGCCGGGAATCGGCAGCATTATAAATCGGGTCCCCGATCCCCAGAAACCGGCCGCTGCTGGAAGCCCTATTTCGCCGTTCGACAGCGTCAACCCAATAGCCCGCGCCCGGTATCACATGTGTGACGCGGTGCTCGACGACGTAGGCTGGCCGGCCGGGAGCCTGTTCCACCAGCGCGGCAAACGGAACGTCAAACAGATTCTTGTCTAGCGAGAGCATCCAGCGCGGTTTTTTCAGAAACCGGGAAGCCACGCCGCCGAAGAGGCTGGCGTAGAGATCTGCGGCGACGGCGCTGGCTTCGGGCCTGTCCTGGCGGATCGCATCGAGAGTGATGGCGATCTTCTTTTTCAACTCATTTTCGGAAGGCAGCCGGTAAAGCGCCAATTCGGATCCGCTGGCAGCCCACAGCCACGAGGCGGACTCGCCAAGGCAGAAACTGAACAACGTCCGGTCGGAAGGCAGATTGGCGAAGACGCGAGCCAGCAGATGGCCCTCGGCATGATCGATTGGGGCCGCCGCAGAAGCCTCAATGCGGGTGAGCTCAGCGCGGCAGTTCTCGACAGATTCGACGTGCTGGTCCTGCGGCGATTGAAGCGCGGCCGCTTCGGCGCGGCGCAAGCGCTCCACAGCTTCCCAATAAGCGGGAGGGAGGTCGACGCTAGCTCTGCGGCCGGCCACCAGGGCGCGCAGGCTGACCGCGCGGTTTTCTTCCGCGGCCTGAAAGGTCCGGCGGATCAGGCGGGGGTCGCGGGTCTGCTCATACAAACGATTTCCCACATCAACGAAGGCTGCATAGACTTCATCGAGCAGGCTTTCCGCGCCGAGTCGAGCCGATTCCGCGGCAGGCGCCGACCAGCGGAACGCCCTGGCCCGGAGAAGCGCGTTGTCGAGATCGTCCAACGCCTCTGGCAAACGTCCTTCCGCCCGGCGGACCAGGCCGCGAGCGTAGTAGTCCTGCCAGATTGGAGTGATGGCTGTGGGTAAGGACGCGAGTGCTACCGCGCGGTCGAGCAACACCGACGCAGCGGCCAAATCGCCTTGTGCCAGCCGCAGGCGTCCCAGCGTGCGGTAGGAACTGTCCATCGGAAAGCGGCGGAGTTTGCGAACCCGGTAGGCCTCGAGCAGGGCCGGCTCGGCGGCAGCATAGTCGCGATGCAGGAAGTATGCGTCGCCCAGGTTGTTTCAGCCAGTGGCGTAAAGCTTCCAGTCGCCGGCGGCTGCGGCGGCTTCGATTCCCTCCCGGAACGACCCCTCGGCCTCCGGCATCGGGCCGTTTTGCGCGCGCATCACGCCCCGTTGAATCAGCATCTCGGCAAGATGCAGCCGGCGGTCGGGACCTGACAGACGCTCGATGGCGGAATCGAGCCAGCGGATGCCGTCATCCACATCCCCCATCTGGTAATACAAGGAGGCGATGTTGGCGTCCGTCACGGCAACATTACTGAGGTCGCCTAGCGACTCCAGAAATCGGCGGGCGTTTAGGAACGAAGCAAGGGCGGCGCGATACTCATGAAGCGCGAAATGACAAGCGCCGATATTGGCTTCGACGCGTGCGGCCGTCCGGTCGTCGTGCGCCGCGCGGGCGGATAGCGCAAGCCTGCTGAAAGTCTCAGCGGCTTTGGTGTACTGAGCCTGCGCGAACTGTTCGCGGCCCTGGCGCAACTCCGCAGCAAACGGCGCCGAAGGCGCGCCGTTTCGTTGGGAGGCCTGCGCCCATCCGAAGAATCGGGTAAGGTACGCTGTCGCCGAACCGGCGAAAAGCACCAAGAGGCCATACACCAGAATCCTGGCCCTTCTCAAGAAAGAATGGCTCCAGTCAAATATGGTGGTACTGACCCTGAAGAAATCTTTGGGAATATTCCATTCAGAATATTCCCAAAGCTTAGTATCCAGTTTTTTCTTGGATTTTTCTTCCCCGCAAATGCGGGTTTTTTTAAATTAAATCGCGTTTGTGGTGAACGCCGAAAGAGCGGCCTACGACAGAAACACCGCTAAAACACCCACGACCGATGAGATGATGATGATAATCGGATCACTCGTCATGTTACTGCTGAAAAAGACCGCAGTCGCTGCGGCCTTCCGGTCCCAGACTAAGCCCCAATAATCCGAGTTCGAGCCAATTCGTCCTTTCAAATAACTGACAGACAAAGACCGATTTCTATCAATTGGCAGGTGATCGGCGGATCGCTGCCGATGGAAGCGCCGCTGCAAGCCGCGGCGCGCGCCGACTCACTGCGACTCCCGGCGCTGCTGTTACGATAGGAGGCGTGAATCCCCAGCCACCAACTGCCATGCCCAAGTTGCCGATACCGGGCGTCAAGAGCCTGATTGCCGTCGGATCGGGCAAAGGAGGTGTTGGAAAAACCACCGTAGCCGTAAACCTGGCAGTGGCCCTCGGTCAACTCGGCTACAAAGCGGGCCTGATGGATGCAGACGTTTACGGCCCCAACGTGCCGCTGATGATGGGCATCAACCAGACGCCGATGGCTCTCGGAGAACGCATCCAGCCACTTGATCAATTCGGCGTGAAGCTCATGTCGATGGGCTTTCTGAACCCGGGTGACAAACCGCTCGTATGGCGCGGGCCGATGCTGCACTCGGTGATCCAGCAGTTTCTACGCGGCGTCGACTGGGGCGACCTTGATTATCTGGTGATCGATCTGCCGCCGGGAACGGGCGACGTGCAGCTTTCGCTGATTCAGACCGCGCCCATCACCGGCGCGATTGTGGTGACCACTCCCTCAGACGTTTCGCTGGAAGATGCGCGCAAGGCCATCTTCATGTTTCACCAGGTGAAGGTTCCGATCCTGGGTGTGGTGGAGAACATGAGTTTCCTGATCTGCCCGCACTGCCAGGAGCGCATCGATGTCTTCAGCCACGGCGGCGGCCGGCGCACGGCGGAGCAGATGCAGGTGCATTTTCTGGCTGAGCTGCCGTTGGATCCGCGGGTGCGAATTGGCGGCGACACCGGCAAGCCCGTGGCGCTCCACAAGGACGACCAGGCGCCCTTTCTTGCTTTGGCGCGCAACACCGTGGCCCGCGTCCAGGAAGTGGAACGCGAGACCGGACCGAAAATCGAGATCAGCGACTAGGCGGCGCTGGCTCTCGCCTGTCCGCCGCTTTCCAGGGCGTGCACCACGTAACGAGGGAACAATCCACCGCCGCGCCGCGTACGCGTAACTTAGGCCAGGCTGCCTGAATCCTGCCGGTGCTCTGTTGTACTGGCAAATGGAGGCTCACATCGAAACCTCAGCGAATGGGAAGCAGGCGTTATCGCGCGTTGCCGCGGTTTTTCTGCTCGCGCTCCTGGCCGGGCTTGCCGGCAGCGCGGCGTTTCGTGAGTCGGTAGCGATCGATGAAGTGGCGCATATTGGCGCCGGCGTCAGTTACTGGCAGAAGCTCGATCTGCGGATGAATCCAGAGCACCCGCCGCTGGTGAAGTTGCTGGCGGCTGCGCCCCTGGTGGCGCGCGGCGTGCGCGTCGACTACGCCGGACATATCTGGACCTGGAGCGACCAGGGGCTCTTCCAGCCCATCTTAGCGGAATGGCCATTCGGCGCCTGGATCCTCAGCCATTGGAACGACCGCGACGCCACCCTGCGCTGGGCCCGCCTTCCGATGCTGCTGCTGCTGGTGCTGACCGGCCTGGTAATCTATCTCTGCGGTGAGTGCCTCACGAGCGGCTGGGGCGGCGCGTTTGCACTGTGCTGGTTCGCCACCATGCCGGTGTTTCTGACCTTTGGCCCGCTGGTGCTCACCGATACAGCCGTGGCGCTGTTCTCGCTGGTGGCGTTGTGGACCTTCGCGACGCTGTGGCGAGACCAGTCGAAGCGCGCCGCACGCCGCTTCGCGCTCGCCCTCACGTTGGCGTTGCTCTCGAAATTCTCGGCGGGGTTACTGCTTTTCGTTTTCGTGGCGTTCCCGTTCGTGCTGCGCTGGCTTCCACTGGCGGGCCAGCCCACCGGCGCCGAGTTCCGCGCCTGGTGGCGCCGCGGCTGGCGCCTCACCGGCAAAGCGGTGCTGGGATCCGCGCTGCTGATCTACATCGTGGAATTTGTGCTTTCGTGGAACCAGCCTACCGATCTGCTCAAAATGATTGGCGGTGGATGGACCGCGCTCGTCCTGCGCCGGATCCTGCTGCCGCTGGCGAATTACCTGGGCGGCGTCCTTTTCTTTGCGTTGGGAGCCACCCGGCCGACCTATCTCTTCGGCCATGTCTATTCGCACGGCGTCTGGTACTACTTCCCGGTATTGACGCTGCTGAAGTCCACCCTGGCGTTTGTGGCCGCCCTGGCACTAAGCCTGATGGTGGCTTTTACAGCCCGGCTCGGTCGCGTCCGCGCCGCGGCTGTACGCGCCGGTATGGAATTTCACTGGCGCTCGCTCTGGCTGGCAACGGTCATCATCACGTTTGCTTGCGTGATGAGCCCGATGACGATCTCCATCCGGCACTTCACGGTCCCGCTGGCGCTGTTCTCGCTGCTGCTGGCTCCCATGCCCCGGCTTCTCCAGAATCTGCGGGATGCCGGACGGCTTTGGGCGCGCCCCGCCGCCTGGCTTGCGGCTGCGCTGGCGGTCGCTTCAGTGGTGACTGTAGTTCGCGCCTGGCCCTATTACATGCCTTTCCTGAATTCGCTCTCGTTCGGGCGCCCCGGCTACGAACTGGTCAGCGATTCCAATCTGGACTGGGATACGGAACTGCCCGAAGTGGAACGCTTCATCCAGGCTCACGGTCTGAACGATGTGCTGATCGATTCCTACAATGTGACCGATCCATCGGTATATGTGGCGCAGGGACGTTTGTGGGACTGCCAGGCTGCCACGGCCGCCGATGCGGGCCGGTGGGCGTTCGTATCTGCCAACATGTTCGCGGATGGCGAAAACTGCACCTGGCTGCTGCCAACCCCACACCAGGCACTGGCCGGCGGTAGCATGTATGCCATCCACCTGCCCGCGACAATCCCCGCCGCGGGATCACCCGGCGGTCCGCCGCTGCCCGCCAACTACCGGTACATGGGCGGCGCTCCGTTTGACTGGCGGCAAATATTCTATCGGTCGATTCGCGATCCACATCAGATGCAGGCGATACTGGATGACATGATGAAGACGTACGCCGAAACGCAGAAGCGCAACAAGAAAAAGTAGCCGGCGGGCGCCGCTGGGACGGTGATTTGCCTTCTGTTTTGAAGAGTTCAGAAGATAGAATTACCGCGCCGCTGGCTTGGCGGCCCTCCGTCGCTATCGTAAGATAGTTTCATGCTGCGGGTCTTCGGCGTGGGTTTGGTCCTGTCGGTGCTAATGCGGGTGGCGCCGGCCCAGGTCATTCAATTCGAGTCCAACGGTTTGCGCTATCAGACCCTGACACGGTCCGGCGTGACCATAATGTATGCCCATCTGCCCAGACACCTGCACGAGTATTCCATTATTCAGGTGGCTGTCTCCAACGGATCGCCCGGGCCATATGTGATCCGGCCGGAAGACTTCAGCATCGAGTATGCCGATGGAACGGCGCTGCGTGGCGCTCCCGCGCACGACATCATCGAAATGTTGATGCAGAAGGGCAGCGGTAGCGACGTGGTCAAGCTGGTCACCACATACGAGGCCGGTATTTACGGCAACCCGCACCTCAGATCCACCAACGGCTACGAATCGCGGCGCCAGGCTGCGCTGGCAGTCAGTGCCACCCGCCTGCGCGCCGCGGCCGCCGCCAGCGCTCTTGCCCTCGTGCAAACGCGGCTGCCCCCGGGCGAGAGCACGGATGGGGCGATTTTCTTTGCTGAATCCAAGCTGCTGGCTGGCGGCAAACTCGTTGTGCGTACCAACACCGACGTCTTCCAGTTCAACGCGGAGTAGCTTTGGCGGAGGCACCTGTCTGAGCTAGCGCCGTGGCGCAGCCCAACCGCTCCCTTTGGTCGCGGCTCCGCTGGCTGGGAACCTCACGGGGCGGTGACAGGCGAAGCATTAATCTTGGCGTTTTATTTTCAGCTGATTAGACCTGAAAGGGTACCCTATGACCGGGACCGGAGGGCTATCGTGTGAGCGCGAGGGAATTCGGATCTCGTCTCTTCTTACCTGGCAGTTCCTGACCGCCTTCCTAACCGGCCTTCCCGCTCCACTGGAGCGATCTCATCCCAGCGGCCGGATTCCCTCGGTTTACTTACGCGAGCCACGCTGCGGGTTGCGCAGCCTCGATTGCCGCGTCTTGTGCTTTTGCCGCTTGGGCTTGCGAATCACGAAGGTGCCGCTGCCCAGATATTCTGCCTGATAATTCTTTTCCTCTGCCAAAGAAACTCTCCTCTTGGTGGGTAAAACTGCCTCTTTATTGTAGCGCGCTATGCTGGGAGCAGATGCTGGGGGCCCGGCCGATCAAGGATTTGGTGCGAGCGTGTGTCGCGGCGCTGGCGTTGGCGAGCCTTCCGCCGGCACTTGCGGCCGGCGACAATGCGGCGGGCCAGGCCCAGTGCCGGCAGGTTCCGGAGGTCTCCCGTCAGCTCGCCGAGATCACCGGCCTTCCCTTGCGCCGCGCGGTGCCGTGCACCTTTATCAACAAACAGCAGGTCAATGCGTTTCTCAAACAGCGGATGAAGGAAGTGGCCGGTCCGGAGGAGATCCGCGCCGAGGAATTGACACTCAAGAAGTTTGGTCTCGTTCCGCCGGATTACGACCTCGCCGCCAGCACGGTGGACCTGCTCACGGAGCAGGCCGCAGCCTTCTACGACTACAACAAGCGCAAGCTCTTCCTGACCGACACCACGAGCGATGAGTCGCAGGATGAGGTACTGGCGCACGAACTGGCGCACGCCCTGGCGGACCAGAATTTCAACCTGGCGCGCTACATCAGGCAGGGCCGCAAGAACGACGATGGTTCCACCGCGCGCCTTTCGGTGATGGAAGGCCAGGCAACCTGGCTGATGACCGAATACGCGGCACACCGCCAGGGACAAACGCTGTTCGGCAACCAAGCGCTCGCCGCCAGCATGGCCGGTATGGCGGATTCCGGCGGCGGCCAGTTTCCGGTCTTTGAAAATGCACCTCTTTACCTGCGGCGTTCGCTGGTATTCCCCTATACCGAGGGAATGCTGTTTCAAGGAGCGGTACTGGAACGCGACCACAAGCGCGGCTTTGCCGAGGTCTTCACCGACCCTCCCATATCCACGCAGCAGATTCTGCATCCCGACAAATACTTCGCCAAAGTGGTGCCGACCGCGCCCGCGCTTCCCGATCCGCACTTGCCGCGCGGCTACAAGGGCCTGGTTGGCGGCACGATGGGCGAGTTGGAACACGGCATTCTGCTGGAGCAATACGTGGGCAAGGCGGAGGCAAAGGAGATGGCACCTCATTGGCGCGGCTGCCGCTTCGAACTGCGCGAGAACAAGAAGGCCGGGCGGGTGGTGCTTCTGTATGCCGTGGAATGGGACGATGACACCGCAGCCGCCCGCTACTTTTCTTTCTACCGCCAGGTCCTTGAAAAGAAATGGAAGCACATGGTCGTGGTGGCTGACACGGCGGACCGCATCACCGGGACCGGCGACGATGGCGGCTTCGAGCTCCACCGGACCGGCGCGGTTGTCACCAGCGTGGAAGGTATGGAAGCGGTGAGGTAAGCCTGGCAGGACTCGTTTCCGGCCGGGGTCTGATCGCCCTATCCGTCCTCCTCACTCGCATCGCAACGCCACCACCGGATCGACTCTCGCCGCTCGTCGGGCCGGGACGTAGCTGGCCAATCCAGAAACGACCAGCAAGGCGAATGAGGCAAGGACAAAAACCGCGGGATCGGTCGCGCGCACGCCGTAAAGCACGCTGGACAACAGACGTGCCAGGCTGAACGATGCAATCATCCCGATCGCCACGCCAACCGACGCCAGGAGAACACCCGTGCCGAGCACCCCGCGCAGAATTTTGCCCGCACTGGCGCCCAGGGCTATGCGAACCCCGATCTCGTGGGTGCGCCGGACGACGGTGTAAGACATCACACCGTATACACCCAGGCATGCCAGCAGCACCGCGAAACCCGCGAAGCCACCAAGAAGCAAGGTGACGAAACGCGGAATCGCCACCGAGCGTGCCAGATACTGATCGAGAGTCTCGACATGGTAGAGGGGAACGTTCTTGTCGATGGAGGCCAGCCGGCGGCGTGCCCCCGCGACAATACCGTTCGGATCATTTGCAGTGCGAGCCACAATAAACAGGCTACTGAAGGGGCTCTGCGCGAGAGGCGCGTACACCTCGGGGCTTGCTTCAGCGCTCAGTTGATCCTGCTTCACGTCGCCGATCACACCCACGATTTCGCGCATCGGCGGCTCGCCCGGTCCGTAGCCATTGCCGATGCCGGGCCGAATGTGTTTCCCAATCGGGTTCTGGTTGGCGAAGAATAGGTCCGCCAGCGCGCGGTTGACGATCACAATAGGAGTAGACTTCGAATCGTCGCGCTCCGTGAAATCGCGGCCCATGACGAGCGGGATGCGCAGTGTTCGAAAGTAGTCCGGCTCCACAGCGTTGAAATCAGCCGAAGGCCGCGAGCCGACTGGAGTCGGCTCCCCCTCAATCTCAATGCTGGAGCGGATGTTGTCACCCGTCAGGGGCAGCGAAGCAACCGCGCTGGCGGAACTGACGCTGGGAACCGCACTGATGCTCGCCACAACCTCGCGCACGAACCATGGCACCTGCTTCCCGGGCGGCGTATCGAGCTGGAACGTCAGGACACGCTGCGGATCGAATCCAGGATCCAATTGAATGAGGTGCAGGAAGCTCTGCATCAACAAGGCGGCGCCGGGCAGCAACAGTGCGGCCAGGGCCACCTCGCTCACGACCAGGCCGCTGCGCAAACGGGCGAGGGCTTTTCCTTCGCTGCCGCTGCCGCGCCCGCTCTCCGTCAAGGACGCGCTGAGGCTGATCTTTGAGGCGCGCAGGGCGGGCGCGAGACCGAACAGGAATCCTGCTGTCAGGGAAATCAGTAGTGAGAAGCCGAGCAGCCGGCCATCCAGGCCGATTGCGCCCAGGCGCGGAACGTCCGCGGGGATGAGCTGTACCAGCAGTCTGAGCAAGGCGAGCGCCAGAACGAGACCGATCCCGCCGCCGATCAGCCCGAGCGCCATCGTTTCTGTGATCAGCTGGCGAGTCACGCGCCGCCGGCTGGCGCCGAGCGCAGCGCGGATGGCCATCTCTTTATGCCGGCCGGTAGCCCGCGCCAGCAGTAGGTTCGCCACGTTGGCGCACACAATTAACAAAATACAACCCACCGCCCCCAGCAGCATGAGCAAAGGAGCGCGGATGGGGCCGACCAGGCCTTGGATCTCCGGCACAATCCGCACCGTGCGCGGTTTGTTTTCGGGGTACTCCTTGTTCAGTGCACTGGCGATGGCGGCCATCTCGGCCTCGGCCTGCGGTAACGGAACCTGCCGTTTCAGCAGACCAACCACGTCGAGATAATGAGCTCCCCGCTGCCCGGTCATTGGCTGGCTGCCGCCGGCGTCAGCCGCGATCGTGGTCCACAGCTCGATGGGCTCGCCCTGAATGGGAAATTGGAACGAGCGCGGCATGACGCCAATCACGGTGAACGGCCGGCCGCCCAGTTGCAGGCTGCGCCCCAGCGCCGACGCGTCAGAACCGAATTCGCGCTGCCAGAGACTGTAGCTCAAGATGACCGGATCGGCGCCACCCGCCGACGCCGGGTGGTCCTCCTGCGCCATAAAAACGCGCCCGAGCGCCGGGTTGGCGCCGAGCATGGGAAAAAGTTGCGCCGACACTACCGCCCCCTGCAAGTGCAGGGGCTCACCAGAGCCGATCAGAGTCAGGTCGCTGGTTTCGAAAACGGCCATGCCATCGAAAACGTGACTCCGCGCCCGCCAATCCAGGAAATCCGGGTAGGACGCCACACCGCCGTTCCCGGTGGCGGCGATCACGGATCGGATTCGCACCAGCCGGTCGGCCGTGGGAAAAGGCAGCGGCTTGAGCACGACGGTATCCACCACGCTGAAGATCGCCGTGGTTGCGCCGATCCCCAGCGCCAGGGTGAGGATCGCGGTCGCTGCAAAGCCCGGATTCCTTCTCAGCACGCGCAGACTGTGCCCGAGATCCTGCAGCGT
Organism: uncultured Solibacteraceae bacterium; assembly: GCA_964654065.1. Lineage (GTDB taxonomy): Bacteria > Acidobacteriota > Terriglobia > Bryobacterales > Bryobacteraceae > Bog-375. Next base: position 21,473 of record CAZZHN010000029.1, read on the forward strand.
TGTTTCGATGAAGTTCACGCCTCGCGCGTCGCGGCATTCTTCTTTCACCTGGTCGAAACCGCCGAACTCGATGGCCGCCCGCCTTCTTGCCTCGTCGACTGGCAGACCTGAGCGGACGCGCTTCGCAACCTCATTTTCAAGATGCGCGCGCAGTTCCTCTTCCATCTCCGCTTCCATAGAGCTGCGCCGGAACAAAGCCCGCAAACGATAGAGGAGATCGCTGAGCATCGAACACCGCTACACGGTTTCCAATACCTGGCCAACGGCGGCCGTGAGTTTCCGCCATGCCGTCTCTTCCGCCTCCAGTTGCTTCCGCCCGCTGACGGTCAAGCCGTAGTACTTTGCCCGGCGGTTATTCAAAGACGATCCCCAGCGTGCTTTAATCCAGCCGCGCCGCTCCAGGCGGTGCAGGGCAGGGTAGAGCGAACCCTGCTGAATGCGGAGCGCCTCGCTCGAAACCTGTTGAATGCGCTCCGAGATCGCCCACCCGTGCTGCGGCTCAAGAGCCAGCGTCTTGAGGATCAGCAGGTCGAGCGTCCCTTGTGGCAGGTCGATCCGTTCGTTCAAACGCGGTCTCCCCTTTCACTTCTACAGGGATTATGCGCCATCTTCATGTCGAAGCGCAAGGGGAAGATCGCAACTTTTCCCAATGCGTTCGGACCCCTCGGATTGAGCGGCATTTTCGAGCCGACGCATTGGCCGCAGCCCGCAGCCTCTTTGGCGTACAAACATGGGCCGGCCCCTTTGTGCTGGTAAACTGAACGTTCATGTACAAACTGCTGATCTCGCTCCTGGCCCTATCTGTGCCGGTGGCCGCGCCGCTGGCGGCACAGCAGGTTCCTCGCAAGGCCGGCGAGTGGACCATCCAGGTTCCCGGCGGCAAGCCGGTCTCGCTGGCTGCCTATAAGGGCAAGCCGGTGCTCCTGGCGTTTATCCTGACCACCTGCCCGCATTGCCAGCACGCGGTGGAACTGCTCAGCAAACTGCAGCCGGAGTACGCGCCGCGCGGGCTCCAGATTCTGGCGTCCGCAATCGACCTGAACGGCATCACCGCCGTGCCGCTGTTCGTCAAGTTGATGCACCCCCCATTCCCGGTGGGATTTGACGACTCCAACGCCACGCTGGACTTTGCAGGCTTCTCGCCCGTGCGCCTGCCGCGCATGCCGATCATCCTATTCATAGACCGGCATGGTATGGTGCGCGAACAACACGACGGAGCCGACGTGGTTTACTTCGGCGATCAGGAAGAGCAGAATCTGCGCAAGTCAATCAACGACTTGCTGGGACCAGCGAAGCCGGCGGCCGGCAAGGCGGCGTCGAAGAACACAGCGCCCGCGCAGCCCTAAAGGCAGTCACTCGCGCCTGCATAGTCGCTGTGGCTGTGGCGCCGCTACCTCACGCTCGCGGCTGTGATGCGCGCTTTTGGCTAGCATCCAGCTTGGAAAATCAAACCCGCCGGAGAAGCCGGACGGCCGCCAGAGCTACGCTGTCGAGGCCATTGACCTGCACGCGTGCGCCTGGGAATGGGAATAAGTATCTGGCGCCGGTGACAGGCCCGATCACGGTCAGACTGGCTCGGCCCGTGTATTCGAGTCCGACCGCACCGTAGACCGGCCTGCGATTGGGCACCGCCGCCGCGATCCGCGCGCTCTGGCTGGCGCCGATCGTTTCTTTCGTTCGTGTTTGTCCGCAACAAGGCATGGGTTTCTCTTTCTCGAAATAGGCGGTGCGGGCCGCCCCCGCCAGATGGCGGAAGCGGCCCTTCCCACCTCGTTGAGTCTTATGAGCCGGGTTCTAACAGACAGAATCCCTGCGACAAGACCGAAGGCGGCGAAACCGCCCAGTTGTGAGAGCCCCAAACGCTGTTTACGATGCTGAGGTCTGCGACCTCCAACTGGATGACGTAGCCGCATGGCACCAGCCCCGCGGTATTCAGAGACCACGAGGAGCCGGTCACCGGGGTCGGCGAGTAACCGCCGCTGGGTGTGATCGCGCTCGGGTACGGCAGCGTATAGAGGCTGAAGGATCCGAAGTTGGCATCGGTGGCGATGAACGTTCCGTCCAGCACCGCTCCCACATCGAACTGGCCGCAATCGCCGCCGCTGCTGATCTGGATGTTGCCGTAAGGCGCTGTGTTGTCCAACTCGAGATTATGGATGTCGGGCACGGCGCCGGAGACAGGCGTGCCGGTATGGTCGGAAGCGATCTGTATTTTGACTTCCCAGACCACATCAGGCAACCCCAACGTCTGCCAGTCGCCCAGCAGATTTTCGATGTTGTCGGCGTAATCCTGGTAAGGGAAGAAGTGGCTCGTCGGGTCGGGCGCACTGGGGTACGTGGTGCCGTCCCAACGGGTGAGAAGCAGTGGCGTGATCACATCCTGCCAGGCGCCACCCGACAGCGGGCGAACCTGGATTTTGTACCAGTAGCCGGGGAATTCGGGGCCCTGGATTTCCACCACGCCGCCGAAGGGGCAGCGCCGCCCGAGCGAGTCTGCCAGAAGGTTGTTTCCGGCAAAGCGGGCGTTGGTCACGGTATATCCGTCGCTGGCGATCGATCCCGTGGGAATGCCTCCCAAAATGCTGATGGTGGGATAGAGTGGATTCGGAACCGTGCCGGGCTGGATCTGCACGTGCGTGGTGATGAAATTGCCCCAGTAGTTGAGGGCATTTGGATTTGTGGTCGACGGAGGCGTGGCCCAGGAGAGGACGGCGTGGACGCGCGCGATTCTGGGCTTGTCGCAAGGCTCGCGATAAGGGCCAAGATTCACCGGCAGCACGACGCTGTAAACCAGTCCATCTTTCGGAATGCTGCTGATGTCGTGCACAGGAACCGCGACCGTGTTCAGGTAGGTGAACTTGCAGTTGTCGTCCCAGTCCGCCCAGAAGGCCACATATTCGTTGCTGCCCGCGGTGCAGAGGCCGCCGTTGTAACCGACCGGCTGCTTGATGCGGAGCGTTGCCACCAGGCGCGGCGCGGAAGGATCGCCTTCCAGGCCGAGACATTCCAATTGTTCGTAGCTCACGTTGGCGTTTTCGTTTTGGAGCGCCGCTACCGTGGACTGCCAATCGAGGCCGGCGGCCGTGAATTGATCGATCGCCGAAGCCACCTGCTGGCTGTCCACCACCGGCGCGTCCAGGACTTTCTGCACGGCGGCGGACCCAAACCGGTGCGCCGGGACCGCTGCCTTGGCGCCTTTGGCCGGAGCTGCGTAGAGCTTGGCAAGCTGCGCCAGATCGAGAGGAGCCGGATCGGGCAAAGGAACCGGCTGGTTCTCCAGGGCCACGATTTCCTGCGGCGGGAGGAACTTGGCCACTTCGCTCGTGACGTTCAGTCCGACTTCCTTGTAAATGAGCGGCCGCGGCTTGATCTGAATGTGGGCGTCGAGATGATTGCCCCACACCGGGTTGTAGTTGGGGGTTTTCGCCGGCGGCACCGTCTGCCAGGAAAGAATGGCGCGCACCTTCGGGAGCACAGGAACGCCGCACCAATTGGTCTTGGGCTGGAAAGAGACCGACGCCGCGAAACTCAAGGGCTTCTCGGCGGCCTTCGCGCAATCGTTGGCGTTGGGCACGTCGTGAACGTTGATGCCGACGTAGCCGAGATCTTCGAAGCCCGAGCCGTAGTCCACATAAAACCGGATGTACTCGTACGAACCGCTGGTGCAGCCGTCCCCGTCGTACCCGGTCGATTGCTTGATCTGGATTACTGCCTCGAGAACGCTCGTGCTGGGAACGTACCCCAGGCAGGTTACCTGTTCGTAAGTGGTGTCGCTTTGAATTACCTTGACGGGCTTGTACTGGCTGGTGCCGAAGTTGCCAAAGTAATTCGGATTCGAGGCAATCAGTTTGGAAAAACCGGATCTCTCGAGTGGGACAGGCAGCGCCGCGGCTGCCTTGGTTGTATCTGTCATATCGTTTACTCTCCGAGGACTACAGTTGTTGGTCAGTGCATCGTTGTCCGGGGAGGGTGAACGCTTCTAGACAACGCAAATTGCAGCGCTGTGGTATGGTGGCGCGCGGGCCGATTCCGTATCTTCCTGAAGGGGATTTCCGAGACCAACTAGTACCTGCGCGACCGCACAGTCCGGTTATTCGGGTCCGGTGCGGCGCAAGGCGCGGAGGTCGATGCCAAGCGCCTGGCACTTCTTATAAAGATGACTGCGCTCCAGGCCGAGCGCTTTGGCGGTATCGGTCATGCGCTGGCCGTGGCGCTTGAGCTCGGCGAGTATCTGCTCACGCTCGAATCCGTCCACTCGCTGCGCGAGGGTGTGGCCGGACCGAGGCGCACTGGCGGCGGGCGGCGCGTCGTCGACTTCCGGTATGGCCAGCCGCGCCGCGGCGGCATCCACCGGGCCGTCGGCCAGCAGCAACAATCGTTCGACCACGTTGCGCAATTCGCGCACGTTGCCCGGCCAGCGGTAGCGCACCAGCTCCGCGATGGCCTCCGGTGTCAGCGGCTTCGCTTTCCAGCCGTTGATTTCCGCCACCTGCCGGGCGAAATGTTCGGCCAGCGGCTGAATGTCCTCCGTGCGCTCGCGCAGGGGCGGCAGAAGAAGCGGGTAAACGTAAATGCGGTGATACAAATCCTGCCGGAATGCGCCTTTCTTAACCAACTCGTCGAGGTTGCGGTGCGTAGCCACGATCACCCGCACGTCGACCGGGATGGCGCGGTCGCCGCCGACTCGCTCCACCTGCCCCTCCTCCAGCACGCGCAGCAGCTTGGCCTGCATCACAAGCGGCATGTCGCCGATCTCATCCAGGAACAGAGTGCCGCGGTGAGCTTGCTCGAACTTGCCGAGGTGGCGCGCCGCGGCGCCTGTGAACGAGCCCTTTTCGTGCCCGAACAGCTCGCTTTCGATCAGTTCGCCCGGCACGGCGGCGCAGTTGAGAGTGATAAACGGGCCGGCGCTGCGCTGGCTGCGGTCGTGAAGGGCGCGGGCAATCAGTTCCTTGCCGGTGCCCGTTTCGCCCAGAATGCAGACCCGCGCTTCGCTGGCGGCCACGCGATCCACTTGCGCCATGACGCGGCGCATGGCTTCCCCGGCATGCACAATTTCGTGCTTGCCGACGCGCTGGCGCAGATCCCGGTTTTCTTCCTCCAGCCGCTTCAGCTTGAGGACGTTGTCCACGGTGAGCAGGAGCTTGTCGGTGGAAAGAGGCTTCTCCAGGAAATCGACAGCGCCCAGGCGCGTGGCCCGCACCGCCATATCGATGTTCGCCTGGCCGGAAATCATCACCACCGGCAGAGCGATGCCAGCGGCGCGCAGGTCTTCGAGCAGCGAAAGCCCGTCTTTGCCGGGCATCACCACGTCCGACATCATCAGGTCAAAGGGACGCGATTTCACAAGCTCGAGCGCGCGGGTTGCGCTGTCGCACACAGTGGCCTCATGGCCGGCCAGGCGGAACGCGCGCGCCAGCGATGCCAGCGTGTTGGCGTCGTCATCGACGATCAGTAAATGCGCCAAGTCTGAGGTTAGCCCACCGATCGGCGGCGCGCAAAGAACCGGCGGCAAGACGCCGGCGCAACTGCACGGTATTGTTTCGCAGCGCGGTCTACCCTAAGTCAATACGAAAGGTGGTGCCTTTGCCGGGCTGGCTCTCCACTGAAATGCGGCCGTGGTGGTCGCTGATGACCGACTGAACGATGGCCAGCCCCAGGCCGGTGCCGTGAGTCTTGGTGGTGTAGTAAGGAGTGAAGAGACGCTCGCACTCTTCCGGGCTCAGGCCCTTCCCGGAATCGGAGATCTCGATGCGCGCGCCGGCCCCTTGCTGCGTGGTGCGCGCCGTCAGCGTGCCGCCTTCCGGCATCGCGTCGATGGCGTTGAGCACCAGGTTGCGTAGCGCCCGCGTGATCTGCTCCGGGTCAGCGGACACAATGGGCAGCGCCGGCTCCAGATCCAGGCGCGCCGTCACCCGGGCCCGGACGAACTGCGCCTCAAAAAGCTTCATCGTCTCCGCCACCAGCGTGTTCAGGTTGACAGGCTGCATTTCGGGAGCGGGCATTTTGGCGAAATCGGAGAAGCGGGCGATGATCTGCTTGAGATTGGCCAGTTCTGCCAGCAGTGTGCGGCTGCCCTCGCGAAATACTTCGTCGAACTCTTGCGGATGGCTTTCGCGGGCGCGCTGCATATTCTCGACGGTGATTTGCAGCGGGAAGAGGGGGTTCTTCAGCTCATGTGCGAGCCGCCGGGCCAGCTCGCGCCAGGCGGCGACGCGCTCGGTTTGCAGCAGGCGCTCGCGCTGTTCCACAAGCTCATGCGTCATGCCGTTGAAGGCCTGCGCCAGTTGTCCGATCTCATCCCGCGACGTAACTTCGACCGTGGTGTTCCAGTTGCCGGCGGCCACCTGGCCCGCGCTTGCGGCCAGACGCCGAACCGGGCGCGTGACGCGCGCCGTGGCCCAGACCGCCATCAACATGCCGGTGAGAATGGCGCCGGCTGCCACCCAGGCGCCGGTGCGGCCGAGCGAATTCTCCAACTCCACCAGCTCGCGGCGCGAACTGGCAATCACGAGCACCGCCAGCAGGTTATTCTCCACTCCGGCGAGCGGCAGTGCGTGAATCGTCTCCGCGGCGCTGCCGCTGCCCAACGTGGCCACTTGCGGGCGGCGATCGCGGATAACTCGCTCGATGAGCGGCTGAAATTCCTGCGCACCCGCCGCTGCGCCAGCCAACAGATGCGGCGCAAACTCGGGTTCCAGGTTGCGGTACAGCAGCACGCGCATTCCGGCTGGCAGCACCAGCGTGGCCAGGAAATCCTGGTCGAGCTGCTGGCCGCCCGCGACGAACAGTTGCCGGCCGCCCGCATCCACGGTTTCCACCGCCACCAGCGCCAGAGTGAAGCCGTCGGGCAGCTCTTCACGCCGCAGAAACGCGGTGCCCGGCTTCCATCCGGTTGGCGCCGCCAGCCACTCCTCGACATACCCGAAACGAACCGGCCATTCCGCGGATGAGATGATGGCGCCATCGCCGCCTGCCAGTTCCAGAAGTCCGAGGCCGTGCGCGCGCGCCATGGCGGACGCTTCGTTGTAATAGGCAGAGTCGTCGGCAGAGATGGCCACGCTGACGGCGGCATCGGATTGGGCAATGTTCCTTATGGCGCGCACGATTTCGCGCCCGCGTGCGTCGAACTCCCGCTGGAACTGCGCTACCAGGGCGTCGGCGCGCTGGCGTTCCATGCGCTCGAAAGCGTCGCGCGTGGCGCGCGTGACTAGCCACTCCACCATGCCCACCGAGGCCACCACCGTCAGCGTGAAGACCAGCAACAGGCGCGTCCGAAAAGTCATGGGCGGCCGCCTTCCAGCCAGACGTTTTCCAGGCGCCACTCGCCCAGCGGTGAAATGCCGGGTGCGCCCCTAACGCGCGCCGCCACGCCGTAAACGTCCGCCAGGTGAAACAGGGGAACCACGCGGAATCCGTCCAGCAGGCTGCGCTCCGCGTTGTAGAGCGCGTCCGGCGACTCGGCGCGCGGCGGGGCCGGCAGTCCGAGCGCGGCGGCCATCCCGGCCAGCGCGTGCGCGGGGTCGGCTGACCCGATCCGCACTTCCAGCAGGCGCACATCGGCGGCGCTTGCCTGGGGAACCAGCGTGACCGCGAGCCCGGCGTCGCGCGCATTGAGTGCGATGCGCTCCGCGATCGGCCGCAGCGCGGCTTCCTCCACACCGATGCTGAAACTGCGCGCCTGCGCCGGAAGAGACGCCGCCAGCGCTCGCGCCCGGGCAGCATCGGAGGCTGCGTTAAAAGCGAACGCGTAGCCCGAGAGCCACTGCGGCAGCAGGGCTCCCGAAATCTCGCCCTGGCGCTGCAGCAGCACGTTGAAAATTGCTGTGCGGTCCACCGCCAGCGTTAAAGCCTCTCGCGCGCGGGCGTCGTCCATGCGCGCGCCGAAGAGCAGCAGTAGCACCCGCACCGGTTGTGATGACCAGGTTCGGCGGGACGCGGGCTGGCGCCTGGCTTCGACGGGAGGGATCTCGATCAGATCGGCCTTGCCGACGTCGAGATCGATGGCCTGGTCGCGCGGCGAGCGAGCCATCTCGACTTCGACCGCGTCCAGAAACGGCCGTCCGCCGGGCGCGTTCTCGTCCGCCGCAAAAACGGCCCGCCGCCCGGCTTCCCATCGCGTGATGGAGAACGCCGGAGCCAGGTCCGGCATTCCAGGCCCAAGCTGCGGCGGATCGGCAGTTTCGATAGAAGCCCGCATCTCCACCCGCAGCGTTCCTCCATACCGCGGCCGGGTGGCGGCGGACGCGGGGAAGAAAAGCGCGCCGACGATCAGTAACGTGGCCGCGAAGCGGATGGTGGAGGGACCAGCTTGGTTTCCTAGAATGAAGGATCGTTCGCCGACAACTGCACCAACCGCTCCCTTACGGTCGCGGCTCCGATGCGCATTCTGAGCCGCGACCGTGAGGGAGCGGTTGCCGGGGCAATCGCGTTTCTGAGTAAGACGTGTCAGAGGGCGGGAGCGATTCATTGCGAGCCGCGGATCAACACAGAGGAACACCGGTAAGACCTTTTCTTTTCTATCCCTGTTCATCTGTGTTTATTCCCGCGTCCCTTTACGATCCACAGACCAGCGTAACTACATAGGCTTCGTACCGGCCGCTCGCCAGGTTATGTGTGACTGCAAGAGCCGCATCGGGGCTGGAGGTCCACAGTGCGGTCACCGGGCCAGGGAACAAGACCGGCGCGGTGAGCGGAGCGGCTGTGCGGCCGGCTACCGCCCACGATTGAATGGCGTCAGCGTCGCCCGCGTCGCCGGCCCGCGTCACCAGCACCTGGGTGGCTGGACCGCACCGTCCATCAATGCCGGCCAGATCGCTGCCCCAGGCCGGCATGGGGGCCAGTGCATTGAAACTGGAGTCGAATAATTCTGCCCTCCCGTCAGCCAGAGCCAGCAGCCAGTAAGTGGAGGCGCGATCCTCCACCGCGGCGGCGGAGAAAAATGGTGGCGCGGAGCGGGCGGCACCGTCCTGTGTCATCACACGTCCATCGAAATAATTGCGGCCGCGCGCGAAGGTGGCCGCCAGCAACGATCGGCTACCCGATTCGAGCGTCCAGGGCTGATCGCCCGGCCGGCAGTCCAGGCTCAACTCCGGCGCCATCGTTCCCTGGCAGGCCAGCCCTGGAAGAAATGCCTGAAACCGGGGCGCGCTCAGCCGCAAACGGCCGCGCAGGTCACGAGGCCATGGCGCCGGCGCCGTCAAGCGCACCGTCTGGCGCAGTTCCCAACGGTCTTCGCGGCGGGCAAGCAGGGTGATCCGCGAGGGAGCCAGCACCAGCATGGCATCGCCGGAGATCGCCAGGTCGAGAATCTGTTCATCCTGCTCCCAGGCCAACTTTTTCTCGAGGCCCGGCCCCGCCATCGCAGGCTGGCCCGCGGCAGGACGCTTCCAGGACGCGATCCAGACCGTGCGCTCATCGCCTTTGTGCGTTTCTTCCACCAGCAAATAGTCGGTTGAATTCTCGGAGAGGGTGAGCGACACGTCCACCGCAGCAGCTCCCTGGCCGGTGTGCCCGCCGGCCTGCTGCAGGAGTTTCTCGAACGCGGCCCGAACGCGCGAAAGTTCGGCCGAATCGAGCGACGAGGCGTTGCGGCAGGTCACGGCAACCGGCGCGCCGGCGCCCGCCAGAAGCGCGGTCTTCGCCGCCAGTTCCCGTACCGCGCCGTCGAGGCTGTCAGCGGCGCTTGCGATCGGCGCGGCCCATAGCAGAAGCGCGGCCCAGGCCGCGCGCCCCCGGTTCACGGCTGCGATCATAGCACATCGCGATTCCTGCCCCCGCCCAGAGCGCGGATAATGCCGCGCAGGCAGCCCCGCGCAACGAAGAACGACAGCGGCAGCGTGATGGCCGCCATTACGATGCATCCGAAAAGGTTTTCCATGAGTGCGCTTCCGTGAATCTCGGTTCTCGCTACTGAGCGCCGCCGCTCGCCGCGGCGGCGAAGATCTGTCCGGTTTCCAGTGTGGCTTCGTCGTAAAGGTCAACCGCATCCCCCACCGAGACCATCTCGAACAACTGCTCTACATCGTGGTTGCGCATGCGAATGCAGCCATGCGACGCGTTGTGGCCGATCGAGGAGGGGTTGTTGGTGCCATGAATGCCGTATCCCTTCACGCTCAAGCCCAGCCACCGCGTGCCCAGCGGGTTGGCTTTGCCGGGAGGAACGATGCGGCCTTTCCCGTACCAGGTAGGATCGGGTATTCTCTCGACAATCTTGAAAGCGCCCGCC
>CAZZHN010000030.1:0-31680 GCA_964654065.1 uncultured Solibacteraceae bacterium
ATGTCCAATTGGAAAATGAACCAGGGGCTGGCCGCCGTCAGCGGATCGATCGGCCAGTAGGGCAGGGAATCGGCGATCATACCAGCGGTCCAGGCGATGCCGCCGGCCAGCAGCAGCTGGCACCAGCCGAGCGCCAGTTGCGGCCGGACCATGCGAACCAGGCCTGAGCCTACGCCGCTGCCGATGGCGAGACCGGTCAGGAAAACCGCCAGGATGATCGAGAAAACGTAGACGGTCGATCCCAGCAGCATCGCCATCAGGCGCGTCCATACCACTTCGGCGCCGAGCGCACCGGCGCCAGAAAGCGCAATGGTGAGGTACACCGGCCAGTACCTGCCCCACAATCCGAACCGGCGGGCCTCGGCGGGCGCGGCGGTAGCCGGAGCCGGCGCAAGTATCCGCCTGGAAAGCGCGTAACTGACCGCCGCCACGGCTACATTCAAAGTGACCGCAAATCCCGTCGCGACGGCGGTGTTGTACAGCCGCAGCAGATAGAATCCCGCCGACAGGCAGCCCAGCACGGCGCCGGCCGTGTTGGCTCCATACAGCGCGCCCCACCAGGATGCCTCGGACGGCTTCGCTTCCGCCCAGCGCGCCAGCGCCGGCAGGGAAGCGCCCATCAGCGCTGTGGGCGGCAGCAGGCAGACGGCTGCAATCACCGCTCGCAGCAGAAAGCCCGGCATGCCGTGTTCAGCGCCGGCGAAGTAGACGCGTTCCACCAGCGGGATGCCGGCCAGCGCCAGCGCGGCAAACGCCGCAATGCCCAGTTCCAGCGCGGCGTAGATCCGCAGCGGATGGTATCGCGGCGGCACTCGCGGCAACGCCAGGCTGCCGGCGCACAGGCCGCCCATGTATGCCGCCAGCAGAAACCCCAGTGCGACCGCCGTCGAGCCGATCGCCAGCTGCAGGAGTTGGTACCAGACGATTTCGTAGATCAGCGCGGAAAAACCGCTGGCAGCAAACAAGAGGAGCAGCAGCGGCAGGCGCCGCTGCACGCGGGACGGTTGAGGCCCATCGTGCATGGAAGGTCAATCATACTGCACAGTCTGGTGAGAAATCCGGAAGCGTCCAGGAGTTGGCCCTTGCCCCCGAGGAGTGAATCTGGTTAGAATCCCGAGCGATGAAGTCTACGCTCCTAACCGTGCCCCTGCTCGCCGGCGCCCTCATTCTCTCAGCGCAGCCACCCCGGCCGTCCGTCCCCGTCATCTTCGACACCGATATCGGCAACGATGTAGATGATTGCCTGGCGCTCGCGATTCTCCACTCCTTCGCCTCGCGCGGCGAGGTCCGCCTGGCGGCCGTTACCATTACCAAGGACAATCCGTGGGCAGCCCGTTTGGCTTCCGCCATCGACACCTTCTACGGCCGCGCCAATGTGCCCGTCGGCGTGGTTCACGAGGGCCAGACCAAGGATGACGGCTACCTCAAGAAGGCGCTCGATGCCGGCCATTACCCTTACCGCGACCACCCCGAAGACGCCGTAAAGCTGCTGCGCCGGGTATTGGAATCGGAACTCGATTCGAGCGTGGTGATCGTGCAGGTGGGCTTCAGCACCAACCTCGCGCACTTGCTCGATTCGCCCGGAGGGCGCGCGCTGGCCGCCCGAAAAGTGAGCCGGCTGGTCTTGATGGCCGGAGACTTCGCCGGCGCCGGCCCTGAATACAACGTAAAAACCGACGTCCCGTCGGCGCAGAAACTAGCCGCCGAATGGCCCGGCCCGGTCTATTGGAGCGGGTTTGAGGTCGGCCGCACCATCAAGTACCCGGCGCGCAGCATCGAACGCGATTTCGGCCCTCCGGGAACGAACCCGGTGGCGGACGCGTATCGCAATTACCTCGCCATGCCCTATGATCGCGAGACCTGGGATCTGACCGCCGCACTTTATGCCGTGCGGCCTGACGATGGCTATTTCACGGTCTCCGCGCCGGGCCGGGTCGCGGTCGACGCGCAAGGCAAGACCGCCTTCACGCCGCAGGAGGGCGGCCAGCACCACATCCTTTCCGTCAACGATGCCCAGCGTGCGCGAATTCTCGAAGCCTTCCTGTGGCTGTGCACCCAGCCCGCGCACCCGCGCTAGGGTCCGGTGCCGTGGCGCAGGTGTCCGGCCTGCTGTGTCGAGAGTCGCTCGACATTTCTTGGCTGATGCGTGCCGCCCAGTTCAGATCTTCACGCCCGGGTAGCGGGCTGTCATCCACTGCACGAATTTCTCCGGCGCAGCCATGGTGGAAAGCCTCCCTTGCCGCACCAGCGCCCAATCGTCAAACTTGCCCGACTGTTTGATTTCCGCCAGCGTGGTGGGCGGCTCCAGTCGCGCCGTGAACTCCAGCTCCACCACAGCGGACTTGGAATTCTTCGGGTCCGTACGCGCCTCGCTGCGAACCTTGGCCAGACCTACAACCGCGGAGTTGCCGCCGCTATGATAGATGAATACCCGGTCGTCGGGCCGCATCTCCCGGATGGCGCGCACCGCCTGTGGATTGGTGACGCCGTCCCATACCGTGCGCTTCTCGCGCTCCAGGTCCTCGAGGGAGTAGGTTTCCGGATCGGTTTTGGCAAGAAAGGAAGCCATAGGGAAACTCTAGCAGGTCCGTGCCGCGGACCCCTGGGGAGGGGTGACGACATGCGGCGTGGGATTTAGTTGTAACATCAAACTATATCGGTATACTAGAACAGGTCATGCAAATCCGCGACATTCGAGCCACCACGGTGACGGTTCCGCTGGAAGCGCCGCTGCGGCATGCCAATGGCTGTCATTGGGGCCGGTTTGTGCGGACCATCGTGGAGGTGGAAACCGATACCGGGTTGATCGGGTTGGGCGAAATGGGAGGCGGTGGTGAATCCGCCGAGGCAGTTTTCCGCGCATTGAAAACCACCCTACTGGGCCACGACCCGGCGCGCCTGGAGGAGATGCGGTTTCGGATCGCGAATCCAACTGCGTCGCTCTACAACAACCGGACCCAGGTGTTGGCCGCACTCGAATTCGCCTGCCTCGACATTCTGGGACAGGCGTGGGGAGTGCCGGTCTCGGAGATTCTAGGCGGCCGCCTGCGCGACCGCGTCCGCTTCGCCACCTATGTTTTCTTTCGCTACGCAGATCCTCGTACGGGCGCGGGAGAAGTGCGCACCATTGATCAGGTCATCGGCCAGGTAAGCGAGCTGAAGCGGCGCTTCGGTTTCTCCACGCATAAGTTGAAGGCGGGCGTGTTTCCTCCGGATTATGAGCTGGAAGTCTACCGCGCGCTGGCCGCCGCATTTCCCGGCGACTCGCTCCGCTTCGACCCCAATGGCGTTTGGAGTGTGGAGCAGGCCATCCGCTTCGGCCAGGCCATTGAGGGCCTTCGCAACGACTATCTGGAGGATCCCGTCTTCGGTCTGAACGGGATGCGCCGTACCCGCCAGATGGTGCGCGTGCCGCTAGCTACCAACACCGTTGTCGTGAATTTCGAGCAACTCGCGGCCAACGCGCTGGATACCGCCGTGGACGTGATTCTGTTGGACACCACCTTCTGGGGCGGCATACGGGCCTGCGTGAAAGCCGCCGCCGTTTGCGACACGTTCCAGTTGGGAGTTGCTGTGCATTCCTCGGGCGAGCTCGGGATTCAGCTTGCCACCATGCTGCACCTGGGCGCGGTAATTCCGAATCTTTCGTTCGCTGCCGACGCTCACTATCATCATCTGACCGGCGACGTAATTGAGGGCGGCTTGATGAAGTACGAGAATGGGTCGCTCGCCGTGCCCACGGCGCCTGGGCTGGGTGTGAAACTGGATCGCGATAAGCTGCGTGAGTACAATGAACTCTATCGCCGCCTCGGCGGATATCCTTACGATCAGGATCCCGCCCGGCCAGGTTGGGCGCCTGTCCTTCCGAACGACCGCTGGGCCGACCCGGCAGACGATCGTCCGGTGGAGATTCCATGTTGAGCCGGATGATGAGTGAAGCTGTGCCGCAGCCAGCTCTGGCTCGGTTGGCTGGCAATTGACTGCGATGGAGAGAGACTGCGATGCTGCCGGAACAGTGGGAAGTATTTAAGAGAGCCGCCCGCCTTGAGAAGCTGGACAAGGTCCCGATGGCGTTGATCGTCGACAGCCCCTGGATACCGGGCTACCTTGGCATCAAACATCTGGACTACTACCTCGACCGCGAAGTCTGGTTCGAGGCCAACCTGAAGATCATGCGCGAGTTTCCGGACATCATCTTCATTCCCTCGTGGTGGATGGAATACGGGATGGCGGCAGAACCCTCGGTGCTGGGGGCGAAGATCAAGTTCTGGCAGGACAACACCCCGAGCGAGTACCACTCGCTGTATCACCTGGAAGATATTGATCAACTTCCCGAATATGAAGTGGAGGCGGACGGTTTCGCGGCGCTGACGCTCCACCGCATCGGTATGGAGCGGCAGCGCATCCTGGACCACGGCTACATCCTGCCCATGGTGACGTCCCGCGGACCGTTGTGCACAGCGGGTTTCGTGCGCGGCACGACGCATTTCATGATCGACTTGGTGGAAAACCCCGAGGGCGCACACAAGCTGATCGACCTGTGTACCCGCGTGGTGATCGACTGGCTCAAAGCGCAGCACAAGGTGATGGGCGATCGGGTGGAGGGCATTTTCATTCTCGACGACATCGTGGGCTTTATTAACGAGGAACACTACCTGGAGTTCGCTCACCCCTATTTGAAGCGGATTTGCGATGCCTTTCCGGAAGGCTGGGTAAAGCTCTATCACAACGACGCTGAGGTGGATGCCTGCCTCGACCACCTGCCTGACGCGGGCTTCAACATGCTGAATTGGGGCAAGCAGCACGACATTCGCGAAGTGAAGCAGCGCGTGGGCAAGAGGATGTGCCTGATGGGCAATGTGAATCCGCTGGAGGTCGCGGTTCGCGGGACGCCTGACGAGGTCAGGGAAGCGACGCTCGACGTTTTGGAAGGCTCGGAGGGCCAGGGCGTTGTTCTTTCGGTAGGTGGGGGCGTGAGCCCGGGCATGCCGCGCGCCAACATCGTCGCCATGCTGGAGGCGCTCGAAGAGTTCAACGCCGGCCGCACGGCGGGTAAAGGGGCGCGGTATGGTTGATTACGCCCTGATGAACCAGTGCCTGTATGAGGGCAAGGCGAAGGAAGTTGAGCAGATGACCAAGGACGCGCTCGCCGAAGGCCGCGCCGTCCAGGAAATTCTGAACGAAGGCTTGATCGCCGGCATGAGCGTGGTCGGCGAGGATTTCAAGCACAACGTGCTCTACGTGCCGGAGGTGTTGATCGCGGCGCGCGCCATGAAAGCCGGCATGGGTGTGCTGAAGCCGCTGCTGAGCGCGAAAGACAGCACGACCACGCGCATAGGCGTGCTGCTGATGGGCACAGTGCGCGGCGACCTGCACGATATCGGCAAGAACCTGGTTTGCATGATGGCGGAAGGCGCCGGGTTCGAGGTATACGACATCGGGGTCGATCAGAGCGTGGAGAAATTCATGGCCGCGGCGGCAAAACACAGCCCGGATATCGTCGGGATGAGCGCGCTGCTCACAACCACCATGACTTATATGAAGACCGTAATCGACGGTTTTGAGGCGGCCGGCCTCGGGCACATCAAGATGGCGGTTGGAGGTGCGCCGATCAGCCAGATGTTCGCCGATGAAATCGGCGCCGATGGCTACGGCGCGAACGCTTCGGCAGCCGTCGACCTGTTTCTGCGGCTGGCGGCATCCAGGAAGCAAGATGGCGACTTACAAGATTCTTTATTGGCAGGAAATACCCTCGCAGATCAGGGCTGAAGACGCTGAGGACGATGTGACCGTGGAGCTTTCCGCGAGGTTCATGGAGCGGATTGACCGTCTGGCCGCGCAGCGCGACCTGCAGGCATCCGACGACTACCTGGCGCAATGGCAGTGGAGCGAGGAACAGGAGCGCGACGGCTCGGCGCGCGAGGTCGCCGAAGCGGTGCGCGCTGAACTCGAGGCCGAAGCAACCTGGTAAGCCGCGTAGTCATGGCAGCCACCTTCACCATCAACGGACAAAGCATCGAGGCCAACCCGGCGGCGTCGATTTTCGATCACGCCGAGATGTTGGGCATCCGCGTCCCCACGTCCTGCCACAAGCAAGGCAAGTGCCGTGAGTGCATGGTGGAGGTGACTGAGGGTGCGGAGATCCTGTCGCCGCGCACCGAGGAAGAGCGGCACCTGAGCGGCAGATTCCGGCTCTCCTGCCGCACCCGCCTGACGGTGGCGGCCGGCGAAGTTCGCTGCCACACCATGCGCCGCGGCAACATGCGCATCGAAACCGAGTCCTCCGGTCTTCCCCCGGGTCTTCGCGGCATTGCGCTCGATCCGGCGGTGCTCCGCGACGGCGACCGCGTTCTGCTCGAGGGACGAGAGATTGAGCGCGCGCCGGGCCCGCTCTACGGCCTCGCGATGGACCTGGGAACCACTACCGTGGTGCTGCGCCTTTTCGACCTCGAAACGGGCAGCCGGATCGCGGACGCGTCGTTCGAGAACCCGCAGCGGTTCGGCGGCACCGACGTGATGTCGCGCATCCACTATGATGGCGGCCATCCGGGCAAGCTCCTGCGGCGTGCGCTGGCCGGCTACCTGAGCCACACCATCGAGGAGTTTCCGGTCCCTCCCGCCAGCATTTACGAAATGGTGGTGGTGGGCAATTCCACCATGCGTGATCTGTTTTTCGGCCATAGCGTGTATTCGATCGGGCAGAATCCGTACCGCTCCCTCACGGAAATCGAAATGGCCGAAGGCAAGCGCGCCACCACCAGCCTGAGCATGACCGGGCGCCAGGCGCTGCTGCCCATTCATCCGCGGGCGCGGGTCTATGGCGCGCCGGTCATCAGCGGCCATGTCGGCGCTGACGCCGCCGCCTGCCTGCTGGCAGTGGACATGGCTCACGAGGACCGCCTGGTCGCGGTCATGGATATCGGCACCAACACGGAATTGATCTTGGGTAACCGTCACCGCATCCTGGCCGCGTCCTGTCCGGCCGGACCGGCCTTCGAGGGTGGCGCGATCGCCTGCGGGATGCCGGCCCTGGACGGCGCCATCGAGGACGTGACGCTGGATGCCGGCGGCAGCCTGCAAGTGCGCGTGATCGGCGGCGGGCCGCCCGAGGGCATCTGCGGCTCCGGCCTGGTGGCGCTTCTCAGCGAATTGCTGCGCACCGGCCGGATGAACGAACTGGGCCGCTTCGCAGACGGCGGCCGTATCGCACTGGTCCCGGATGGCGCCGTTTTCTTCCTGGAGAATGACGCCAGTGAGTTGGCGCAGGCCAAAGGCGCCCACGTGGCTGGCTTGCAGGTGGTGGCCAGCAGCTACGGCGTGGAATTCAGTGATATCGAGGTTTTCTACCTGGCCGGAGGGTTCGGGCGCAATCTGCCGGTGCAGGCGGCCACTGACATTGGATTGATTCCGAAGTTGCCGGCATCGCGCGTGGTGCAGGCCGGAAATGCAGCCATCGAGGGCGCGTCCATCGCGCTGCTTTCGGTGGCGAAGCGGCGCGAACTCGATGGCCTGGTCCGCAGGGTCGAACACTGCCGGCTCGAAACTCATCCGCACTTCTTCGACTTTTTCGTCGAAGGGTGCCAGTTCAAGCCGCTGGAAGCCGTCGGGGTGGCCGGATGAGCCTCCACAAACCTGGTAGGACAGACGATCGGCTTTTGTCGTCTGTCGGATCAAGGGTCCCAAGTAGGACAGACGATCGCCTTTTGTCGTCTGTCGGGACGCACCTCCCCTTTGAAGCCTCGACAGACGACGAGAAACGATCGTCTGTCCTACCTCCGGACAGGTTAGTTCTGTCCGATTACCCGGAAGTCGACGTCCTCGAAGCGGAGTATCACCGGCTGCTGGGCTATCCGCGCGGCGCTGTGTTGAGCCAGCGCGCTCAGGAACTGGCCGCTTGGGCGCGCGCGTGGTTTGCAGCGCACGGGCAGCCATGGGTCTACGCGCGCGAGGCTGGCCAACTCGAGGTTGCCGAAGGTGTCGTCCGGCTCGACGGCGCGGCATTCCACAGCCGGCGGCTGCGGGAGTTGATCGAGCGCGCAGAGGCATGCGGCGCCGTTCTGGTTGCCGCCAGCGCCGGTGGCGCGCTGGAAGCCGAAGCGCAGCGGCTGTGGCGCGAAGAAAAGCCGGACGAATATTTTTTCCTCGAGGTGCTCGGTTCGGCGGTCGTGGAGCGCCTCATCACCATGGCGGGAGCCCGCCTTTGCAGTTGGGCCGACTCGCGCGGCCTGGCCGTGCTGCCGCATGACAGCCCTGGCTATCCCGATTGGGACATCGGCGAACAGGCGCAGTTGCTTGACCTGCTCCGCCAGGGCGGCAAACAGCCTTTGCCGGGCGGATTGGAAGCGCTGGATTCGGGCGCGCTCCGCCCCAAGAAGTCGCAGCTCGCGGTCTTCGGGGTAACGAGCCACGTCGACCGGGTGCGGCGCTTGACGGAATTATCGCCCTGCGAAAACTGCTCGTATATGCCCTGCCAGTTTCGCCGCGCTCCGTACGTGCGGGGGGCCGGTGCCGCGCCTATCGAGACGGTCCGCTTCGTCACCTTCCGCGGCGCCTATGCCTATTCCACCAATCGCAAGGCGCTCCGGCGATGGGCGGCGGAGCGGCTCACCATCTCGCGGCGCGACGACGGCACCAGCTGCGCCCGCTTCCGCTACCAGGGCACCACGTGCACCAACATGGGGCGGTCTCTCGAATTCGACTACCACGTGAGCCTTGGCCGTCGTGACGAGGGGTATCCCATCCTGGAAACGCGCTGCAGCCCCGCGCCGGGCGACACCGGGCACACGTTCATGTGCCGGTACGACGCCGGTGGACAGTTGCTGGCGGCCGTGGACTCCGACAAGCCGCTGCTGGGGCGTCCGCTCCACGAGGTGCTGGCCTGGCAGCGCCCGCCCAATCCTGCTGGCTGCTACTGCGAGGAATCGAGCCGCCACCACAAGTGGGGTCTGGTGCTCGAAACGCTACATTACGCCCTCTTCGGGCACGAAAGCCCTGAGGGCCAGACGCGAGAACCCAGATGAAGCCGCGCCTGCAGGATGCGATTCGAATCCGCCCGCTACTCGGCGACGGCGCCATGGGTACCCAATTGATGCTGGCCGGGCTTGAGCAGGGAAACTGCGGCGAAGCCTGGAACCTGGAGCAGCCGGAGCGTGTGCTCGCCATTCAGCGCCGTTATGCCGAGGCGGGTTCGGATTGCATCCTCACCAACACGTTTGGCGGCTCGCGAATTATGCTCAACCGGCATTCGCAGGCCGGCCGGGCCGCGGCCATTAATCGTGCGGCGGCGGAGATCGCCCGGCAGGCCTTCGGCGGCCGCTCGGGCTACGTGATCGGCGACATTGGACCGTTCGGCGGCCTCATGGAGCCGTATGGCGATTTCACCGCAGCGCAAGTTCGGGAAGCGTTCCAGGAACAGGCCGAGGCCCTGGTCGATGCCGGCGCCGACGCCGTCATCATCGAGACGCAGACCTCGCTCGAAGAGCTTGGAATCGGCATCGCGGCTGCCAGGGAAGCCGGCGCGGCGTGCGTCATCGGCTCCATGGCTTACGATGTGACGCTCGATGGATCCACCTTCCGCACCATGATGGGCGTCGACCCCGAACGGGCCGCGACGTTTATGCAGGAGCGCGGCGCCGACATCGTCGCCCTCAACTGCGGCACCGGCATGGACATGGAGCGGGCGAGGCACGCTGTAGAGCGATACAGGGCCGTTTCCGACCTCCCCGTGATGGCTCAGCCCAATGCCGGCCAGCCCAAGCTGATCGACATGAAAGTGGTATACGACGAGACGCCGGACCAGATGGCCCGCGGCGTCGAGCCGCTGCTGGCGGCGGGCGTCGGTATTCTCGGAGCCTGCTGCGGCAGCACGCCGGAGCACATTCGCGCGCTTCGCAGCAGAATCGATGCCTATCTCGCGTCCAACCAGCGCCGGAGCGAACTCGAGCATGAAAATCAAACTCTGTGATTTGAACGCCGCTGCGCGGGAAAAACTGCCGCAGTTCACGGACGACAAGTCCGGAATCGGCGTGCATTACGTGGACGCTTACGTCAAGCCTATGAATGTGAAGCTGGAGGACGGCACGCCGGTGAAGTGCAAACGACGCGGGCTCAAGATCGTCCTCAGCGTGGGCGGCAGGAAGGGGGAAGGTCTGATGCGCCGGCTGGCTGTCGGTCCCGATCCGCTGGTGATGCTCCCCGCCGCTTTGGCCGAGGCCGCCGCAGCGGCCGGCGTCGGGCTGACCGTCGAGGACGGTGCCTTGTTTCTCGACTACGAACGGGAATGATGTGGAATTGCCTGGGACTGACGGACCGGGTCGCCGTGGTCATCGGCGCCACCTCGGGCATTGGCCGCACCATGGCGCTAGGCCTGGCGTGCCAGGGAGCGAGCGTCGTTCCCACCGGCCGGCGCAGGGACGCGGTCGAAGAGATTTGCCGGGAGATCCAGCAGAAGGGCGGCCGGACGATCTGCCAGACCACTGACGTCACCAGTCGGAAATCCATCGAGGAACTGCGCGATCGGGTCCTGGAACGTTTTGGCAGCGTCGATATCCTCGTCAACGCGGCCGGTGTCACGTTCCTCAGGCCCACCCTCGACGTATCGGAGGAGGATTGGGAGGGACTATTCGACACCAATCTGACCGGCGTGTTGCGGGCCTGTCAAGTCTTCTGCGCGCCGCTCAGGGCAAGTGGCCGCGGGCGCATTATCAACATCGCGTCGCTCGGCTCCATGGTGGCGTTTCATGAAGTCGCTGCATACTGCGCTTCCAAGGCCGCGGTCCTTTCCCTGACCCGCAGCCTCGCCTGTGAGTGGGCTAGGGACGGAATTTCCGTGAACGCGATCGCTCCCGGCATCTTTCCCACGGAATTGAACGACGAACTGGTGAGCGGCACCGCCCGCGGGCGCGAGATGCTGTTGCGCACGCCGATGCGGCGTTTCGGCCGGCCAGAGGAACTGGTGGGCGCGGCCGTCCTCCTGGCGTCGGATGGAGCGAGTTATCTCACCGGGCAGTGCATCGCGGTCGACGGAGGCTACCTGGCTTCCGGTGTCAATTCGTAAAGAAGGAGGAGCCGTGCGGGACATGAAAATGGGCGAGCAGCACGTTCCGGGCGCTCTAAAAGCCCTGTTCGCTGCTGCACTGGCGGCCGCCTGTCTTCACGCCGAGACCGGCTACGATGCTTGGCTGCGCTACCAGCCGGCCGAAAGCGCTGCGCTGGTGCGCTCACGCGCCGCGCTGCCGGCTGTCGTAACTGCGCTGAATGAAGCCGATCCGGAGGCCGCCGCGCGCGCTGAACTGATTCGCGGCCTGCGCGGGCTGGTGGGACGAACGCTCCGTGCCGAGGACGGAATTTCCCGGGAGAGCGCGATCGTGCTGGGAACTCTAGAGCAGCTCGGTCGCGCCGCGCCCCAGTGGCGTTTGCAGGCCTCGCTTCCCGAGGATGGCTACTGGCTGAAGACCGTGGCCGACCACGGCGCCCGCTATCTGGTCGTCGCCGCTCCCAACCCACGCGGCGTTTTGTATGGTGCCTTCGCCCTACTCCGCAAGGTCGCGCTCGGAGAGGCCTTCGATGCGCTCGACGAACGCGTTGCGCCCTACGCACCGATTCGCTGGGTGAATCAGTGGGACAACCTGGATGGTTCCATCGAGCGCGGCTACGGGGGCCGCTCCATATTCTGGGAAGACAATCATGTGCGCGCCGACCTGACCCGCGTCGCGGACTACGGGCGCCTGCTCGCCTCCATCGGTATCAACGGCTGTTCCATCAACAACGTCAACGCGAATCCACGCCTGCTGGCTCCTGAGATGATCCCGCAAATCGCGCGCATTGCGGCGGCGTTTCGGCCCTGGGGTGTGCGCGTGGCGCTGGCGGTCGATTTCTCGAGCCCCAAGATTCTGGGCGGCCTGGACACCTTCGACCCGCTCGACAGCCGCGTGGCTGCGTGGTGGAAGGGAAAAGCGGACGAACTGTATGCGGCCATCCCGGATCTCGCCGGCTTCGTACTGAAGGCGGATTCCGAAGGCCGCGCCGGCCCCTCCACCTACGGCCGCACCCATGCCGACGCCGCCAATGTGGTGGCGCGTGCTCTGGCGCCGCACGGCGGCATCCTCTTCTACCGCGGCTTTGTCTACGACCATCACATGGACTGGCGCAACCCGAAGAACGATCGCGCCCGTGCGGCCTACGACAACTTCCACGCTCTCGACGGCCAGTTCGACTCGAACGCAGTGATCCAGATCAAGAACGGACCGATCGATTTTCAAGTGCGCGAACCTGCTTCGCCGCTCTTCGCGGCTCTCGAAAAAACCAACCAGGCCATCGAGCTGCAGATCACGCCGGAGTATATGGGCCAGGCGCGGCACACGGTCTTCCTGGCGCCCATGTGGAAAGAGACGCTCGATTTCGACATGCACGCGCACGGCGCATCCACGCCCGTAAAGGCGCTGGCAGCCGGCAAGGTCTTTCACCGCCCAACGGGAGGCTTCGCCGGCGTGGCGAATGTCGGGCTCGATGAGAACTGGTTCGGCAATCACCTGTCGCAGGCGAACCTGTACGCCTTCGGCCGCCTCTCCTGGAACCCCGATCTAAGCTCCCGGCAGATTGTCGACGAATGGACGCGTCTCACGTTCGGCCCCGATCCGAAAGTCGATGACACGGTTGCCGCCATCCAGCTCAGCTCCTGGCGGACCTATGAAAACTACACCGGCCCGCTGGGCCTGCAGACCCTCACCGACATTACAGGCAATCATTACGGTGTGAACGTTGAGGCGAGCGAGCGCAACGGGTGGGGCCAGTGGCATCGCGCTGACGAAAAGGGCGTCGGCATGGACCGCACCACCGCCAGCGGCACCGGCTACATCGGCCAGTATCCGCCCGCGGTGGCCCGCACCTGGGAGTCGGTTGCGACGTGCCCTGACGACCTGCTCCTCTTTCTTCATCATGTGCCTTACACCCATGTCTTGCACGATGGCAAGACGGTCATTCAATATCTCTACGATTCCCATTACGCGGGAGTGGAGACGGTGGCCGCCTACGTCCGCCAATGGAAGGCTCTCGGGGGTTTGGTGGACGAGCGCCGTTACCGCGAAGTGCTGGCGCAACTCGAATACCAGAGCGGCCAGGCAGTGGTCTGGCGCGATGCGGTAACCGAATGGTTCCGCCATACCTCGGGCATCGCGGACGCCAGGGGACGCGTGGGCCGCTATCCAGGGCGCTACGAAGCCGAGGCAATGCTGCTGGATGGCTATCAGGTCCGCGATGTCGCGCCGGCCGAAGATGCTTCCGGGGGAAAAGCCGTCGCCTGCCCCGCCGCCGAATGCAGCGCCACGCTCAACTTTCCTGGCGCCGCCGGCTGGTACTCCGTGCGCGTGCAGTATTTCGACCAGCGAAATGGTGTTTCCCGCTACCGCCTGCTCGTCGCAGGACAAGCGATCGATGAGTGGCCGGCCGGCTTGCTGCTGCCCACCACGACGCTCGATTCTACATCCTCCACCCGTCGCGTCATCCGCGGGGTGGCGCTACGCCCGGGCGACAAGATCCGGATCGAGGGCCGTCCGGATGGTGGTGAGCCCGCTGCTCTCGATTACATCGAAATCGTTCCGGAAGAGCAGTGATCCGCGCTCACACTCGGAATCGTTCGTCAATTTCCACCTGGTAGCCGCTCACCATGCGGTTGGTCTCATTCGCCATGCCCACCACAGCCATCAGCTCGGCGAACATGGCGTCCGTCATCCCGGCCTTGCGCGCAGCGGCGGTGTGGGAAGCAATGCAGTACGGGCACTGATTGCTGCTGCTGATGGCGAGATAGACCATCTCCTTGGTCAGCGCGTCGAGTGCTCCGGGCGCCATAATCTGCTTGATGCTCTCCCAGGTGCGGCGCAAAGTGGCAGGATCGTGCGCCAGGGCCTTCCAGAAATTGTTAATCCAATCCGTGTTGCGAGTTGCCATGGTGTCGTCGTAGACGGCCCGCACCGCCGGGCTGGCATCCGCATATTCAACGAGTCCAAGAGTTGCCATGGGCCGATTATCGCGCAGCCCAGGTTCTTAGTTGCTTTCGACGCAGCCGGCCGCGCCTAGCTGCTCAGTGCGGCCTGGAGCATGGCGCGGGCGTAGCCGACGTTGAAAGCGAAGGCCGCATAACCGCCGCCCCCGGGGTACTGCGCGTGGAAGCCGGGCCGCTCCCGGTCGTAATCCAGGGCGCGCGGGTGCTCGGGGTAGATCAGCCTGGTGTACTTCTGTTTGACCAGTTCGCGCATCACGGCGAACATGTTGATCTGCCCTTCGTCCAGAAAAACCTCGCTGTACCGGAGGTAAGGCTGGCGCACCATGACGTTGCGAAAGTGCACGTGGTTAATCCGGTCGCGCGACCCGAAGTAGCGGCACACTTCCACCGGATCCTGGCCCATCTCCCGAGTCACGCCGCAATCGAAAGTGATGCCGTTGGCGGGGCTGTTGACGATCTCAATCAGCCGCTTCCAGCCCTCCACCGTGGCCATGATCTGCTGCGATCCGCGGCTGACCGGCGCGGGCGGGTCGTTGGGATGGAGAGCCAGCCGGACACCAGCCTTTTCGGCTTCGGGGATGACGGCCTTCAAGAAATATGTCAGGTTCGTCCACATCTCTTCCAGCGTATGGACGCCTTCGGCCTCCAGAGGAGGCAGATCCTTGAACGGAAGCTTCCTTCCCTCGGCGTCGACCGGATGCTCGTAGTCGAACCCGGTCCATCCGGCGCCGGCGCGGCCGGTCTCTTCGAAGTAACCCTCGACGCCGCGGTGCGCGTACCAGTTGTACTCGACAACCGGCAATCCAGCGCGGCCGGCTGCGCGCAGAGACTGGATTACCTTGTCGATATCCTCGTCGCGGCCCGGCCGCGCGTAAATGGCGTTGCCGAAGCCAGCGATCATCAGGTTACCCAGGCGGAGGCCGTTGGCGCCCAGGCGCTCCATCAGGTCGCGCAGGCGGCTCTCTTCCCAGGGGATACGCATACCGCCGGAAAGTACCCACTCGACGCCTAGCTGCCGGATTCGATGCGCGGCCTCATCCGCGTTCGCCGCGGCAGCTCCGCCGGCGGCCGCATCCAGGCAGATCTTGGGAGTATCGGCGCTCTCGGCGCGCGGTCCGGGATTGTCCTCGGCTGCCCGGCTGATTCCTGCCGTGGCGCTCGCCAGCGCCGCCGCGCCGGCAGATTCGAGCAGCTTACGTCTGGTTGGTTGCATGACTGCTTATCCCAGGCAGGCAAAAACCTCTCGGTAGAACTCGGGGTGAGCGCGCCAGGACTGAGCGGTGACCAGATTACCATCCCGAACCGCCGGCAATGGGCTGAAGATACCGCCGCTGCGTTCCACCTCAATGCGCACATTGGCATGGCAGGTGACGGTTCGGCCCTGAGTAAGCCCGACCGCGGCCAGCACCTGAATGCCGTGGCCGATGGCGCAGATACATTTGCCTTGGGCGGCGAAGTCGCGCACCAATTCGAGCACGTCCGGATCGTTGCGCAGATACTCGGGCGCGCGGCCGCCCGGGATCAACAGCGCGGCGAATTCCTTGGCTGCTACCGCAGCAATTACCAGGTCGGCATCCAGCCGTGTACCGGGGCGCTCGACGTAGGTTTCCCAGCCCGGCTCGGTATCGTAGAGGACCAAGTGCAGCGGTCTGCGCGACGGCGCCGCCACAACTGGTTCGCAACCGGCTTCCGCGAAACGCTGGTAGGCATAGAGGGCTTCATAGCCGTCTCCGCCGTCGCCGGTGACGATCAGAACCTTTTTGCTCATGGGAGGCTCCGCTTTCGCCAGCATAGCAGCCCTGGAGTATCGCGGCGCGCGGTAGGACGGACCATCGCTCTGCGTGGTCTGTCATGTCTTGCTCGAGCACCGGAGTTGACAGACGACAAAGATATCGTCCTTCCTACTTTATCGGCGCGATGGTGCGCAGAAACGGCAGATCTCCTTCCACGAAATCGAAACGCCCCAGTTGCTCGCGGGGCTCCCAGCGCATTTCATGGAAAATCAGGTTCTGCGGCTCGCCTTGAAAGCCGGTGATGCGGAAAAAGATCAGCGTAATGGGATCCCGGCCCCGGTAAGTGTACTCGTAGCGCGCGATTTCCTCGCCCGTGGCGTGGCGGATCGCCAACTCCTCTTCCAGTTCGCGCGTCATCGCCTGCGGTGGAGTTTCACCCGGCTCGACTTTGCCCCCCGGAAACTCCCATTTCAGTGGATGAGACTGTTCGGGCTGCCGGCGGCCGATCAGAACGCGGCCTTCGCGCTCCAGAATCGCCGCCACCACCTCGGTCATCCCCATATTGGATCACACCGGCGGACGCAGCCCAAGTCAACGCTCAATCCTGTAGCCTGGAAGGGACTCAAAGCGATATGAACGCGGCTTTCCTACGAGAGGCAATCGAACAGGCGGCCCGCAACGTGCACCGCGGCGGCGGGCCGTTCGCGGCGCTGGTGGTGAAGGACGATACAGTGATTGCCGCCGGGTCCAACTGCGTCACCGCGTCCAACGACCCCACGGCGCACGCCGAAATCGTGGCCATTCGCGAAGCGTGCCGTGTCCTTGGTGGCTTTCAGCTCACCGCCTGCGACGTTTACTGTTCCTGCGAACCGTGCCCAATGTGTCTCGGCGCGCTGTTTTGGGCGCGGCCGGCACGCGTCTTCTTCGCTGCCACCGCGGCCGATGCCGCCGCGGCCGGCTTCGACGATTCCTTGATTTATCACCAGCTCAGTTTGCCTCCGGACGCTCGCGCGATCCCTATGGTTCGCGTGCCGGACCCGTCCGCGCTCCGTCCCTTTGAAGAGTGGGCCCGCCGGCCGGACAAGGTTCTCTACTGAGCCCCGGCCGGCATGGTTCCGGCACGGCATTTGGGCAGCATCTGCCCAAATGCAGCTGCTAACCCCTTTGTTTTCGAAGAATGTTGGGTGACTTCTGCCCAAATCGGCCGGCAGCCACCCGGAATTCAAGTTGCCCCGTAAGCGTTGGTATCATGAAGACTATGAGTTTTGTTCGCAAATTTCTGATGATAGTGCCGGCCGCTTGTGTGCTGGCGCAGACACCGCCGGCCCCGACGCCGACCCCAGCGGCCCCTCCAGTCGCCGCCCCCAGACTTGCTACACCGGTTCCTCCCGGCTTTATCCAGCCCGGCCAGCCGAAGCCTCCGGCGCCCGTAGCCGTGCCGCCCGACCGCGTGGTTCTCAGGGCAGGTTCGGTGACGCTGACGGCGGCGCAGTTCGACGACTTGATCGACGGGCTTCCCGACAATGCCAAAGCGATGGCACGCGGCCCGCGCCGCAAACAGTTTGGAGACTTCCTGGTAAAGGCGTACATTCTGGCCGAAGAGGGCAGACGCCGCAAGCTGGAAGACACCCACGCCTACAAGGTCCAGTCCGAGCTCAACGACGACCAGGTGCTGGCTGGTCTGGTGACGGCGCAGGTGAATGAAGAAACCAAGGTCGACGAAGCCGAAGCGCGCAAATACTACGACGAGCACAAGGAAAGCTACGAAGAGGTCACCGCGCGCCACATTCTGATCCGCGTGAAGGGTGCGCCTACGCCGGTCAAGCCGGGAGCTAAGGAACTGACTGACGAAGAAGCCCTGGCCAAGGCCAACGACCTGCACAAGCGCATCGTAGCCGGCGAGGATTTCGCCACCCTGGCCAAGGCCGAGTCGGACGACACGACCAGCTCCAACGGGGGCTTGCTCCCACCGTTCTCACACGGGCATATGGTGCCGTCGTTCGAGCAGGCGGCATTTAAGCTCAAGGTCGGCGAGGTGAGCGAACCGGTGAAGAGCCAGTTCGGATATCACATCATCAAGATCGAGGCGCATGCCACCAAGACCTTCGAGGAGGAACGCGCTTCCATTGAGAAGTCGCTGGTGCCGCAGAAAGCGCAGAAGACCTTGGAAGAAATGACCAAGGGTGCGTTTTACGATCCGGATTTCTTCGGCCTGCCAAAGCCGGCCGAAGCTCCGAAGCCGGCCGCGCCTCCCGCGCCTCCTAAGCAGTAAGATGCGCACGCGGAGACTGGAGATCTCCTGCCCGCGCTGCGGTTCGACGGAAGTGGCCTATACCTGCACGCCGAACTGCTGCTTCAACCACATTTGCGCTGGCTGCGGAGCCACTTTTGAGCCGGTAACTCATGCCACGGGCGGCGTGCTCAGCGGCATCGTGCCGCCCGATCCGCTTCCTGAGGCTTCCGACCCCACCGTGGCCTGCGTGCGGTGCGATTCGACAGAAGTTTACCTGACCGCCGAAAACGCCGCCGTGTGCGCCCGGTGCGGCGCCGTGCTGGAACTGGAACTGACCGAGATCCACCCGGCCTAGCCGCTGTTCTACCGGCCGGCCCAGCAGGGCGCTCGTTTTCCGAGAAACGCGGAGATGCCCTCCTGCGCGTCTCCGGCCAGCGCGTTCATCGTCATCACCTCTTTGGCATAAGCGTAGGCTTTCGCCTGATCGAGATCGATCTGGGTGTAGAACGCCTGCTTGCCGAGAGCGACCACCAGGGAGCTGGCTTCGGCCACTTTCGCCGCCAACTGGCGCGCTTCGGTTTCGAGCTCGGCGCCGGGAACCGCGCGATTGATCAGCCCCCAGTCGGCGGCCGTGCGTGCGTCCACCATCTGGCCGGTGAGCAGCATCTCCAGGGCGCGCTTGCGGCCGATGGCACGCGTCAGGGCCACCATGGGCGTGGTGCAGAAGAGGCCGATCTTTACGCCCGGAGTGCCGAAGGCAGCCGCTTCGGCCGCGATGGCGAGGTCGCAGCTGGCCACTAGCTGGCAGCCGGCCGCGGTCGCGACGCCCTGCACCGCGGCAATCACCGGCTGCGGGATGGATTGAATCTTCGTCATCAGCTCGGTACAGACGTCGAAGACGCGCCGGTATTCGTTGACGTCGCGGCCGGTCATTTCGCTGAGATCGTGCCCCGAACAGAACACCGTTCCCGCTGCGCCCAGAATCACGGCTCGAACCTCCCGGTTGCGGCCGATTTCGTCCAGGCACGCCGTCAGCTCCAGCATCAGTCCGAGCGAAAGAGCATTGCGGCGCTCGGGACGATTCAGGGTGACGATGGCCGCCGGGCCTTCCAACTGGTAGTGAATGGATTCCAGTATGCTGGTTGCCATGCGGGTGCTCCTTTTCTTCTTGATTGTAGCCGCTGCCGCCGCGCAGCCCGCCGAATTGGTGCTGCAGAACGGCAAGATCGCGACCATGAACGCGGCCCAGCCGGTGGTCGAGGCTCTGGCGGCGCGAGGCGGCCGGATCATCGCTCTAGGCGGCAACGCAGACGTGCAGGGCTTCATTGGAGCGCACACGCGAGTCCTCGATCTGCACGGCAAGCTCGCCATCCCCGGCTTCATCGAAGGCCACGCGCATTTTACCGGGATCGGCGAATACCGGCTGGGCCTCGATCTGCGCGAGGCCCGCACCTGGGACGACATCGTGGCGCAGGTGGCGCGTGCCGCACGGCAGGCACGGCCCGGAGAGTGGATCGTCGGCCGCGGCTGGCACCAGTCGAAATGGGCTGCCGCGCCCGACCCCAACGTGGAAGGCTTTCCCTTGCACGCCTCGCTCGACGCTGTCTCCGGCGATCATCCGGTGATGCTGGAGCACGCCAGCGGGCATGCCTCGTTCGTCAACGCCAGGGCCATGGAGCTGGCGGGCGTCACCCGCGACACGCCCAATCCGAAAGGCGGCGAGATTCTGAAGGACGCGGCCGGCAATCCAACCGGGCTGTTGCGCGAGGCGGCGCAGGCGTCAGTAGGCCGCGCCCTGGAAAAGTGGCGCGCGCAGCGCTCGCCGGCCGAACAGGCGGCGGACCTGCGCAAGGTGATCCGTCTGGCTACGGCGGAGTGCCTGGCAAAGGGGATCACCACGTTCGAAGACGCCGGTTCGCCGCCTGCCACCCTCGACGTCTTTCGCCGAATGGCGGAAGATCACGAACTGGGCTTGCGCCTGTGGGTGATGCTGCGCGAGTCCAACCAAAAGCTGGAAACGGACCTGGACCGTTATCGCACCATCGGCGCCGGCGGTGACTTCCTTACGGTTCGCGCCATCAAGCGATACATGGATGGCGCGCTGGGCTCGCGCGGTGCCTGGCTTCTGCAGCCCTATACCGATTCGCCCAGCTCCACGGGCCTCAATCTCGAGGATCCGGCCGATATCCGCCGTGCCGCGGAACTGGCTATCGGCCACGGCTACCAGCTCTGCGTGCACGCCATCGGCGACCGCGCCAACCGCGAGGTGCTGGATGTCTATGAATCGGTCTTTCGCGAACATCCGGAGCAGAAGGATCTGCGCTGGCGCATCGAACACGCGCAGCATCTGGATGCCGCCGATATTCCGCGCTTCGGCCAATTGGGCGTCATCGCGGCCATGCAGGGGATCCACTGCACCTCGGATGCGCCGTTTGTAATTCGCCGCCTGGGGCCGAAACGCGCCGAGGAGGGAGCGTACGTCTGGCAGAAGCTCATGAAGACGGGCGCGATTGTGGGCAACGGCACCGACGCCCCGGTGGAAGACATGAGCCCGATCGCCTGCTTCTACGCCTCGGTAACGCGCAAGCTGAAAGACGGCTCGGTGTTCTATCCGGATCAGCGCATGACGCGCCAGGAAGCCCTGCGTTCGTATACCTGGAACAATGCCTATGCCGCATTTGAAGAGAAACTCAAGGGTTCCCTGGAGCCCGGGAAGCTGGCCGATATCACCGTGCTGTCGCGCGACATTCTCACCGTGCCGGACGACGAAATCATGGCAGCCGACGTGGTGTATACGATCGTCGGCGGCAAAGTAGCTTTCGAAGGAACTTCCATGGGACGCTCGCACCAGTAGGTAAAATATGCGCTGACGTGGCGCAGGCACCAGTGCGTGCCGTGTCGGCACTATGCCGACACCCTGCGCTACACAGTGGCCAAGCGTCGAGAAGAGTCTCGACGCGGCACGCACGAGTCCGTGCGTCACAGTCGTTCGCTCCACTTCCCCCGCAAGTGATATATTGAGATTGGAGGCAGGAATCAGATGATCGTCGAAAAGGTTCCCATCCAGTAATCAGCTGGTGGCGTTTCTTCGCCACGCAGCCTGATACTTTTCCAGAATCGTACGCAGCCGTTCCGCGTGCGGTGGGCTAGCCCCCAGGTTCGTCAAATC
This sequence comes from uncultured Solibacteraceae bacterium, assembly GCA_964654065.1. GTDB lineage: Bacteria > Acidobacteriota > Terriglobia > Bryobacterales > Bryobacteraceae > Bog-375. Next base: position 21,135 of record CAZZHN010000030.1, read on the forward strand.
CCCTCGCTTTAGATCCTCATCCAGCAGTTCTTTGGGTTGTGCGCCAACCGCTGCCGCCTGCTCCAGGTAATCGCAGCACTCATCGAGCAGCTTAGTCTTGGCTGCCGCGTCGGCTTCCATGCTTGCCATAGCGTCATAGACGCACGCCAGGTTGTAAGCGATGTGCGAGGCCATCGTCGGGTTGGGCGCGGTTTCCCAATTGGGCTCGTTCCTGGCTTGCAACAGATAGTCCCGCGCCTGCTCCAGCCGGGCCCGGTCGCCTTTGTCGAAGACCATGGTGCCGAGATTATAAAGCGCTCTCTGCTGGTCGGACTTTGACCGGAGGCTCTCCTCAAAGTAAGCGCGGCCCTGGTCCGGGTTGGGCGGGATGGCGACCACTGACCAAAGCCAGCCGAGATCGTTCAGGACGGAGTAGTTTCGGTGGGACATCTGCGCCGCGAGATCGAGATAGTAATACGCGCGCTCGAAATCCGTCTGCAAATGCTGCCCGTCGCTCCTGAACTTGCCGGCGTAAAACTTCCCGAGGAGCCGCAGGTTGTCCACCAGTTCCTTGCTGCGGTTGGCCGGGGTGAGAAACTGAATCGCCGAGAAGCTCTCGATCGCGAAGATCTTCTGCCGGGTGAGAGGATCCGAGTTTGCATACAGATTCTTGTCGCTGTCGACCAGTGACGGCGTCAGCCTGCTGAGATCATCAAATGCCTCCGCCCGAGCCGTCTCGGTGTCAGCCAGCATGGGAAATCTGGCCTGCACCTTGGCTGCGAGTTGATCGACGATGTCAATCGCCTCGTCCCCCTTCGCCTTGGCCTCCTTCACCGCGGCTTCGGCTGCGCTTACTGCGTCACTGGCCCGCTTGATCGCATCGTCCGCCTGCTTCACGTAATTCTGCGCGCTGAAAAAGGCAAACAGTCCCTGGACCAGTGCCAGCAGGCCGACCGTCCCCAGAATCACAGACAACAGCCACTGTGCGTGTGATGCCTGCTCGGAAACGGAATCGAGTTGATTCTTGAGCGTGTCCTTCGACCTGGTCAGACTGTCGATCTGGTCCGACAGGTGCGCCGTCCGCCGCTCCAGCGCCTCTACCTCCGGCGCGGTCCGCTGCACGGGCGCCTGGCGTGCTGCAGGTTCGCGCCGCCCTTCGGGCTGTGCTTGCAAAAGCCCGGCGAACCAATACAGCAACACGGCGAGCCCAATGCTCATCAGCAGCACTGGAATCACGTTCAACCGGGTAGGAACGATTCGCACAGCCATCGGCGGCCTCTACCGCAAAGCGGAACTGGCGATTGCCCTGCCGTGCTCGATGCCCTGACGGTAGATCTGTTTCCGCTGACGACGGCCGAGCGGGCCGTCGCCCGCATGCAACCGCTCCAGCCCTTTGCCCACCAGGTACGTACCGGCATACGCGATGGCGCCTTTGGGAATCAGGCCGCCGCCGAAGGGGATTTTGCCGGCCAGCTCTCGCGCCAGGGCCCGCCAGCCGAACGCGCCGGCACCAATCGAGAGAATCTCCAGCTTCTGTTGGCCGAAACCGACCGCCGCGCCGGAGGCGGCGGCAATCTGGAACGCCATGCGCAACTGGTTGGCGGTGAGAAAAGCCGTGTCCGAGGCCCACTCGCCCAGCGCCCAGGGAAGCTCGATCAGGTTGGGCACCACATCCGGCAGCGCGGTGGCGATGGCGAACAGCGCGTTCTCGCGCGCCACGTTCTGGATGACGCGATCCACCACGGCGCTGCGGAACACCGGATGGCGCCGCGCCAGCGCGAGGGTTAATTCCTCCTCGTGGTGCGCGATCTCGCTCAACGCATGGTTGGGATCCGCCGGGTCGAGGGCGTAAGCGCCCGGCGGCGCATCGATACCGGCTTCGCAGATCACCAGGTCGACAGACTCCGGAGCGCCTGGGCTGCCGGCGCGGAAAAGCAGCTCGCGCGTGCCGCCGCCGCCGGCCAGAAAGTCCTCCAGCCTGGCGTATTCGGCGTCGGAAGAGGCTACCAGCCCGATGCTCACCGGCCGGCTGGCGCGCACGCGCACTTCCTCCGGGTTCAGCATCGCCAGCGCGCTGCGAGCTTGTCTCAGCAGGTTCAGCATAGAATCAGCGGGGGCGTTCGGCGCCGGTGAGGCGGAACATCACCTGCAAGCCCTTCCGCCATTCTACCCCTACGCCGACCCGCTCGACCTCGATCGAGGGCGAGAAGAACTCGATGAGGGTCTCGGTTGTGGGATGGAACTCAAGCGAAGGAGCCACCAGCAGCAGCCGCGGCGGGCCGGCCGCCAGCTCGACGCCGGGAAAATAGCCGGCCGGCGCGAACTCCCGCCGGTCCAGATGCCACTTCACCCGGATCCAATAATCGAGTGCCTGCAAGGGCAGATGCAGGTCGGCGGAGGCCTTCAATTCGACCACCACAAGACGCCCGGCGTGATCGACTGCGAGCAGGTCCAGTATTCCGCGCTCACCGCCGGCGAAGGCCGGCACCTGCCCATAGACCGGTTCAGGCCGCAGCGTCGCATCCAGGATTTGCAGGTGCGCCCGGGCCTGGGATTCCAGCCAAGCTTCCGGGTATTGCCGGTAGAGCGGGTGATCGCGGTCTGCCGCCTCGGGCGATCGCGTCTGCTCGAGTGCCCCGGCAAGCCGCTCGATCTCTTCCATGTCGTGATCGCCGGCCGGATGCTGCCGGCCCAGCCCAAATGACAGGTTCCCTGCGTCCATTTCTGCGAACTCCAGGCCGCGCACCCGCAAACTTATGCGGCCGCCGCTCTTCCATACCTGTTCCACGCCGGGTAGCGCGGCGATGCGCTGCCAGTCCGCCGCGCCGCAGGGCGCCGGCCGGCGGCAGGGCTCCAGGCGGGTGTCCAGATTGCCGTGGTCCTGGGGGTCAACCGGCGACACGAAATCCTCGCCGGAGTAGCGGAACAGTTCGAACCGCGCCGATTTGGGATCCAGGCAGAGCAGCCGCAGCGCCGCACCGCTCTCGTGGCCTTGCGGCAGGTAGAGAGCCAGGCCCTCCACCGCTACGCGCCGCTCGCGGCGGCGCAAATACTCCAGCCAGATCAAGCCAAAGGACACGGCGCCGGCAGCGTCGCCCTCCGGCGGGCAGGCGATGGCCGCCCATGCGTGCTGCCCGTGGCGCAAAAAGGCGCGCGGAAAAGCGGGCGAAAGGCTGTGCTCCAAGTTTGGTTCGGTGCTCAACTCGGCCAGCCTCCACTCCGGGAACTGCCGCCGCAGAAACAGGCGGAAGCGCTCGCGGAATACCAGGCGCCCGCTGCGCCGGCCCATGTCAGCGCCCGAACGGCGCGCGAGGTCGAGCAGGTACATGCGGCCTTCGCGCCGCGGGAACCTCTCCACCGTCATCTCGAGCCGCCCGGCCGAAGGCTCCCCAACGCCTGTCACTCGCCGGGTCAGGTTGCGGGTGCGGTCCCAGGCCTGCAACGTGAGCCGCGCTCCGTGCAGCTCGATGGCGAAGTTGCCGTCGGCGAGAGGGAGCAGGTCCTCGCCCGGCTCGAGCAGCGCCGGCTGCCGGGCGCTTTCGAGAAACGCCTCGATGGCGGCACGAGCCTCTTCCCCGCATCGGTTCGCTGCGAGTTCAGATCTCATCGGGTACCGCCGGCCCGTGGCGCAGGCTGTCCAGCCTGCTGAGCCGAGAGTCGTCTCGGCTTTTCTCGCTCTTGCGAAACCTGCCAGGTGCCAGACAATGCCGTTGGAACTCCATGACAACAGAGTGCCTCCTCCCCGGAAAGAATCTCCTGAGAAGAGAAGCCACCGAGCCGCGATCAGTTCAGCTTCTCCAGGGCCGAGATCCACGCCTTCGGCGTTGTTCCGAATGTCCGGCGGAACATCTCCACGAAAGCGCTCGACTGGCGGTAACCCACCGCGAAGGCGACTTCCTTGATCGAGCGTCCCGAAACCAGCAATTCCACCGCTTTCACCAGCCGCGCCTGGCGCCGCCACGATTCGAAATCGGTACCGACGTCTTTGCGGAACGATCTCTCAATCGTCCTGACGCTCACCCCCACTCCGGCGCACAGTTCTGCCAGCGATTTGGATTGCGCCGGGTTTGTCAGTACCGCTTCGGCCACCGCCAGAGCCCGCTGTTCGCGGGGTAGCGTGACAAAGGTCGGCATGGGCGAGGCGGTTTGCAGATGCACGATCAGCAGGTCGCGAAGGGCGCATTCCTGGCGGTTTCGCATACGCAATTGTCCGATGCGCACCGCTTCGACGATCAGCTCCCGCAGCAGCGGCGTTACGTGAAGCACGGCGCATCCTCGGGGTGACGGCAGAGCCAACCCGGGCCGCAGGTAGAGCGTGCGCATCGAAACCGGCCCCGGCATTTGCAGCCGGTGCGAGGTTCGCGCCGGAATCCAAAGCGCAAAATGGGGCGGAATCAACCAGACGCTCTGACCCGCGAACACTTCCATCACGCCGCGAATCGCGTAGATCAACTGGTCCGATCCATGCGCGTGTTCAGGGACGCGGAATCCGGGCGGGTATTCGTACGCCAGCGTCGCGACCGAAACGCCTCGCTTCGGATCATACTCTGTGACAACCCCATACTGTCGCACCAGCCATACATTATGGCGTAATGGCAGTCTTGCGACAAACTGCAGGCTGTTGCATTCTATCTCCATGTCCCAGCACACAGGTCTTGGCCGGTACAACGTCATCGGGTTTGTGACCATCGTCGACGTGGAGCGCGCCAAGGCGTTCTACCGGGACACGCTCGGCCTCCGCCTGCTGAGCGAGGAGCCTCCGTTTGCTCTCGTCTTCGACGCCAATGGCATCATGCTGAGGCTCGGCATGGGCAAGGAACTTCCGCCGGTCAAGGGCACCGTGCTGGGCTGGCAGGTCCCGGATGCCGCTACGGCCGTCAAAGACCTGATGCAGGCCGGCGTTCAGTTCGAACGCTATGGGTTCATGAAGCAGGATGAACTGGGAATCTGGACCACGCCCACCGGCGCCAAGGTCGCCTGGTTCAAGGACCCGGACGGCAACCTCCTGAGCATCTCCGAACACCCGGAACTGACAAAGTAGCCTCTCCGTTGCCTTTGCGTTGTTGCTGCACCCTCCGTGAGGGCCGGAAGCGCCTCCCCCGCCGATTGTTAGTACTAATAGTACCCTTTTATCCTATTGCATCTGATTTGTGCCGCCGATTTCCCTCACATGAACACGGGAAATCGCCCAGCATCACCCCTGAGCCTGGATGAACCGGCATCAACGGAAGCGCCGGTGGATCCCCGCGAGCAGGCATTCGCACTCCGGCAGCAACTCTGGGAGCGCGCCCAGAGGCTGTATGGGATCGGTGAGCTGGACCAGGCGGCCCAGTTGCTTTCCCAACTGGCAGCCGGCCCACGTCCGCGCCGGGTGGAAGGCCAATGGGAGGCGGCCCGTGGCTGACCTTTTTGCGAGTTTAGGCGGCGCGGTCGATGGCCTCCTGGTCCGCCTCGGAGTCCACGGAGTTACTGGACTTGATGCAGGCCTTTATGTCCTCGGGGCCGCCATCTTCCTCGGGTTTCTTGCCACCGTCCCGTCCGCCGTTCGATTAACCCTGCTGCGCCGCTCGCCCGGCAAATAGCGGCGGGGCAGGTTGGCAACGGGCGGGCCGAATGCGCAGTAGGACAGACGATCGGTTTGTGTCGTCTGTCGGTGTTTTTGCGCTTTGAAGCCCGCAATGACAGACCACAGAAAGCGATGGTCTGTCCTACCGTGCCTCCTAGTGTGGCGGTTGGTATCGGGTAGTGGCTCGGAATAGGCCTGGCGCGGGCCTGATCCGTGGTTCAGACTGAAAGTATGAAGGCCACGGCCGGCATCTTCATCGGCGCGTTGTTCGCGTCCGGGCAGCAGCCTGCTGCTCCGGCTCCGGACTCCTCGCGGCCGGGAGCTGTTTTTACCGTCACCTCGACGCTGGTACAGGTTGACGCCGTTGTGACCGATTCCAAAGGGCGGCACATCACCGACCTCAAGCCGGAAGAGTTCCAGGTCTTGGAGGACGGCAAGCTGCAGAAACTGACGAATTTCTCGTATGTGCAGGTGGTGCCGGAACCGACGCCGGAACTCAAGGCCGAGCGGCCAAAGCCGGCGCCCAGGGGTCCATCGGTATTGCCGCCTGCGCCCCTGGCCCAGCTTCGCCCGGAAGATGTGCGGCGCACCATCGTTCTGATGGTGGATGACCTCGGGCTGTCGTTCGAGAGCATGGCATTCGTGCGCGATGCCCTGCGCAAATTTGTGAACCAGCAGATGCAGCCCGGCGACCTGGTGGCGATCTGCCGGACGGGCGCAGGATCCGGCGCCCTGCAGCAGTTCAGCGTGGACAAGCGCGTGCTGTTGTCCATCATCGGCGGCCTGGGGTGGAACCCCAACGGACGTTTTGGCGTCGGACTCTTCGATCCATCCGGCACGTACCCAACATTGAGCGAGCAGATCGTGGGCGGGGGCCCCGGCGCCCGCAGCGGTGACCCTCGATCGCTCGACGCGCGGTATGACATCAGGAACAGCGCCATCACGACCGTCGGCACACTCGGGTCAATGAATTACATCGTGGGAGCCCTACGCGAGCTGCCTGGGCGCAAATCGATCGTGCTGTTCTCAGATGGCCTGCAATTATTTGAGTCGGCGTGTTCCGGCCCGCAAATGCACGGTCTGAGCGCGGAGGCGACGGATCCACTGGATAGCTTTGCCGACGTCCAGCTCGCTCTCCGCCGCCTGATCGACCGCGCCAACCGTTCGGGCACCGTGATCTACACCATGCACGCCGCTGGGTTGCAGACGCTGCAACTGGATGCGCAGGACAGCCCAAACCTGGGTCACAGCCAGAAGGCGGCGAACCTGTCTCTAAGCAACCTCACTCACATCGGCGCCTGCGGGGGAAGAGACGTCATCAACAACATCCAGCAGGCGAATCTAGCGTACCTTGCCGACCGGACTGGCGGATTGGCGTACGACAACGGCAACGACTTGAACCTGGGGCTCGATCGGGTGCTGGAAGACCAGCGCGGCTATTACTTGCTGGGGTACCACCCGTCCGATACCACGCTTCAGGTCAAGAACGGCAGGACGGACTTCCACCGCATCCAGGTGAAAGTATTGCGCGCAGGACTGCATGTGCGATCGCGTTCGGGGTTCTTCGGCGAGACTGACGAAGAGACGCAGCCCAAATACACGCCGGCCGAACAGCTGCGGGCCACCATGCTGTCGCCTTTTCAGTCCTCGGCTGTCGGAGTGCGGCTGACGGCGCTATACGCGGAGGTTCCCAAGAAAGGCCCGGTGGTCCGCAACCTGCTCCGCATCAATGCCGCTGACCTGACCTGGAAGCACGAGGCGGATGGCGCCGACAAGGCGCAAGTGATGCTGGTGGCCGTGGCCACCGGCGCCGGCGACCAGCCGCTGGCTGCGGTGGGCCGCGTCTTCGAGATACGGGTGGCGTCGGGTAAGATGACCGAAGCTCTCGGAGACGGCGCGCTCTACACGCTGGATGTTCCCGTACCGAAGCGCGGAGCCTATCAGATCCGTGTGGCGGTGCGGGACGAGTCGACCGCCAAAATCGGGTCGGCTACGCAGTTCCTCGAGATCCCGGAATTGAAGAAGACGGGATTTACGCTGGCCAGCGTCATCCTGCAGGATGCCGAGCGGTCGCAGAATACGCCCGGGCTGCTAGGGATTACCCCGGCGCTGCGCCAGTTCAGGCAAGGGAGCTCACTGGAATTTCTTTGCCTGGTGGAGAACGGCCGCAAAAGACGGCCGGGTGTGGACATGGCGGCGAGGGTGCGCATCCTGCGCGACGGCAAGGAAGTCTACTCCGCGCCCACCCGCCTGGTGGATATGAAGGGTGGACAGGCCGTGTTCGGCGTGTTGAAGCTGTCGGAGAACATGATCCCCGGAGACTACAATTTGCAGGTGATCGCCGCGGAGCGAAACAGCGGAACCGGTGCGAAAGGCTCCGCCGCCGGCCAATGGACCGACTTCACGGTCTTGCCGTAGAGTTCGCCGCGTGGAGCGGCCTGCTGGTCTCCGTGTGTCGCCAGCCGGCTGGCGCACTCTGTTACCTCGCGGCGCGAATTGCATCTGGAGTCATGAAGAGGAAACCAACGTGCCTGACTGGCTCCCAATCGTCGTGGTGATGGCGGCTTATATAGTGCTGATGCGGTGGGTGCTGCCTCGCCTGGGGGTGGGTACCTGAATGGCGAACTCCTGCGACGCCGCGGCGCGGCGTGAGGCACGGCAGAAGGGGAAGCCAGGGGAGTGACCGGGCCTGCATCCAGTGCGCGATCCACAACTTGATCATCGGCTCGGCGGCGAAAATGGGCGGAGGGCTGAGGCCGGGCTCACCCGGCTGCACCGATTGCCAATCGGCGCGCAGGTTGCCAGCCTGCCCACACGGAAGCGCGCTAGACGACTGGCGCGCCCGCTTTGACGACGGTCTCGATGGCCGGTGCGTGAAGCAGCGTGTGGTGAATCAGGCAGGACTTCACGGCTCGCAGAACGCCGGCTTCCTGCGCGCCGTTGAGGCCGGGTACGGTGACCTCGATGCGAAACTCGGCCAGCCGCGCGGGCTGCAGTGCTTTTTCCGCACTCACGCGGACTTCAAGGCCATCGGCAGAAAGCGAGCGTGCTTTCAGGTATTGCGCGGCGTAAAAGCCGGCGCAGGTGCCTAGCGACGATAGCAGTAATTCGGGTGGAGTCATGCCTTCGTCCTGGCCGCCGTTCGACGCCGGCTGGTCCGAAACGACGCGATGCCCGCGCGTAACCGCTTCGAATCTGACGTTGCCCTGATAACGAATGTTGACTTCCATATGGTCTATAACCGTGGAGATGCACTTTCCGGCGAAAGGTGACAGCCGGCCGGTGCGTCCAGCCTGATTCTAGCGCCCGGCGTGGGCGCAGATTACGAGCCTTCGCGTAACCAAGCGCAGGCGCCTATGCTCGCCAGTTTCAAACCTTCAAACCTAAAGAGCTGTCGCGGCGGTTGGCAGGCGGAAGCGCCTGCTCCACTATCCAGGCAAACGGGTACAGAATTTCGACTCCGCGCCGCGCTTAGAAACCGAAGAATACGTCCAGGCGGCGGACGCTCCCGGTGCGCTCGAATATCTCGGCGCTGGTGGCGGCATCCAGATCGAGCCCAGCCACGGTCTGGCGGGAGGCGCCGGTGCCGGTGATCTCGATTCTCGGCGGTCCCGCCCGATGGGCGACTACCGGCGTCTGGCACGTGGTAAACGCCATCGTTCCGGGCTCGAGATCGAGGCTGCGCTCCTGGCCCTCGAGATCGTAGAAGTGGAACACGCTCGCGGCGGGAAGAAACTCCTCGCGGCTGACCAGATGGCGGCGGAATCGGATCTGTCCCTCTTCTACGGCCACACCCATCTCGCCGAGCCGGGTGATGAGATCTTCCTTCACCTGCCCGGTCATACCGGGCTGCTGTACTCCCGCGAATCCGGGCGTGTGGGAGTAGGGATCCGTAGGGATGGCGCCGTACAATTCCGGCGGCTTGTGGACGCCGATGCCCTCGCGAATGGCGTAATAATGCCGTCTAAGGCGCTCGACCACCGCAGAGTCTTCGGCCGCGCAACCTGCCCGGTCCAGCACCTCCTGCACGGCCAGCAGCAGCTTGGAAACCATGTGCCAGTAGATGCAGCCGAGTCCCTCGTACTTGTAGAAGGTGCCGGAGCGGCCGGTGAAGGACTGGTGATCGAACACCTGTTCATACACTGCGAGGATGCGCGCGGTCTCCCCGGCTGGCAGGTGAAGCGGCGACAGCGCTTCCAGCAGGTGAGCCGAATTCCGGAAGGCCGCGTTGAAGTGCGCCACCCCGTTCGCATCCTGCACCACGATGCGGCGGTCGCCGCGCTCGATCATATCGGCCAGCGGCTTCGATTGCGCGATGGCCGAGGCCGGGATGTTGTTCTTTTCGAAAAAGCCCGGCAGTTTGCGATCCGGATACAGGAGGTAGCTGTTCTGGTCGGCACGGTATAGGCGGCTGCTGCGCAGGGCGTCGAGCAGCGCCGCCGATTCCCGCGCATCGAGCGCGCCCGAGCTCAGCACGGCCATCTGGCCTTCCAGCATTTCGTAGAGCCGGCGGATCACGATCCCGTCGCCGGCTGTCGAAATGCCGGGAATCTTCAGGTCGCGCGAAACCTTCATGAGGTTGTAGGCGTGATAGAGGCCGTCGTCGCGCCGGTTGGCGCGGATCGAGTGGTCGATGTGCCGCAGCGCCACGTCGCAGAATGCATCCAGCTCAGCAACCCGCAGCGGCGTCTGGCTGCCCGAAAGCCCGTGCGCGTAAAGCCCTGCCCGGTAGTCGCTTCCGGCGCTCCCCAGATCATCCAGCACGGACTTGCGGTCATGGTCCGAGATGGGCCCGGCGAGCAGCCCCTTGTGCCGCTCCAGCGCTTCCGCCACCCGGCGAAAAGCTGCGGCGACTTCGGAGGAAACCTCGATCTCCGGCGTTCGTGCCGAGTCGAAGATGACCCGGCTGAAGGAAACGAACCGCCGCAGGAAGTAGAGTGTCACCATCGAGACGCCCGAGCCGACCAGGGCGTTGTTGGCGTCGTTCCACTCCGGCCGCTG
>CAZZHN010000031.1:0-31294 GCA_964654065.1 uncultured Solibacteraceae bacterium
AACGCGCTACACCATGCTGGTGAAGAGCAATCCCGAAGAAGCCAAGAAGCTGCTGGCGCTGGCGCAGCAGGATGTCAACCAGCAATGGAAGCTGTACGACTACCTGGCGCACGAGCCGGCCACAGCGGAGGTGACAAAGTGATCGACCTGAGCAAGACCATCGACCTATCGACAACCTATCTTGGGTTGAAACTGAAGAATCCGCTGGTGGCCTCTTCCTCGCCCATGTGCGAAGACGTCGGCAATGTGCGCCGCATGGAGGACGCAGGGGCGGCGGCTGTGGTGCTGCACTCGTTGTTCGAGGAGCAGATCGAAATCGAAAGCGACGAACTCGATCGATTCGTCACGGAAAGCTCGTCCATCTCGTCGGAAGCCCTGACCCATTTCCCCGAGCTCACCAAGCCGGTGCGCGGCACGGAAGGTTACCTGGATCACATCGCGAAGTGCAAACAGGCGGTGAAGATTCCCGTGATCGCCAGCCTCAACGGCACCACCAAGGGCGGTTGGCTGCGCTATGCCAAACAGATCCAGCAGGCCGGGGCGGATGCGCTGGAACTGAACATTTACCACATTCCTACCGACCCCAGCGTCACCGGCGAGCAGGTGGAGCAGCGGTATGTCGAACTGGTCCAGGCGATCCGCGCCGAGGTGCGCATCCCGCTGGCCGTCAAGCTGGGGCCTTATTTCAGTTCGCTGGGAAATATGGGCCGGAAGTTGGATGCGGCGGGCGCAGACGGGCTGGTGCTCTTTAACCGCTTCTACCAGCCGGATTACGATCTGGAGGCGCTGGAGGTTGTCCCGAACCTGATTCTCAGCAACTCCCACGAGTTGCTGCTCCGCCTGCACTGGATCGCGGTGCTGTACGGTAACATCAAAGCCGACATGGCGCTGACTGGCGGCGTGCATAGCGCCACGGACGTGATCAAGGCCATGATGGCCTCGGCCCTGCTGAAGCGCGGCATCAGCTATCTGGATACCATCTGTACGGAACTGCTGGTCTGGATGGGCGAGCACGAATACGACTCCATCCGGCAGATGCAGGGCAGCATGAGCCGCAATGCCGTTCCTCAGCCCAAGGCGTTCGAGCGCGCCAATTACGTCAAAGTGCTGAGCTCCTACGCCATGCGATGATGAAACCGGGCACGTGGATCAACCATGATCCACGTGCCCGGTCAACGCATGGGTGATCTTGCGATCGTCAACTGCCGGCAACTGGTTACGCTGGCGGGGCCGCTGCGTCCGCGCACGGGTCCGGAAATGCGTCAGCTTGCGATCCTCCCGGACGGCGCGCTGCTGGCCCGCGCAGGCCGCATCCTGAACGTGGGAGCACGCGCGGAAATCGAGCGTCTGGCTTCCCCCGATGCCGAATACGTGGATGCGGGAGGCCGGGTCCTGCTGCCCGGCTTCGTGGATGCCCATACTCACCCGGTTTTCGCCGGCAACCGGGCCGACGAATTCGAGGAGCGGGCAGAAGGTGCGACCTACGCCGACATTGCCGCGCGCGGCGGCGGCATCCGTTCCACGGTCAGGCGGACACGAGGCGCGAGTGAAACGGATTTGCTGGCCACCGCGCGCCGCTATCGCGCGTGGTTCCTGCGCGGCGGCACCACCACCATCGAAGCCAAGTCCGGCTATGGACTAAGCCTGGACGCCGAGCTCAAGATCCTGCGCGTGATCCGCGCGCTGGGAGCAGAGGGCAGCCTGCGACTGGTGCCCACCTTCCTTGGCGCTCATGAGGTGCCCGACGAATACCGGGGACGCAGGAGCGATTACATCCGCCTCCTGATCGAGGAGATGCTGCCCGCCGTGTGGCGCGAAGGACTCGCCGAATCGTGCGATATCTTCTGCGAGCCATCGGTCTTTCCGGCTGAGGAGGCCCGTCGCATCCTGCAGGCGGCGCGCACGCTTGGTTTCCGTGTCCGCATGCACGCCGACCAGTTCAGCGCGGACGAAGGCTCGCTGGTGGCCGCCGCTGTGGGCGCCGACACCGCGGATCATCTGGAAGCGACTACCGAGCGCGGCTGGGATGCGCTCGCCGCCGCGCACGTACAACCGGTTCTGCTGCCGGCTTCCGTTTATTGCCTCGGCTCCGGACGGTACCCGGCAGCGCGGCAGATGATCGAGCGCGGCCTAGCGGTGACGCTCGGGACCGATTTTAATCCCGGATCCTCTCCCACCACCTCCATGCCGCTGGTGCTGTCGCTGGCTGTAACGCAAATGAAACTGACATGCGCGGAAGTGATCACGGCGGCGACCATGAATGCCGCCTGCAGCCTGCGGCGCGGTGAAAGCATGGGTTCGCTCGAAGCCGGTAAGCTCGCCGACTGCGTGATTCACGATTGCGAGGATTATCGTGAGTTGCCCTACTTTTTCGGCAGGGATACGGCACATGCGGTGTTCATCCATGGAGTACGGCAGATTTGGTGATCGTCGCATTATGGCCAAGTCCTTTGGACGGAAGGGGTCAGAGCTGATCCGAGCGCGTCGGAGCAACGTTTTCCTCAACATTTTTTCGCCGCGACCGATCAAAACTGCAGATTCAATCGTCTATTAGTTTGAGCCCGGAAAATCATTGGATTTGGTCCGGAAAGTTGCAGTAGATGGATACCCGTATGCAAAAACTCGCACAACTTCGGGCCCGTACCGATCGGCAGCTGGTGGAACTGATTTCCGCCCGGCTCGATCAAGGGTTTTCGTATGCGCGCGTTCTGGCGGCGCAGGATTCAGAGCCGCAATGGACCACCATCAGGGAATTCCAGGGACGCGCGGAAGATGCGTGGCGCGAAGCCCATCACCTTCTGCCGGCGCTGAACGGCGTCGCCGAATCCGATCGAGCGTCACTGCTGCATCGTGTGAACGTTCTGCGCGAGGTTCTGGATCAGTTCGCGGCAGAGACGTACCCTGTCAAGCGGGCTGCCTGCTTCTAATGCCTCGCCCCGTCAAATTGCTGCCATAACCGCTTCCTGACCGTCGCGGCTCCGATGCGGGTCAGAGCCGCGACCGTGAGGGAGAGGGGACATGCCTGAACATTCACCGCGCAGCATTCCTCGTCAATCAAGCCAATGCAGTATAGTAAGCGCTTAGGATTCGGATGCGCGTACTTTTCGGGCTGGCGCCTGTTTCGATTCTCGCCGTCTCGCTTTGGGCGGACAGCTATCAGCGACAGCCCGGGATCGACGTGGAACATTACGTGTTTCGCGTCACGCTGAGCGATGACAGCGACGCCATCGCGGGCGAGGCGACGGCGGCCATCCGTTTCCTCGATGACGGCATCCGAGAGTTCTGGCTGGACCTCGCCTCCGCGGCTGGCGGCAAAGGGATGACGGTGAGCGCCGTAAACAGCAACGGGCGAGCCGTGCATTTCACGCATCAGTCCGACCGCCTGCAGATCGCCTGCGACCCGCCTGCACAGAAGGGGGAACTCCGCGAGTTCACGGCGCAATACCAGGGCGCGCCGGCCACCGGCCTGCACTTCGCCAAGAACCGCTATGGCGACCGCGTGTTCTTCAGCTCCAATTGGCCGGACCTGGCGCACCAATGGCTGCCCACGATTGACCACCCGCACGACAAAGCGAGCAGCGAATTCATCGTCACCGCGCCAGCCAGGTACCAGGTGGTATCGAACGGCGTACTGATGGAAGAGATGGATCTGGGGGATGGCCGGCGCACCACGCATTGGAGGCAATCGGCGCCGATCGCGACCTGGCTCAACGATATCGGCGTGGCGCAATTCGCGTCGCGCCATTACGGCTGGGCGTCGGGCGTGCCGCTCGAGAGCTGGCTGTTTCCCCAGGACCGCGACCAGGGCATCGCGACCTTTGAAGAGCCGCTGCGGCAATCGATTGAGTTTCTGGCTTCGCGGATTGGGCCATACCCCTATGAGAAGCTGGCGAGCGTGGAGGGCGCCGCCGTCGGCTCAGGCGGCATGGAGGTGGCCAGCGCCATTTTCTTCGACGAACGGACCGTCACCGGGCGCCCCGCTCTGGGCCTGGTGTCACACGAGGTAGCCCATCAGTGGTTCGGCGATTCCGTGACAGAGAAAGATTGGGACGATGTGTGGCTGAGCGAAGGCTTCGCCACTTATTTCGCGGCGCTTGCGACCGAACACTACGAGGGTCACGATCAGTTCGTCGCCTCGCTGAAGCGCAGCCGCGAACGCGTGCTGGCGGTGGAGGGCCGCATGCCAGGCGTGGCCGTGGTGGCGAGCCAGCCGTGGAAGGGAATCCCCAACCAGATCGTCTATCAAAAGGGCGCCTGGGTGCTGCACGTGCTGCGCAATCAGATCGGCGCCGAGCGGTTTTGGCAGGGTATCCGCGAGTATTACCGCCGCTATCGCGATGCCAACGCTTCCACCGCCGATTTCGAAAAGGTGATGGAGGAGGCGGCGGGCGCGGATCTCAAGTGGTTTTTCCAGCAGTGGCTGTATCGCGCTGGATCACCGGTTGTCGAAGGTTCGTGGCGCTATGACGTGCCGGCCCGGAAGATCGAGATTCACCTGGCGCAGACGCAGCCGGGGGAGCCTTACCGGTTGCCGCTCGAAGTGGGCATCAGCGCGCGCGGCGCCGGGCCAACCAGGGTGGAGTCTATCGTGCTCAGCGGCAAAGAGCAGACGTACAGCTTTGCCGCTGAGGAGGAGCCGGCTGCGGTGGAGCTTGATCCCAAGACGGCGATGCTGATGGACGCGCGCTTCACGCGGCAGTGACAAGCGCCGGCGCGCACAAAAAAGAGAAAAACGCCCAGAGCGGTCCTGCCCGGACCGTTCCCGCATTCTGCCCTTCCGTCGCGACGCTTACTGCAATGTGATCTTGGTCTTCGTGCCGCCGAGGCGGATTTCGGACAGAACCCGCTTGTCTCCCTGCGATGTATAGAAGACCACAGTGTGGCGGAATTTGCTCTCCGCATTCTCGATCTTGGCCGGCACGACCACAGACTGATCGCCCTGCGCCAGGGTGACCTTGGCATCACCGAGCACGAGGCGGCAATCCCCTGTCTTGAATACCGTCCCGTTGACGATTGCCTGATCGGTCAGTGTGACCTTGAAGCTGGTCTTCGCGCCCGGAACCGTACCTGCAAAAGCCGCCAGCGCAAGAATTGCAAGTGCAACGATGATTTTCTTTACCATTGTGCTCCTCTATCCGAAACTCTTGATGTTTCTCCCGTGGAGACTAGTTTCGTCTGATTAAGATATTAACACGCTTTTATCAGCTACATTAAGAAGCAGTGCCAGTATCTTTGGGCGCTCCGCGAGAGTCGGAGCGGCGAGCGGGGTAGCGACGACCTCGCATCGGTCGCCGGCAATTGCAGCGCCTTTCGCTTCACAAAAAAGCGCGGGCGGCGGTTCCCGCGAAACCGCGCCCGCGCTGTGCTCGTGCTGTTTGACGATGTGCGACGTTACTGTAGTGTGATCTTGGTCTTGGTCCCACCGAGGCGGATTTCGCCCATGATCTGCTTTTCGCCCTGCGCCGAATAGCGGATCGCGGTGACGTCGTATTTATTTTCGACATTCTCGATCTTGGCCGGCACGACAACCGACTGCTTGCCCTGCTCCAGAGTGATCTTGGAGTCACCGATCATGAGGCGGCACTCGCCGGCCTTGAATTCCGTCCCGCTCACCACTGAGGGTTGCGCGAGCACGATTTTGAAGTTGGTTCTCGGACCCGACACGGTTCCGGCAACAGCCACCGCCAACGCCAAAATTGCGAATGTGACGATTAGTTTCTTTACCATAAACGCTCCTATATCCGAAAAGTCTTGATGGTCTCCCTGTGGAGATCATTTCATCTAATCAGATATTAACACCACTTTATAGTGGATCTCAAGCGAATAATGTTGACGAAAGCAACAAATGTTTCCAACGCGTTCCGCCTGGGCGTGCCAGCACCGGCCTCAGGCAGGCCTCAGATGTGATTGATTTAGCTGGCCTTAGTTGCCTTGTTTTGCTCTGGCATGCCCATGCTCGGATTCCGGGTTTGGCGCCCGGTGGATCGCGACCGTCAGTATCCCTGCTCGCGGAGCTTCTCCAGAGTCAAGCCGGTCTTGATGTCGAGTTTGCGGAGGAGCTTTTCGACGTGCTTGGCAAGGATGTCGCATTCCAGATTGAGGCGCGCACCGGCACGGTAACCGGCCAAAGTGGTGTTGCGGTAGGTGTGAGGAATGATGGTGACGCTGACGGTGCCGCTCTCAATGGCTGCGATGGTAAGGCTGATGCCGTCGATGGCGATGGAGCCCTTATAGACAAGAAGCGGGTCCAGTTCGGCAGGCACTCGGATGCGCAGCCACCAGTTGTCCTCACCCAACTCGTCGAGCGCGAGGAACTCTCCGGTGCCGTCAACGTGGCCCTGCACGATGTGGCCGCTGAGACGGCTGGTGACCGACAGCGGGCGCTCGAGATTGACGTGCGAGCCGGCTCGCAGGCTGCCCAGGTTGCTGCGCTGCAGCGTTTCGGGCGCGAGGTCGGCCGCAAAGGAATCGGGCCGCGTGTCGACGGCAGTGAGGCAGACGCCGTTGACCGCGATGCTGGAGCCGAGCGTCATATCTGCCGGCACGACCGAGCAGCGGACCGTCAGCCGCGCGCCGGCCGGCTGTGTTTCCAGGGCGAGCACGGTGCCCAATTCTTCAATGATCCCGGTGAACATAACCTTCTATGGCGAACTCGTCGGGCGGGATGGGGTGAATGGTGACGTTCTCGACGCGAATGGCATCCACGCGGCGCCGCCGCCCGATGCCGCCGGCCAGCGGCAGCGCTTCCAGGCCGCCCAGAATCTTGGGGCCGTAGTAAAACAAAATGCGGTCCACCACGCCGGTTTCGAGCGCGGACCAATTCAGCTTGCTGCCCGCTTCGATCATCAGCGACAGGTAACGCCGCCGGCCCAGCCAGTCCACGGTGCCGGCAAGATCGGCGCGCCCGCCAGGTCCGTTGAGCACCAGCACTTCGACACCGGCCGCCTCGAGGGCTTTCCGGCGGTCGGCGGATGCGGCGGAGGTGGTGACGGCGACGACATCGCCGGCCGCGCTGCGCACCATCTTGGAATCGGGCGGCAGGCGAAGCTGCGAATCCATCACCAGGCGCAGCAGCGGGCGGCTGCGCGCGAGGCAGGTGCGGTCGGTGAGGAGGCAATCGTCGGCCAGCACGGTGCCGATGCCGGTAAGAATGGCATCGTGATCGTGACGCAGTTCCTGCACGTGGGCGCGGGCGCGCTCGCTGGTGATCCAGCCGCGGTTGTCGTCGGGCGCAGAGATCTTCCCGTCCAGGGTGATGGCGGTCTTGAGCGTCACCAGCGGCCGCCCGGTGCGCATGAAGTGCAGGAACGGCTCGTTCAGCTTGCCGGCCTCAGGCGCGAACTCGCCGGCTATCACCACTTCCACTCCGGCGGCGCGCAAGCGGCGGAAGCCTTCGCCGCCCACCAGCGGGTTGGGGTCGACCAGCGGCGCCACCACAGTCGCGACGCCGGCGGCGATAATGGCGTCGGCGCAGGGCGGCGTGCGGCCCTGATGGGCGCAGGGTTCCAGATTGAGATACAGCGTGCCGCCGCGCGCCCTTTCGCCCGCGTGCGCCAAGGCAATGACCTCGGCGTGGTGCACGCCTGCGTAGGTGTGAAAGCCGCGCCCCACCACTTCGCCGTCGCGCGCGACCACGGCGCCGACCAGAGGATTGGGGCTCGCCAATCCCCGGCCCTGCCGCGCCAGGTCGAGGGCTTCACGCATGAGTGCGGGGTTCATGTTTCGAAGAGCGATGCGATAAACTTCTCGGCGTCGAAAGGCAGCAGGTCGTCCACCTTCTCTCCCACGCCGACGTAACGAATGGGCAGATCGAGTTCGCGCGCGATCGCCACCACGATTCCTCCCTTGGCAGTGCCATCGAGCTTGGTGAGGACGATGCCGGTGACGCCGGAAGTCTCGGTGAACTTGCGCGCCTGTTCCAGGCCGTTCTGGCCGGTAGTGGCATCGAGTACAAGCAGCACCTCGTGCGGCGCTTCGGGAATCACCTTCTTCGCGGTGCGGGCCATCTTCTGCAATTCCGCCATCAGGTTTTCCTTGGTTTGCAGGCGTCCGGCGGTGTCCACGATCACGTAATCCACTTTGCGCGCGCGCGCCGCGCTGACGGCGTCGAACAGAACCGCGCTGGGATCGCTGCCCGCGCTTTGCCGGATCACGGGCGAGCCCGTGCGTTCCCCCCAGATCTCCAACTGCTCAATGGCGGCGGCGCGAAAAGTGTCGGCGGCGCAAAGCATGACGCTGCGCTGTTCGCTTTTGAACCGCGCCGCCAGCTTTCCGATAGTGGTGGTCTTGCCCGAACCGTTCACACCGACCACCAGGACGACCGCGGGGGGCTCGGCGACGTGGGCCGGCGCGCGTTCGGAAGCCTGCAGGATCTCCAGCAGATGCTCCCGGATGAGACCCTTCAGCTCGGCGGCATCGTTAAGCTGATGGCGCTCGACCCGCTGGCGGATGCGCTCGAGAATCTCTTCGGTGGTGCGCACGCCCATGTCGGACGAGATGAGCATGCTCTCGAGCTCATCGAGCAGATCGGCATCGATCTCCTTCTTTCCCTGGAGTGCGTCCTCAAGCGCGGAAACCAGTCCCGCGCGGGTCTTCTGCACACCGCTTTTGAGCTTTTCGAGTAGGGACGGTTCCTGCTCGACGGTGCCGAATAGGGTTTGGATCATTTTTCATTCATTCTAGCAGCCGGGGTGAGCGCGGCACGGCAGCGGCGGCAGAATCAGTGCGGAAGGAGGGCGCAAGGCCGCGTCGTGAGACGATTTCCGGAACCGGCGGCAGAAGAAACGCGTACCAGGTTTTGATTAACGGAAACATCCCCGCGGCCATGGTAGGCTGAAATATGAGAACGGGCTTGCTGGTTGTGATCACTATTCTGGTTGCGCCGCTCGCTAACCGAGCCCTGCCAGGAAACGGCGGACACGCTTTTGCGGCTCGAGCGCAGGGCGTCGACCGCCGTAGCGAAGACACACGCCGGTTCGACAACCCACGCGTCAACGGGCAGGTGATAGACCGCTGCTTGAATCGGGCTACCAACTGCGAGCAACCGGCTGCGGACAACTTTTGTCGGCTAAACGGCTACGCCGGCGCCGTGTATTTCCGGGTTGAATATACGCGTCCCACGCTGGTGGTGGGTGACAACTCGGTGTGCAACGACAAAACATGCCAGGGGCTGACAGCCATCACCTGTGCCAACGAGCGCCGGTTTGACGAGCCCGACATTAACGGGCGGGCTGTAGACCGTTGCCTGAATTGGGGCCAGAATTGTGAGCAACCGGCTGCCGACAACTTCTGCCGGCTGCATGGCTATGCCCGCGCCGCCCGTTTTCGGGTTGCGGATATCCGTCCCACCATCGTGGCGGGCGACGACAAGGTGTGCGACGAAGGCTATTGCCAGGGTTTCACGACCATTACCTGCGAAGGCCGCGGCGAAATTGCCGCCAGAGGAGGGCGCCGATTCGTCGATCCGCGCATTAATGGGAAGTTGGTGGATCGCTGCCTGAATTGGGGTGAGAATTGCGAGCAGCCTGCGGCGGACAAATTCTGCCGCCTGAAGGGCTTCTCCGCCGCCGCCTCCTTCGAGTTTGCCAACTTGCGTCCCACTTTGGTGGTGGGTGACGACAAGGTATGCAATGAAGACATGTGCCAAGGGTTCACAACCATCACCTGCCGGTAGGGCGATGGCGCGGGCTGTGGGCTGAGCTGGTCTTGCGAGCACAGCCGAGCGCCGAAGCCTCGCGCAGCGCCGCTCCAGCTTAGTGCGCTGTTGAGGCCGGGTCACCGTATACAATGCCGCGCCCGTGGGTGCCGACGTAGACCCTGCCGAACTGTTTGGGATCGCCGGTGATCTGCAGGAGCAGGCCCCATTGATGCTGGTCGTCGTTGATCCTGACCCAGCTTTGGGCGGCGTTGGTAGAGCGGAAAATGCCGCGCAAGCCGTCGACAGTGCCGATCAGGTAGAGGGTGGAGCACGGAGAGCCCGGCGCAGCTTTGCCAAATCCGAAGGCGTGGATCTGGTCGGCGTGCCCCAGTCGGACAAAGGTCAGGCCGGAATCGGTGGAGTGGTACAGGCCGTTGAACGCAGCCAGCCACAGGTCGCCTTCCTTGCCGGGGGCGGCGTAAATTTGGTCCTGTCCGCCGCGGTCGTCGCCGCGGTTGCCGCCGCGGGCAGGAATGCCGTCGGGCAAGGTGAGCGGCTGTTCCACGAACGTCGCCGCGCCATTGGTACTGACGAACAGCTTTCCATCGAACAGGGCGAGACCGTAAAACTTTCGTGGATTGACCGGGTCGGCGATTACGCGCGTGCGCTCCGGGATGCCTTCGGACCTGGTCCAGCGCCCGCCTAGATCGCGTGTGAAGTAAACCGCGCCGCGCTCCGGTGTCCACACCCATGTGTCGCCGTCCGAGGACACTGCGACGCTGCCCATCGTGGCGTCGGGGGGTGTCGACGGCGATGGTTGCCAGGTCCTGCCGCCATCCATCGAATACCCGATGTTGCCGCCCCCGCGATTGCCGGAAGCCCTGCCCACGCGGACGATCATGTCCGGATTATTCCCGGCGCAGGCGAGACCCGTGGTATTACCGAAATGCGGGTGATCGTAGTTGCCTTCCGGCGCGGGCTTGTCCAGATCCCAGTGCACGAACCCGCCGTAGTCGCCAATCGCGGTGAGCAGATGCGCGCCTTTGGGCGGGCTAAGCAGGTCGAGCGCCACGGTTTCCTCGATGCCGGAGCTCATCACGCTCCATTTCGTCGGTTTGCCGGAATCCATGGCGCTGAGATTGAAGGTCTCGTAGCCGCCGTAGCCGGTCGTGAAAATGGCGTGGTCGGGATTGGCCGGGTCGATCTCGACATCCAGCAGCCAGTGAATCGGCGTCCGCGCCACGTAGGGCGCCAGCGAAAAATCGTAGGTGCCGCCAGAGCCGAAGGCCGGTTTCCAGGTCTTGCCGCCATCCAGGCTCCGGAAAATGTCTTCGCCGCCTGGGCGGTAATACGAGCTGGCGATGACCGCCTGCGGATGATGCGCGTCTACCGAAACACCGCCATAACCGAACGGCCTGTTTTGAGCAGCATCGGGCCTGTCGGGCGTGATATCGGTCCAAGAACCTTTCGCCGTGTCAAGCCTCCAGATAGCGCCGTCGACCGGCCGGTAAGGATTCGGTCCGGTGAGGTAGGACACATAGAGGGCGCCATCCGCAGCCAGGGCGGCACGAGCGGGCCGGTATTGCTGAGGCGCCCCCGCAACCGCTTGCCAGCTTTTGCCGGCGTCGGTCGAGCGGAACAGATTCTCGCGGCCCATGAGGGCGACGCCAACGTAAATAGTGGAAGTGGGTTTGCCGCGCGATCCGCCATGCGGGTCGAAAACCACGAAAACGATGCCGCTTCCTTGTCCCTGCCGGCTGCCTTCGGCTGGCGGCGCCTCGGTGACATCGGGAAAGCTCGCCACCCGGCTCCACGTCACGGCGCGGTCCGTGCTCTTCCATAGGCCAGCGTGACGAGTGCCCAGGTAAAGAATGGTGCCTTCGTGAGGATCGACCGCCATTCGTTCACCGTGTCCGCGTCCGTTCTCATTGCCGCCGAACTTGAAGGGTACGCTGGTGTGCTGAAACGTCCTGCCGCGGTCGGCGGAACGCAGAATGGCACCGTCCGGCGTGGAGGGATTGGTGTACGTGCCGCACGCGAGATAGACGCGATTGGGGTCGGAAGCGTCGACGGCGATGCTCTCCACTCCCATCCAGTTGAGGTTCTCGTAGGGAACCCAGTCGAGCAGCGGCTCCCAGCGATGGGAGAGGTCATTCCAGCGGTAAGCGCCGCCGATATCGGTGCGCGCATAGCGCAGGCCCTTGGCGGTCGGATGGAAGATGATGCCGTCCACGAAGCCGCCGCCCACCATCCGGACGCCCTTCCACGTGTAGGGCACCGAAGCGGGCCGCTGCTTCGGCACGTTCTGTGCCGCGGCTGCACCGGCAACAACGGCCAGCGCCGCTGAGAGTGGCAGTAGTCGAAGATGCATGAAGCCGAGTCCCTTTCCTGACCGCGCCGGTCGAGGCCACTGCTCGCGTCGAAAGTACAAGGTATCACGCTGCGATGCAAGCGGTTCCAGCCGTCCGCCGCGGCTTCAGCGCGTTTTTTGGGAGCGGCGCCACATCCGAGCGGGCGCGGGACTCGTAATCCCTGACATGAGGGGCTCTCCCGTGAACCTGATTCGATGGGTGCTGGCGCTGGTCGCGGCTGGTTCGGCCCTGCAGGCGCACCCGATGGGCAACTTCAGCGTGAACCACTACTCCCGCCTGTATTTTGGCGCGGGCAGGGTCGAGCTTACCTATGTTCTGGACCTGGCCGAGATTCCCACGTTTGAGCTGCTCGGCGAGTGGCAGATCGATAGGGGCGATGCGGCGGCGCTAGTCGCGAAATCTCAGCCGCAGGCGCGGGTCTGGGTGGATCATCTGGAGCTCGAGCAGGATGGGGAACAGCTGCCTCTGCGCCTTCTCACGATCTCGCCCAAGACGACCGAAGGCGCTGGCGGTATGCCCGTACTGCGAATCGCAATTAAAGCCTGGGCAGCACTGCGGCCCGGGGATGTCAGTTACGAGGACCGCAATTTCCCGGGACGGGCGGGTTGGAAAGAGATTGTCATTGACCACGGCGGAGAAACAATGATTCGGAGTTCGTCGGCAGGCGCTGAGGACTTGAGCAGGGCGCTGACGTACTATCCCACCGACCCCGGCCTGACGCCGCCGCAGCAATTGTCGGCGCGTGTCAACTGGGTGCCGGTGGTGGCGATGCAACACTCGGAGGGTGAAGCTTTGGGGAGTGGGGGCAGACGCGGGCCGGCCGGGGCTGGAGAACCCAGCGCGACCGGCCCCAGCTCTGTTCGGACTCCGGCCGCAACCGGGGATGCGGCAGTCCAGGCGGCGCCTGCGGCAATCCACGCGGTGCCTGCGGCCTCTTTTTCGCAACAGCAGCCCACGGCTCCGGGGACAGTAGTGCGGGGCGATTTTCTCTCACGGCTGCTGCGGCAGCGGGAAATCGGCTGGGGGGTTGCGCTACTCGGCTTGCTGGCTGCATTGGGGCTGGGCGCGATGCACGCCATGTCTCCGGGGCACGGCAAAACGATCGTCGCCGCTTATCTGGTTGGATCGCGGGGCACCGCCAAGCATGCCATGCTGCTCGGCTTCGTGGTGACCTTTACTCATACATTCACGGTATTTCTGCTCGGTCTAGGTGTGCTCTTTTTCCAAAAGTACGTCATCCCGGAAAAGATCGTGCCGATTCTGGGAGCGGTTTCCGGGCTCTCCATTGTTTCGGTTGGCGCGCTACTGCTCTACCGGCGAGCGAAGGCTTTGATGGAGGGCGGCAGAGAACTGCCCCACGCGCACCACCACCATCATGAACCTGACCGCCATCACCATGAGCACGAGCCTGTTCACGTGCACTCACATGCCGGAGAGCCGGCATTCGCTCTGGCGGGGCATAATGGACACGCGCATGCGAACATCGATCAGGAACACGGCCACGACCATAGCCACCATCACGATCATAAGCACGCTCACGAGCACGGCCACATCCACGAGCACTCGCATCCGCTGGGCATCGTTCACAGCCACGGCGGCGCTGCGCATAGCCACGACGTGCCGGAGCGGGTGACGCTGGGCAGCCTGATCGCGCTGGGAGTCAGCGGTGGTCTGGTGCCGTGCCCATCGGCGCTGATCCTGATGTTGAGTGCGATTGCACTGGGCCGTCCTGGCCTTGGCCTCGTGCTGCTGATCGGATTCAGCGCAGGACTGGCGATGGTGCTGATGGGCATCGGCATGATCGCGGTCTATGCCAAGCACTTGC
Organism: uncultured Solibacteraceae bacterium; assembly: GCA_964654065.1. Taxonomy (GTDB): domain Bacteria; phylum Acidobacteriota; class Terriglobia; order Bryobacterales; family Bryobacteraceae; genus Bog-375. The sequence goes on from CAZZHN010000031.1 coordinate 13,835, forward strand.
TGCCGGACAACCAGGCAACAGCCAGGCAACCGATCTTCCGCCTGATACCGGTGTTTTCGGCTGTAGTGGTCATCTGCCTGGGCCTGGCCATGACCGCGGTATCGATGGGCTGGCTGCAGCCGTTGCGGTTCCTTTCCTGAGAGAACGAGGAGACGATGAGACACTTTGCCTGCATGTGCGCGGCGCTGTGCGCGGCGCTGGCGGCGCCGCCAGTGAATGGCGAGGACGGTGTGGCAGCGCGCTACCGCAGCCTGCAGGCTGCGCACCTGAACACCGATGAGCGGATCGCAGCCTACGAGAAGCTGTTGAAGGAGGCGCCGGACGATCCCAAAATCGAAACGGCGCTAGCGTCTGCGTTCATCCAGAAGCTCCGCGAAACCACTGACTTTGCCTACCTGAATCGCGCGGCGGCGCTGGTGGACCGCCTCCTGGCCGCCGATCCGAAAAACTACGACGGCATCCGGCTGAGCGCAGAAATCGAGACGCATCGCCACAACTTTCCCAAGGCGGCTGCACTGGCACGCGAGCTGGCGGAACGCAATCCCAGCGACGCCGGGGCATACGGACTACTCGGGGACTCGTTAATGGAAATGGGTCAGTATGACATGGCTCGGGACGCGTACCAGCGCATGTTGACCCTGAGCCCGAACCTGACCAGTTACAACCGGATGGCCTACCACGCCTTCGTCACAGGAAAGGGCGACGAGGCGCTGGCGTGGATGGCGACCGCGGTGAGAGCGGGCAGCGCCACTCCCGAGAATCTGGCTTGGTGCCTGGTGGAGTTCGGCGACATGCTGTCCAAGACCGGACACGCGGCGGACGCCGAACTGTCCTACCAGCAGGCGCTGGTCGCGTTGCCCGGCTATCACCGGGCACTGGCTGCCGAGGGACGGCAGTATGCGGCCGCAGGAGACTTCGCCAAGGCCACTGCGAGGTTCCAACAGGCGCAAGAAGTGATTCCACTGCCGGATTACGCTGCCGCCTTGGAAACGCTATACACCCATTCCGGCAAGACGGCGGAGGCCGCGCAGCAGCGCAAGCTGATCGATGTGATCGAGCGCCTCGGGCGCGCCAACGGCGAAAAAGGCAACCGCATGCTCGCCGTGGTCTACGCCGATCAGAATCGCAACCTCGACCGGGCCCTGGAATTAGCGCGCGCCGAACTCGAAACCCGTAAGGATGTCTATACATACGATGCGCTGAGCTGGGTGCTGTTCCGCGACGGACGGCAGAAGGAGGCGGAGGAGGCTAGCGCGCGTGCTCTCGAATTTCGCACCACGGAGCCGATGTTTCTGTATCACGCCGGAGTGATCGCGATGGCGGGCGGCAGCGCGAAACGGGGCAGGGAATTGCTCCAGGCAGCACTGGCTCTGAATCCGGCCTTCGCGTTTCCCCAGGCGGAGGATGCACGGCGGCGATTGGCTGAAACCAGCGCTGCAGCCGGTGCTACGAATGCGCAAATCGTACTACACTGAGATTGCCTGAACCCGACCGGCTGGAAGCGTCATGCACATCCCGGATGGATATCTTAGCCCGGCGACCTGCGCGGCCCTCTACACAGGTGCCGCTCCGTTCTGGTATATCGCGCTGCAGCGCGTTAAGAAGGCGTTGCACACGCGGCTGGTGCCTCTGATCTCGCTGTTTGCGGCATTTTCCTTCGTGATCATGATGTTCAACCTGCCGCTTCCCGGCGGCACGACAGGTCACGCGGTAGGCATCGGGCTGGCCGCGGTGGTTTTGGGACCATGGGCGGCGATGCTGGCGGTCTCGATCGCGATCGTGATTCAAGCGCTTTTTTTTGGAGATGGCGGCATCACCGCGATCGGCGCCAACTGCTTCAACATGGCGATCGCAGGCTCGCTGGTTGCGTACGTGGTGTACCGGGTTTTGGCGGGGCGCTCGGCCATCGGCTCCGCGCGCCGGGTGATGGCATCCGGGCTGGCGGGTTATGCTGCGATCAACGTCTCGGCGCTGCTGGCGGCGATCGAGTTTGGCATTCAGCCGCTGCTGTACAAGGACGCAGGCGGCGCTCCCCTCTATTGCCCGTATCCGCTCAGCGTCGCGATTCCGGCCATGATGCTGGGCCACTTGACGATCGCCGGCTTCGCCGAATTGATCGTATCAGCGGGGGTGGTGGCGTTTCTGCAGCGATCTGACCCATCTTTGTTGAGGGCCACGGCGGGCCGTGGCGTGGAGCTCGGCGAACCCGTCGCCGGCAGCGCGCTGCGGCCGCTTTGGGCAAGCCTGGTCGCGTTGCTGATCCTCACGCCGCTAGGGATCCTGGCCACTGGATCGGCTTGGGGGGAGTGGAGGGCGCGGGATTTCTCGGATCCCGCGATGCGGCGCGAAATCGCCGTTTCGTCGTTCCACCAGGCGGTTCCACCGCGCGCGCCGGAGGGACTGGCACGGTTGTCCCAGGTGTGGACCGCCCCGTTCGCGCGCTACGCGCCGCCGTTCGTTCGAAGTGCGACGTTTGGATACCTGCTGTCGGCCATGTTCGGCGCGGGCCTCATCCTGCTGGCCTGCTTGACGGTTGGGCGCCTGCTGGTCCGCAAAGAGCCGGCTACATGAGCCTCGCCGGGCGCCATCGCCAGGGGGGATTTCTCGAGCGCACCATCGAAGGCCTTTGCCAGGCCATGGAGCGCGCCATGTACGCCGAGGATTCCGCCGCGGGCGGCGGCCTGCTGCAACAGCTTGACGCACGGGTAAAAGTGGCAGGATTGTTTGCGCTCATCCTGGCTACCGTGCTGGCAACGCGGATGTGGGTGATTGCGGGGATCTTCGCGGTGGCGGTCGTACTGGCAGCGGCGTCGCGAATCCCCATCGGGATTCTGGCAAGCAGGGCCTGGCTCGGAGCGCTGGCGTTCACCGGCGCCATCGCAGTGCCGGCTCTTTTCCTGACCCCTGGCGTTCCTGTGTACCGCGTGCCGGGCCTGAACTGGGTGGTTACCGCACCCGGCCTCACCACAGCAAGCTACTTGCTGCTGCGCGTCGAGACGGCAGCGACCCTAGCCCTGACGCTGGTGTTTACCACGCCATGGATGCATGAGCTGAAGGCGCTGCGTGTCTTTCGAGTTCCCGTGGTATTTGTGGTGATCCTTGGCATGACGTCGCGCTACATCCTGTTGTTGCTGGAAACGGCGCAGGAAATGTTCGAGTCGCGCAAGAGCCGGGGAGTCGGCGCCCTGGATGGCACCGACCGGCGGCGGATCGCGGCGGCGAGTGCCGGCGTGTTGCTGAGCCGCACATTTCAGTTGAGTGGCGACGTCTACCTTGCCATGCAGGCGCGTGGATTTCGCGGCGAAGTTTACCTGCTGGATGAATTCAACATGAGGCGTCTCGACTGGGCGGCGCTGGCGGGGTTTGCGGCGCTGGCCGCTGCCGGCGTTTGGGCGGGCCGATGACGCTGTTCGAGATCACGGATCTGACCTACCGCTATGACCGGCAGACGGCGGTGGAGGGCCTGAGCCTTTCCGTTGACGAGGGTAGCCGTGTGGCGCTGGTGGGGGCCAACGGCTCTGGTAAATCCACCCTGCTGCGGATTCTGGACGGCCTGTATTTCGGGCAGGAGGGCGCGGTCCGCTACCGTGGACAAGCGCTGACCGAAGAGCGGTTCGCCGACGACGCGTTCGCATATGGGTTCCGGCGGCAGGTGGGGCTGGTGTTCCAGAATCCTGACGTGCAACTGTTCAATCCGACGGTGTTCGACGAGGTGGCATTCGGCCCGCTGCAGCTGCGCTGGCCGAAATCCGAGGTGCGGGACCGCGTGGGCGAGACGCTCCAGCGCTTCGGTATCGCGCACCTGAAGGATCGCGTGCCCCACCGGCTATCTGGCGGCGAGAAGAAGCGGGTGGCATTGGCGAGCGTGCTGGTGCTGGACCCGGCCGTGCTGCTACTGGACGAGCCAACGGCGGCGCTCGACCCGCGAAGCCAGAGCCAGCTCATCGACCTGCTTGTGGAATGGGGTGGTGGAGCGAAGTCGGTGATTACGGCTACGCACAATCTCGGCGATCTGGGGGATATCGCTGACCGGTGCGTGGTGCTGGACAGCGGCCGGATCGCGGCGGAGGGCGCGCCGGCCGAGATTCTGCGGGATCGCGAGTTGCTCGAACGAACCAACCTCGTTCACGCGCACCGCCACAGGCATCGGTCGGGCGAACTGCATTCGCATCCTCACGTTCATTCAGGTGAGGCGGAACGGAGCGATTAACGCGCGCGCCCCGGACCGCTTCGCCGGCGGCGTTTTCGGCTGGAAACGACGCAATCAACTTGTGGGCGGTTCAGCGGAGGGAAAGCAGTAATCTTCGATGCGACAACCTACGCCGTAAGATCGCTGGCCATCGGGCCCGCTGACCCAGATGATGCGGACGCGGCAGCCGACCGGAAGCATCGCGCCAGAGTCATGGGGCCGGTGCGCGGGAACCAGGAGCGTACAATCGACAAGTTCCCCCGGAACGAACACAGCTTCGGAGCGAACGTAGAATCCATCACTGCTCAAGTCCTGGGTCTCGGTGGCCAATAGATCCAGCCCATCCCGCCGGTGAAATTGTACCGGCCAGTGAACGCGGGCCCGATAGCGACGGCGGCGTTCGAGCCGGTCGAGGGACCTGTAAAGCTGGTCGGCGTGGTTGGCGGACATCGTACCCGCCGGGAGCACGTTCGGTGCCATTGAAAAGCACCAACGGCCCGCCTCTCAAATGAAATGCTATCAGCGATTTGCGTCACGCCGAACATGACTCGATTCCGCTTTTACTGAAAAGCTTGCGGTTAGTTAGCCAAATTGGCGCCACGGGGCGGGGTACTGGAACGGGGTGGCGCCGTCATGCCTCAGATTTCGCCATCTGTCCCGTGTTTGGAGACGCTGCGAGGGCCGTTGTCACAGGTTTATCCGTCAGAGTATTCCGGTCAAACCCAAAGTTTCGGCACACGCAAGTACCATTCGCCGCCCGGCGATCTAATAGTACCAAAACCCGTAAACTCAACTTGTCACTTGACTTCAGTTCATCTCAGGGTATGATGTGATGGTCTTAGTAAGAGTGATCGCGAGAAACGGGAAGATTTCCCGAAAACTTGCGACGTCAAGGTGGTGGTTGCCTGCCGCTGTCTCAATGACAGCGCTCTCTTTTGGCTTTCGGGGATCTAAGATCGCTGGATCTATGGATATCGTTCTGATTTCGGAGGACCGGGAGTTGGGCCGGATCTGCAGAGAGATCCTCAACGAGATTCTAAAGGAGCCCTGGACACTCTCGCACGCCGGTGCTGATGACGTAATCCCGCACGCGGACTTGTGTCTTTGGGATTACAGCCCAGACGCGCCGCCGGCTCGCTACCGTCACCCCGCGTCGTCCAAGCATCTGTATCTGGTGAACCGCAACGATCTGGCGGGATTTCGCAAACAAACGTCGGTTTCCGAGGCCAACATTCTGCTCAAGCCAGTCACGCCCGTGACTCTTGCCGCCTTTCTCGGTTTCGCGGTCTCGCGGCCGGCGAGCAGCGCTGTACGGGAAGACCGGGACGAGATTCTGCAATGCCTGGTGCAGACGAACTTGACGCTCCAGGAATACGACCAGGACCGGACCAATTTTCTGGCCAGGGCGGTACACGATTTTCGGGCCCCGCTAACCGCCTTGAGCGGCTACTGCGGCCTGATGCTGGACGAGTCGTTTGGCCCCATCAGCGAGGCGCAGCAGGAGGTTCTGCGGCGCATGCGGCATAGCGCGCACCGTCTCTCGCGCATGGCCTCAGCGATGTTTCAGCTAAGTGTGGCGCGACATTCCAGACGGCGGCCTGACTTGCAGCGGGGCGACCTGCAGGAATGCCTGGATCAGGCCTTGCATGAGATCGCGACGTTCGCCGATGAAAGACGGATTACGATTACTTCGGAGCTGGAACCGGTCGACGAAGGTCTGCTGTTTGAACCTGGGCAGATGGAGCAGGTCCTGATCAATATTCTGGACAACGCCTGCAAATTCACACCCAAAGCGGGCGTGATCGAAATCCGCGGCTACCCGTTCTTTTGGGAACGGCGCTCGGGCCAGGCGGGACTGCCCCCCAGCATCGAGCGGCGGCACAGCGCGATCCAGACGCCGAACAGCTACCGGATCGACATTACGGACTCCGGCCCGGCAGTGCCCAAGGAGCATCTGGGCAAGATTTTCGAAGAGTACGCATCGTACTCGGGAGGGCGCGACCGCTCGGGCGGCGGCCTCGGTCTGGCGATTTGCCGCCTCATCATGGCTCAACACGATGGCCGTATTTGGGCCGAAAACACGGACTTGGGTCCCAGGTTCTCAATGGTTCTTCCGATGCACCGGTCTCAGTTGCCGGTGGGGGACTCGGAAGAAAGTGTGGCGTTCGAAAAACTGCGGAGGTTCAACATTCATGCTGGTGTCTGATCGCGCCTGTACCATTCTGATCGGAGAAGATGAGCCGGAGGTCTTGCGGTATCTCGAGACCGCCGTCAAATGTATGGGTTATGGCGTGACATCGGCTCAAGATGGCGACGAAGTGCTGGCTTGCCTCCGATCATCGGAAACCGAAGTGTCGGCTGTGCTGCTGGACATCGTGATGCCGAACCGCGATGGATTGGACATCCTGCGAGAGATCCGGAGCCTCGATCAACGGCTGCCGGTGATCGTGTTATCCGGTGCGTCCTCCACTTTGAATGTCGTCACCGCGATGAAGCGAGGAGCGACGGATTTTCTGGCAAAGCCAGTAGCGCACGAAGACTTGCGCGAGGTGATCAGCCGGGCGCTGGAGGCCAAAGGTTCGGTGCATCCCGCGCCGATGCGGAACCCTGCGACGTTCACCGATGTCCTGCTGGGGACGAATCAGCGGATGAAAGAGATCCAGGTCCTGGTGGGGCAGGTAGGCTGGTCGGAGGTTCCGGTTCTGATTCAGGGCGAAACGGGTACCGGAAAAGAGGTGCTCGCCCGAGAATTGCATGCCCAGTCTCCTCGAGCCAAAAAGCCGTTTCTAAAGCTCAACTGTGCGGCGCTGCCATCGGAACTGGTCGAAAGCGAGCTGTTCGGCTATGAGCGGGGCGCGTTCACCGGCGCTTTCCAGAAGAAGGCCGGCAAGTTCGAAATAGCCGAGGGCGGCACAATTCTGCTGGATGAAATCGGCGACATGGACGTGCGGCTTCAGGCCAAGCTATTGCAAGTCCTGCAGGATCACGAGTTTCAACGAATCGGTGGCAAGGAGACGATCAAAGTGGACGTGCGCGTCATGGCGGCCACTCACCGCGATCTGGAGAAGGCAATTCTCGACGGAACCTTCCGCGAGGATCTCTACTACCGGCTGAACGTGATCAACCTTCAAGTTCCGCCGCTGCGGGAGCGCAAGGAAGATATCATCCCGCTGGCCGAGTTTCTGATCAGCAAACACGCTGTGAAGGGCCTTCCGTCGCCGGCCATCACACTCGACCTCAAGCATGCCATGATGACCTATCACTGGCCCGGGAATGTGCGCGAGTTGGAGAATTATGTTCGAAAGTTTACGATTCTCCGCGACGCTGATGCGCTTGCCAGCGAGTTGCACGCGAAGGCATCGCGCCGGCCCCTGAGACAAATGCAGGTGGCCGAGGGCCGCTCCCAGCCGGCCGAGGCAGCCGTTGACTCGCCGATTCTGGAACAGGTGACCCAGGCGAAGCGGCAGGCCGAAACCGACGCGATCCTGGCGGCTCTCAGCTCGACCCGCTGGAATCGGAAGCAAGCGGCGGCGCTGCTGAAAATCGATTACAAGGCGCTGCTCTACAAGATGAAAAAGCTCGGCGTGGAGGATGGCCCCGAACCCCTGCCGGTTGCTTCGGCGCGGCCTGCGAAGGCCATGGCCGCACACGGCGACTAGCCAGCCTTTTCCCCCGGTGGGCGGCGGGGACGAGTGTGCCGGATGACAGGCACTCCGCAGAGCAGAGATCGCGAAATCGTGGTCGGGCAGGCGGTCGCGCGTGCACGAAACGACCCCGGCCGGTAGTCTCGACCGTGTAAAATCCGCTTACCCGCGGCTTTTGATAGGCGGAACCCTTGCCTTTCCAGCACTAGCGGTTCTGGCCATCAGGTTGCTCCCTTAGTACCTCGGGCTCGTTTTCAACTTTAGGACCGGGATCGGGTGTCGGCGGTCCGGCGACAGAGGACGGGAGAGCAGTATGCCTATTCAGGAACTCCGGCGTATTCCGGCTTTGCGAAATTGCCCTCGTTGCGGAACGGATTTCCGTAGTGCCGGCAGAGAACGCATTTGCCAGGCCTGCCGAAGGCCGGAAGGGGAATCGCGCCCCTCAAGCCGCGAACTCACCTTTCGGGAGAAGCAGGTCGTGGAATTGGTGAGCCAAGCCAAGCCGAACAAGGAAATCGCCTATCAACTGCATCTTTCCGAAGGTACGATCAAGGAGTACTTGAACCGGATTTTTCGAAAACTGGCCGTGAACAACCGAACTGAGCTGGCGGTTTGGGCTCTGACGCGTCGGGTGGAAAACGTCGGTGCTTCGCTGCCCACCAGGGCGGTCGGCGATCAACTGCTGGTGAATCAGTAGGCTCGAACACGGCAGCTAACGCCAGTCCTCAGTTGGCGCCGTGGCCCGTCAACACCCTGGGTATGGTGCGCAGCAGGATCTGCCAGTCCAGCGCCAGAGACCAGTTGTCGATGTACTGCATGTCCAGCTTCATCCAGCTGTCGAAATCGACGTTGTCCCGCCCCGAGACGGCCCACAGGCAGGTGAGGCCCGGCCGCATGCGCAAACGGCGTCTCTGCCACCTTTGGTAGTGTTCCACTTCGCTTGGCACGGCCGGGCGCGGACCCACCAGCGACATGTCCCCGCGCAATACGTTCCAGAGTTGGGGCCACTCGTCAATGGAAAACTTGCGCAAATACCGGCCGACGCGCGTGAGGCGCGGATCGTCCGGGATTTTGAACGCAGTTTGGCGCGTATTGAGGTGAGCCAGAGCTGGTTTGAGTTGTTCGGCGTTCTCACACATCGACCGGAACTTGTAAAACCGGAACTGGCGCCCGTTGAGACCGCAGCGTGTCTGGGTGAAGATCACCGGACCGGGCGATGTGAGACGGATCAGGGCTGCAATGGCTGCCATGAAGGGAGCCAGGACCACCAGGCCGGCGGCGGCGATCACAAAATCGGTGGCCCTCTTGACCAGCAGGCGGACCTCGTCATCGGGTGCCGCGGAGAACGTGAGCAATGGCGTGGATTCCAGGCGGTCCAGCGAAACTGTGCTGTTGACGTGAGGGAAGAAATCCACTGCCACGCGAGTCCGGACCCCCTCCTGGTCGCAGAGCAGGAAAACCTCCTCCAGTTCCGCTAAACTCTCGCTGCCGACGGCGAAGATAATCTCGTCTACCACCTGCTGGCGCAAAAAGGACGGCAGTTCCGCGACTGGATGCACCTTGTAGACAGCGCCGAGCGCGATCTCGGCGGGACCGCCTGTCTCGCTGAAGAATCCGCGGAGCCGAACGCCATACTTCGCTGATTCTTCCAGCAAGCCTGCCAGACGAATGGCGCGGTCCCCCGTACCCACCACCATCACATAGTGAGGGGCAGCAAATTCACGCCGGATCACCCCGACCGCGCGTCCCGCCGTGAGCCGGAACACCAGCAGCAGCACCCACGCCAGAAAGGCATATAGCGCCAGGAAGAAGCGGCTGAGGTCCATGCGTAGCGCATACTCGAACACCACAAGGCAAAGTACGGCGTAGGCGCATTGCCGCGCAGAATCGCGAAGGATGGTCCGCGGATGGGCCGAATCGAGCTTGTCATAGATGCCGAGCCACAATCCGATCACGACCCAGGCCAAGAGCGAGAAGCCCAGCACCAGGGCTTTCTTCTCCGCGGGGAGATAGAACAGAAAATGCCAGTGCTGGCTGACGCGGGCGTGATAAGCGAGCTCAAAGGCGAGCGTCGCCAAGATGATGTCCGATAGCCCATACAGAGCACGAGCGTTTCTCTGGTGACGAAACATTCGGGATCAGGATAGCATGTGGGGTGGGACGTGGAGGAGCGACCAAGAGGGGCGGCTGCTGTCGCGCAACGTGGCCAGCGCGAGCATCACCCTGAGTCTTCTACCGGGTCAACCGCGGCGGATAGCATCCTCCTCCTGGACTATACTCCAAAGCCGGTCGTAGGAGCGCTCGTGGTCCCACTGCGGGGTAGGCTCAAAATAGCCGGTTCCGGGCACCAGATGCTGCCGGACCACCTCTTCATTCAGAGTGACGCCCAAGCCGGGCTTATCCGGGACCTTGATGAATCCTTTGTTGATGATTGGCTTCTCAATGCCTTCCACCAGGTCCTGCCACCACGGCACATCCAGCGAGTGGTTTTCGCAGGCCAGGAAATTCTCCGTGGCGGCAGCGCAGTGAACGCTCGCCATGGCGCCGACGGGAGTGCCTGCATAGTGCATCGCCATGGGAACTCCCAATTCCATAGCCGCGTCGCCGATCTTGTGCGTCTCCAGAATGCCACCTGAGGTCGAAATGTCGGGATGAATCTTGCTCACGGCATGCTTCTCGCACAAGTTGATGAAGTCTTCTTTCAGGTAAATGTCCTCGCCGGTCAGGATCGGTGTGGGACTGTTGTCCGTGATGTGCTTCAGCATGTCGGTGTACTGCCAGGGGATCACATCCTCCATCCAGGAAAGGTTGAATTTCTCGTACGCTTTCCCCAGCCGGATGATGGAGTTCACGCCCAGGTGCCCGAGGTGATCCATGGAGAGGGGAATCTCCATGCCGACGGCCTCGCGGGCCGCCTGCACATATTCGGACAGCTTCTCGATGCCTTTTTGGGTCACTTCGGCGGCGACGAAGGGATGCGGCAGGGACCTCTGCTCCCACGCGGTCATCTCGGAGGGCGCAGTCACCGTGCCGGGAATGTCCTGCACCAGGTTGATGCCCACGTCCATCTTCAGCCAGGTTAGGCCCATCTCCTCCTTGCGGGCCTTCAGACGCTGCGCAAAAACTCTCGGATCCGGCGATTCGTCGGTGTCCGCGTAAATTCGGATGCGGTCGCGGAACTTGCCGCCCAACATCTGGTAGATGGGCACGTTGTACACTTTGCCGGCGATGTCCCAGAGAGCCTCTTCGACCGCTACCACGCCGCCGGCCTGCCGGCTATGAAAACCAAATTGCTTGATCTTCTGGAAGAGATAAGTGATGTTGAGCGGGTTCTCATTCAAGAGCCGGCTTTTCAGGAACAGCGCAAAGGTGGCGCTGGCGCCGTCGCGGACCTCTCCTAGTCCATAGACGCCCTGGTTGGTGTCGAGGCGGATGATGGGGCATGGGCTTGGCCCTGGTTTCGTCACGATTGCCACGCGGAGGTCGGTGATCTTGAGCGCGGACGGGCTCGAGTTGGTGTTGACATTCCGCTGAGCCGCTTGATCGGCGGCCGCTTCCCGCGACAGGAGCGCGCCTCCGAGGATCCCCGCCGAGGTCTTGAACAGATCCCGCCGTCCTAACCCGCTATTGCGCTTAAACATTATCGTGTTCCTCCATCTCTATGCCACTTCTACGCGACATCTACAGAACCTGGCCACGGCCCGGCAATGACCTCCAGCGCTGCCCGACAACCTACCGATCAACCTCTCTTGTCGGGTTGCTGTTGCAGTTGCTTGGCTTGCCTGGCGGCGCGAATCTTGGCGTAATCGAATATGGCGCTCTGAATGGGAACGCCGACCACTTCGATTCTTTTCAGGTCGCGTGTGCCGATCCCGATGTCTTCGGCCAGTTTCAAAGTGCTGTCGCATTTCTCGAAGGGCGGCGACCCGCGGTCTCCCATGGGGTCGAAGCTCATCACGGCCAGCGAGACGGCGTCGGTGCAGACGGGGTTCAAGCCGGCTATAATCACGCCCGGGCTGCACGGGGCAGCCCCCGGGGCCCAGGGTCCTTCGCCGCCGGTTATGGATTTGATGCCTTCTACGATGGCCAGGTGGATGGGCCTGGCGGCTACCAGGTCCACCACAATACGCGGGACGCGATAGGTCTCGAGCCGGGGCGTACGCGGGTCCTTCTCCTGGAGCGCGCTCTTCGGGGGCTGCCTCCGGCCGTCGTGTAAGCAGTCGCCCCGGCCGCCACGCGGCGTGAGGGAGGGCTCATCGACGCCGGCACCGTCCCCGTAGATGGTGGCGGGCGCGTTTCCAAAGCAATTTTTCATGGCGCCGGTGTAGCCGGCCGTGGTGTGCTCCTTCAGCTTGGCGATGCTGACGAATACATCGCAGTCCGTAAAGGAGTGGTTCAGATCGAAGCCCGGGTAAATGTATCCACCGGTGGGCACCATCAGGCGCGAGTATTTCTTTCCCCTGCCGAGATAGTTGGTGTTTTCGAACTCGACGTTGGGAGCGGCATGCAGAATCTCCAGCGGCTCCAGATTCCCCTGCAGGAGGAATTCTTCGAGGGGGTCGGTGGTGGACCAGGCGCTTTCGAGGACGCGGATGCGCGCGGCTCCAGCCTTGGCAATCAGGCTCACCGCGGCGCCGACCACAGCCGGATTGGTGAAATGCGTCTCCGCTACCGGGAGGTTGCCCAGCCGCCAGTCGGGCATGCCGGTCAGGTTGAACTTGATGGCCACTGTTTTGCCCCTGACCAATTTGCCGATTCCTCCGATCTGGTCGAACATTCTGGCCATCACGGGCAGCAGTTCCTTGGGATCGTAAGTCCGGCACCTGCCCACCGACACAGGGGCGGTGGGTGCGGGCGCCGCGAACGCCCGAGAGAATGGCGCTCCGGCCAGACAAGCGCCGCCCAGAACGGATACGGACTTCAGCCAGTCCCGGCGGGTACAATTTGACGGCATACAGCTAAGCCTCCAACTCCGCCGCGGCGTAGCGCGCCACCGCCGGCAAATGCAGTTCCACTGCATCTTTCTGGGGAACCATCGTGAGGTTAGAAACCTTCCCGTCCAGCGTCCACAACTTCCCGGAACGGAAGTTTCCGGCGACGCGCACGCCCGCATCTTCGGGGCCGCGATCGGCATAGAAGAGCACCTGCGCCAGAGCCCGCTTGCGATCGGGCGCCACGCTGAAACAGGATCCCACCGAACCGCTATTCCAGAACCTTAGAAGGTCGTAACGGTGGCTGATGAGCAGAACGGACTCCTGGGCTATCGCCCAGGGATCGTCGAATTCGGATTTCGCGAACGCGATCCGGCCTTTGCCTGAGATGCGCAGTACGTATTTGTCGTTATCCTGATTGCTGGCGCGGATGCCGGGCGCGTTGCCCCACTTGGGGTGGGTAATCAGCAGCCCGCCGGCCTGAACGAACGCCATGATGTTATTCCTCACGGCCGGATCGGGAGGCACGGCATCGGCATAGATGACGGCCCTGAGATGGGCGAACGACGCCGGGGCAAGCTGGTTCTTCCGCAGTACCCGGTATTGCTGATTGGTTCTGGCGACCAGGTTCAGCAGTTCCTGGCCGATGTATTCATTGTTGCCGGCGAAGTCGGAAATGATGCCGAGGACCGCCTCCGGCGTATAGGCGGACCACGCCTTTCGATCGTCGAAGAACCTGGCGGCAGCAGTCAGTTTCTTCCAGGAGGCCAAAACGTCCGCCTTGCCCTGCGCAACGTCCGCCGCGAACCGATCGTCCAGCGAAATGATCCACCGGCCGCCATAGGCGGCCGCGTCGGCGAACGCGAGCGGGTAAGAGTCCGGTGAAACGAGCCCTTTCGGCTGGGCGTCGATCCACACGCGTGCGCCTGGATGGCGAGCCGCTTCGAGCCGGACTCGCCAACCGTTCGAGTCCACCCAGGGGTTGCCGGTAGGACCGGCGACGACGGCGTCGCCGCGGGACGCCTGCACGCCCGGCCACTCTCCCTTGGTGATGGAGACCCCGGCCGGAGGCGCTGTTGGGTCGACGACGGCCAGTCCTCTCCGCATCGCCTCCCCGACAACGACGCCGGGTGTGGCGCCACTTTCAGCCAGCAGGCAGTTGACAGAAGTATCGTTCAACAGCGCGAGGGCAGAAGCATCCTTCCAACTGGCCGGCCACCGGAAAGGGGTCAATGCAGCGCTCATATTCTTAAACGCCACGATTACTGTAACACGGCCTCACCTTCGCGACTGGTCGAGGATCGTCTGCCGGAATCTCACTGCGGATGGTGCTGAGGCGGCTGTTGCTTGATCTGGTTGTCGGGCAGTGGGGTTAGATCCGGGCCGGCGAACTTGATCACGGCGTCGGCTGAGAACTTCCGGTAGAGGCGGAATTCCTTCACATTCCTCGTCCAGACCTTGCCACTGTACATCTGGGTGCGCATCTGCAAGGTGGCCACCAGCGGTAGAAGGAACTCGCTTTCGCCAATTTTGACAAAGTCGTAGTCCATCGTTTCTTTTGCGTCCCGTATAGGGAACGAGGGCGGAATATTGAGAGCCTCGTGGGTGATCCGCACAATCGCGTTGAGCTCTTTGTCCACCAAGACCGATCCACGATAGGCGACCTTGATTCTCCCCACATCTCCCTTATGTGCGCCCTGGTACGCGATGGTATATAACCGCAGCGGGACCCGGTAGGAAAAGATCTGCGTCAAGCGCCCTCGCAACGTGGTCCATTTCTCCCACGCGAATCTGGTCTGGCTCGCAGGGTCGAAGATATCGCGCATCGTGGTACCGAAATCGCCCATCGAAAAAACCCCAGCTACGGAGGCGTAGGACGCGTTTGGGTCCACGCGGCCGTCCGGCGTGACCAGCTTGTAGTCTTCTTTCTGGTTGAAATAGCTGAGGCGCGCCGTAATGACATCCACCGGACGCCACGCCGCCTGGCCAGTGTCGTCGATGTAGCGATGGGTCTGCTCCAGGCAGATGAAATCGGGCAGCCTTTGCGTATAGTTGAGCGCGTAATGGCGCACCTCGTCCAGCAGGCGCGCCTGCTGTTCGGCCGAGGGCGGTCCCGCTGGAACATCCAAGGCCTGCGGAGCCTGCGGAACAGGAGTCGAGCCAGTTTGCTGCGCCGAGGCGTTACTAGCAAACAGGAGGAGTGAACCGAGAACGGCGACGAGTGCGAGAAATGGAGCGTTTCGCATTTCAATCTCCTGATTAAGCAGTATGGCACCGCCAGCGGTATCCTGAGGTGGCCAGTCCTGCGGCAGATGAAGCCGGCCATCGAGTCGCGGAACGAAGCGGTGTCCTTCGAAAACAAACATGGCTCAAGCAGGAACGCGAACGATGACGCGCTACTTCATTTCTCTCTGCCTGCTGGCTGTCCCCGCCAGTGCAAGCGGGCTGACGGCGCAGCAGGTGCTGGAGAAAGTGGTTTCGACCTACAGCGGTCTGAAGGCTGCGCATATGGTCGCGGAGCGGGAGGAAACCACGTATTCGGTGGGCCAGTCTCGAACCACATCTGCCGAGTGCGAACTGGCCAACGCCACCGGCCACCGCTACTTCGCTCGCTTGCAGCAGCCCCAGCAACAGGCGGTTTCGGTAAGCGACGGCAGCTCGATCTGGCTGGCCCTGGCTTCCAAGAAAGAGTGGTCCCAGGTGTCCGCCACCGCGCAGTCGGAGGATAGCGATGAAGAGCACGACGCGAAGGTAGCCAGTCAAGACCTGCATGAGTCGATGGTAAAGATTCTGCTCGATCGAGTTCTGGCGCTGGCCAACACGGTGCAGGATGCTGTGATGGCCAAAGGGCAGGACTGCGGGCCGGGCGGCGGAAGCGCACGTTGCTACTCGATTCGCGGCCATGCAGGCGGAATCGAAGTTGAACTATCGGTGGACCATCAAAGATTCGTCGTATGGCAGTACAAGGAGATCAACCGGTCGTCCGCTGGAAGGGTCGAAATCGCCATGAAGATGAAGCTGGTGGAGCTGAACCAGCAGGTCGCCGATTCGCTATTTCACTTCACACCGGACCCGGGATGGTCGGAAGTCGGGATGGCGGCTTCGCGAGGCGACCCGATCCGGACCGGCGAGCGCGCAGCGAGCTTCAGTCTCAAGACGCTGGATGGGGAGTCCGTGGCGCTCGAGAATCTGCGCGGCAACGTGGTGGTGATCGATTTCTGGGCGACCTGGTGCATGCCTTGCCGGGCGGAGTTTCCGGCGTTAGAGAAGTTACGCTCGGATTTTGCCGGCGCCGTCCGCTTCTATGGGGTCAGCGACGAATCGCCAGCAACGGTGAAGAAATACGTCGAGGAATATGGCTACGCGATGCCGGTGCTGATTGATGACAATCGCGTGATGCATCGCCGTTATGGAATTCACAAGATCCCGGTGCTGTTTGTGATCGACCGTGATAGTGTGGTGCGGCGTCAATTCATCGGAATCCAGAAGGAATCGGAGCTCCGCAGCGCGATCCGCTCCGTGCTGGATCAGACGGCGCCGAACCAATAGGGCCGATCAGTAGCCCTGCTCCATCAGCCCGATCACGCCCAGCAGCGCACCCCAATGATAATAGGCGTCACTGCTGGTCACGTCATTGCCCGCGCCGGTGATCGAGTTGTAGTTCTCGTAGATCGCCCGGTCGCTCTGCCACGATTTCATCAACAGTTTGTGCGAGCGCTCGACGAGATCTCTGCGCGCCGGTCCGAGGTCGTAGTTACGCATCCCGAGGTAGACCAGAAAATTCATCGGTCCCCAAATTCGCCCACGCCAATAGTTCTGGTCTTGAAAACCAGGCACGTTGCGCGCGATCGAGGGCATCACCCATTCGCCGAAGAACTCGGCGGGGTTGAAATAATGTTCGCTCGCCATGCGCGCAGCCTGCTCCGCCGTGGGCGCTTTCGCGATGAGCGGATAAAAACTGGTCGGCGAGAGCCGCGGCGAACTCTCGCCGGTATCGGTACGCTTATTTAGGTAGATGCCCGCCTTCTCGTCCCAAAGTGTGCTCAGAGCCGCTGCGTAACGATCCCCACGCGCCAGCAACTCGCTTTGCTCCGCCGTCTTGCCCAAGACGCCGGCGATTTCCGCCAGGGCGCGACAATCGGCGACGTACAGTGCGTTCAATCCAACATCAGCCATTTCCAACTGGTTGGTTGCCTGGTTGAACGGCACGCCGTCATACATCGGCGAGTTGTCCAGCCCCGACTCGAACAGCGCCGCTTGAAAGTTATGGAATGTGCCGTCCACCAGCTGCGGCTGGTTGTCCGAGCCCCAGGCGAGCAGTCCTTTGGTGTCGCGGGCGCCGGGCCACCAGCGATTCCAGCGCAGCAATTCGTCGTAAACCTCGCCGAGAAACCACTTCTGTTTGTGGCGCTTGTAGATCTCCAGCACCATCAGACTGCCTACCGGCGGCTGCGAGCGATCATCGGTCTGAATGTTGTACGCTGACGACGCATTGGGAATGAAGCCGCGCTGCGTGACGCCCTTGGTGACTTCCACTGCGTTGGCGAAGGCCAGATCCTGGTTGTACAGGCCGTACATGAACGATGCGAAATAGGTGTCCCAGTCGAACAGGACGTAGCCTCCCCAGGAAGCGCTCCAGCCGCGGCTCACCGGCGAGATGGCGCGGTCGTTTTCCGGGTCGTAGGTCAGGTTCCAT
>CAZZHN010000032.1:0-30905 GCA_964654065.1 uncultured Solibacteraceae bacterium
CCTTCAGGTACCGGAGCAGCTCAAAGCCGTCCATGCGCGGCATCACCAGATCCGCAACAATCACATCGGCATTAAAGGTGGTCAGTTGCTCCAGGGCTGCCTGCCCGTCAGCCGAGACGTGCGTCTCAAAGCCGCACTCCGAAAGGCTGGCCGCCATCGCCGCGCGCTGCCGCTCATCGTCGTCGACGATGAGGATCCGGCCCGAAAATGCGGGCGGTTGGGGCATCGGTTCCTATTCTAGCAAGCCGCCTCGGGCCGGGTGATGTTGTTCGGTTCGCGCTCGTTCTGATCCTGCACGTAGGCGAGGATGTCGAAAGGCCTCTGCGCTCGATCCGGAAAGAAGCTGTTCACCGCAGCCTGCTCGTCATAGAAGAACTCAAAAGCGATGGCCAATTTGGTCAGCACAAAAAGTTGCAGATGCGCCCGATTCACGTTGAGCAGCGCCAGCCTTCCACCGGCCTTACGCAGCCTGCCGAGCCCAAACACCAGTGTTCCCAGCCCTGTGCTGTCGATTCCGACTACCTCTTTGAGGTTGACTATGATGTTCACTTTGCCTGATTGGTGCAGCGCAGGCAGCCTGTCACGCAACTCCAAGTCTCCCTGGCCTAAGGTGAGGGAGCCTTTCAGGTCGAGAATGATGATTCCTTCGCTTTCACGCTGCTCGATGTGCAGGCTCATGACGAAATCTCCATAGGGCAGAGGTGGCGGCCAGTCATGGTTTGCGACGCTGGATCCTCCGTTTGAGATCCGGCCAGAACTCGGATGCCAGGTTGCTCGCCAGATCGAACCCGAGTTGGAGAGAACCTTCGGAGAGCGCAAGACGCACAGTCTGGTTCCGGTCGGGATACCACTCGTCCGCGAGGTAGGCAGCTCCATAAGCGCTTCCGAGGCGCCAGATGGACAGCGTCTCGGTCCCCCTGTCGGTATGCGTGAGGATGGTGCCGCGGAACACGTGTCCGGTGCGGCGCAAGAACCCGCCGGCGCCGGATCGAAAATAGCGGGGATCCTCGTGCAGGGTTGAATCCAAACCAAAAGCCAGGACGCTATGGATTCCGGAGCAGGCGACGGTCACGCCGAAGCGTTTACCGTAGGCATCTCCACCCTGCCTCCAATCCACCGGGGTATCGGATTGCTGCAAGATCCCGGCATATACAGCATCGCCAATCAGCGCCAATGGACCAATGGACTGCTTGATCTGGTAATTGAGCTTGTCGCTCACATCCAGCGCCACGAATGGCTGCGCAAGCCCTGCAAAGGGGATCGCGAGGACTATACTGGCGGTAAGTATCGAGCGCATGGAGAGGGGTTTCCTTTGGGACCGTTGGGCGCTTAATTTGAGGCCGCGCCTGCCTCAGTTCACAGCTTGTAGCTCGTCACGCGGCCCCACATGCCGACCGCCTGCAGGACCCAGACCGCGACCGCAACCACGACCACTACGTTAAGAATGGTCTTGATGCTGTGGGCCATGGGGATATAGTTATTGATCAGCCATAATGCGACACCGACGACGATCAGCGCGATAACGATGTTTATCAAAGGCATGTTTTAGTCTCCTAATCGATCAGTAGCAATCCACTACCCAGTCGCCGGTTTGGATCACGCCGGCTGGATGGGTCTCATCAACTAAACGACTCGCCGTCCCTGAATGAGTCGAATCGCCATCACCACTAGGGCAATGACCAACAGGATGTGAATCAGCCCGCCGCCAGTGTAGGAGGCCGCCATTCCAAAAGCCCACAAAACCAGCAGAATTACGCAGATTGTCCAAAGCATCTTTTTGGCTCCTTCGCGATGCGCAAGTGCAAGCACGGGTCCAAACGGCCGGCGGCGTAATCTAGGGCTCTGGACACGGCATTTTGCCGGCCGAGGAAGTTCCGCTGACGGGAGATGCAGGATCTGCACCGATCCTCGCAGTTGCTGCAGATCAGGTTTGGAATAGCGTTCCGACGCCTGCGGTCACCGACATGGCGAGGGCGCCCCAGAACGTGACGCGCGCTGCGCCGAGCATCACACGCGCACCCCCGGCGCGAGCGGCTAACGCACCGAGGAGCGCCAGGAACAACAGTGAGCTTCCCGAGACGAACGGGATGAGGCCAGCCGCCGGCGTGATGCCCGCGACCACGAGGGGCATCGCCGCTCCGGCGCCGAAGCTGGCGGCCGACGCTAACGCAGCCTGAATCGGACGCGCGCTGAAGGCGGCCGAAATGCCAAGTTCATCGCGGGCATGCGCGCCCAAGGCGTCATGTGCCATCAGTTGCTGTGCCACCTGTTTGGCGAGTCGCCGATCGAGCCCGCGGGCAACGTAGATCGCCATTAGTTCTTTGTGTTCGCCCTCGGGGTCCGCCTTCAGCTCCGCACGTTCCAGCTTGAGGTCGGCGTTCTCAGTGTCGGCCTGTGAGTGCACCGAAACGTACTCACCGGCTGCCATCGACATCGCCCCAGCGACCAGGCCGGCTATGCCCGCGACCATCACGTTGCTGTGAGTCGCATGCGCAGCCGCAACACCGAGCACCAGACTGGCGGTCGAAAGGATCCCATCGTTAGCGCCCAGTACGGCTGCGCGCAGCCAGCCGACCCGTCCGGTGCGGTGTCGTTCCGCTTGGGGTGTAGGCACTGTCAGCTACAGCTCGACAGTGATCGCCATGCCGAAGGACGGATATCTCCGGTCATAAAGGTAATACCCATTGTTATACGCGATATAAAGGTCATCGGTATCGAACCAGTTCTCCGCCCAGGCTTCCGGGTACGGGTCCACTAGCAGGAATGAGAAGCCCCCGTACTCGAAACGAGGATACCCCATGTAGATGGTGGGCATGGCGTGCATCCGGAACCAGTGTTGGCGGCCGAAGTGGAGATTGTAGCTAGCTTGGGGAATGTAGTATCCACCATAGCCTCCACGCTGCGCCCATGTGCGATGTTCGCCTTGCCACTGTTGACTGCGATCCTGCTGCCATGTGCTGCGCCCCTGCCAAGCTCCCTGCTGTTGCCAGCCCTTCTGCTGTTGCCACGCGACTGCCTGCTGCTGCGTGCGCTGCGGCTGCTGTTGCTGTTGGGCCTGCTGTTGCTGCGGCTGCTGCTTCTGAGCTTGCTGAGCCCGCTGTTGCTGCGGTTGCTGTTTCTGAGCTTGCTGGGCTCGCTGCTGCTGCGGTTGTTGCTGCTGGGCCCGCTGCTGCTGCGGTTGTTGTTTCTGGGCTTGCTGAGCCCGCTGTTGCTGCGGTTGTTGCTGCTGCGGTTGTTGTTTCTGGGCCTGCTGGGCCCGCTGCTGCTGCGGCTGCTGCTTTTGCTGGACCCGCTGTTGTTGCGGCTGCGGTTTTTGCTGAGCCTGCTGCTGCGGCCTTTGAGCGGGTTGTGTGCGCGGCTGGGCCTGCGGTTTCTGCAGCTGCTGCTGCTGTCTTGCCTGTGGTTGTTGTCCTTGCGGGCGCTGTTCTTTTTCGGCTTGGGCGAACGCCGGAACAATCGTCCCGATAAACAGCAACAAAGTAGCGGAGCTAGTCGGTCGAATGAACTGCATGGTAATCGTCTCCTTAATGTCAATCTGTGGTGTGCACGCTGGCGGCCAGTCCGACTAGACCCTGTTCCACCGCCCGTGCCGCTCCTCGGCCCCGGTTTGGGACACGTTTTCACGGGATAGCCGGGCCCAGAATGCCCGGCCAGACCTCGTTTTCCAGCACGTCTGGACACTTCTCTGGTTGATAGCGCGGCGTGCCGGAGTCCACTGCCGTTCGATAAGGATGAAATTCAGTCCGTGCTCCGGAAGAACTGCTATCGCCGTGATGGCTGCTTAGTTCTTGGCTTCCGGCGCGACGTACTCCTTCGCCGGTTCAGCGGGCGTTGCGCCACGATTCGCGATGGCTGCCGGTGCCCTCTCGGTCGGCTTGTCCGTCGTGCCGTAGTCTGCAGCTGACTCCGAGGCGGAAGAGATATTCCGCGCGCCGGTATCCTTTAGAGTTTTCTTGGCCCGGTCACACCACTCTTTGCTGTCGCAGTGAACGGATACGAGTGTGCCGCCACGCCTGATTCTGCCGGCGAACCGCTTGGCGACGTACTCGGTGGCGCGCCAACCGGCCAGCAGTCCCACGACCCAGCCCAGCACCCCGCCGGCTCCGGCTCCAGCAATGGCAGCCAGCACCGGTCCAGCCGCGACGAGCGGCCCTAAAGCGGTGACGGTCACAGCCTGGACAGCAACCGCCCAGGCGAATGCAGCGCCAACCAGCGCGCCCGCTGCCGTTCCAATCGCCGCACCTTCCAAAGCCTTGGTGCGTTTGTCGAGCGCGAAATCCTTTGAGCCTTGGTTGTCGGACGCCAAAACCGATATGTCCGTCGTCCGATACCCCGCTCTATGTAAAACGTTGATCGCATCCGAGACGGTTGTGCGGTCCGGATAGATGCCAATGACCGATATGTTCCTTGCCATTTAGAGTTCCTCCTCGGGAACTGTGGTGTCTGTATCTGTGCACGAGCGGGGCCAAGCGCCGCCGACCTTCGTAGATGCGGGGAAAGGCGGCACGCGCAGGTGCAGATTGTGCTCTTGGCGATGCACATTCGGCGGCGCATCGAGGCAGCATAAGCGCCTTCGAAGAAACTCGCCCCGTAAGTAGTCTGAATTCGAACGGCGGTCAACGTGCCACAACTCAGATAAGCCGGGAAACCGGAATCGGCGGGAGAAAATCATGAACTGGGACCAGATCGAAGGCAAGTGGAAGCAGTTTACCGGCTCGGCGCGCGAGCGATGGGCAAAGCTCACCGATAATGACTGGGAAGCCATCGCCGGCAAGAAGGATCAATTCGTCGGGCGCATTCAGGAACGTTATGGAGTGGCGAAAGCGGAGGCTGAAAAACAGGCCAATGAATGGTCATCTGCGCTGAAGCACTCCGGGCATTCCGAGCGCGAAAGCCGCGCTGCCACGCGCCTCTAGCATCCCCCACAGGCTTAACAAGACAGGGAACAATGAAACTGACCCAAGATCGAATCGCGAATTTCTGGTGCCGGTTGATGCACGCCGAGCCGATGTGGCCTTCACATGGCCAGTATGAGTGCCGGACGTGCGGACAACTGCATCGAGTCTGTTGGGGACAATCTTTGCCGGCCGCAACGCCGCGCGTGCCGGGATTCTCGCCCGAACTATTGGCGCAGGGAGCGTCGCTCAGCGGGACTGAATCGAGGGTCCAATGTTCTTACCAGTAGCCTTGGGGATGCTTGTGCTCCTCAGCCTCGTTCTCTCACTGGTCCCCTGCCCAGGAGTCAAGCATCCGTAGACATGACGTCGTCAGGCCGCCCTGGACGGCTTGCCCCTCGCGCGCTGCGGCTGTTCCGTCGATCGACAAAAACAGGAAGCCGGCAGACGTCGCGCCAGAGGCGCGGCCTTCGGATTGCTCGGTATTGGTCGAATTCGCGAAGTACGTTTTCAACCTGCCCTCTGCTGCAGCCGGCTGACGGAGAACGAGTGAGCAACACCGCGCTTGCGGGAGGCGGCGTCCGTTACCACCTTACTCGACTCCTTCTGCTTGCCGCAGCAGAGGATTTTTGTGCGGATAAAGAGCCGTTTCGGAGGTCACCGGACCCCACCGCCGGAACCCGGGCCAGCCCGATCGGTTAGCAGCGCTCACTGGTCGACCAGCCTTTCCGTTGTGGCTTCTCTTTTATCGGCGTGTTGCAGGTAGCGGCAGTGCTTGCTAGCGTCTTTCGTAGCAGATCCTGCACCCATCTGGCAATAACTGCATGAGCCTATAGCTGGGCGGGCAAGGCTGGTTGCGAGCTTCGCAGTAATGGCACTGCGCCCCGTATTCCTCAATGATGCAGCAACCGCGGCCTTGCTATCAAACGAACGGCCGCGCCCTTCGCAGACAAGCGGGCCGATGGACCTCGGAGTGCTTCCATCCCTTCGTGTGCGACCAGCCGGCCGAAATCTGCAGGCATGTTGTCCGGCAGAGCAGAGAGCTGATCGCACAGATTCTAGATAAAAGGAGCAGGAGCAGATGAGTATTTTGAGAACAGTATCGACAACCGTGATTGGTCTGGCGCTAATGGGCGCCATATTCTCGCCAGGCGCAAAGGCGGACGATTGGAACAGGAAGACCGTGATCAGTTTCAGTGGGCCTGTGGAGATTCCGGGCGTCCACTTGAAGGGTTGGGGCGTGTTGCCCGCCGGCACCTACGTGTTCAAAATCTTGGACTCGAAGTCCGACCGGCACATTGTCCAGATCTTCAACAAGGACGAAACAGTGGTTTACGCCACGATCCTTGCGATTCCGAACTATCGTCTCAAGGTGACTGACAAGACCGTAGTTACGTTCCGCGAGCGGCCGGCCGGTCAGCCCGAGGCGCTTCGGGCATGGTTCTATCCGGGCAGAACCTGGGGCGAGGAATTTGTCTACCCACGGGCGAAGGCAGTCGAGCTGGCTACGACGACCAACACGGTAGTTCTCGCTACGACAGCGGATCTGCCGGCGGAAGTCGAAGTGCCGATGGTGACGCTGAACGAGCCGGTGGTTGCGCAGTTGCAGCAGGCACCTGTGATTGCGGTGAAACCCACGGGAGAGGACGTGGAACTCGCCCAGGTGGTTACGCCGCCGCCAGCGCAGGAAGTGGTAGCGGAGACGGCCGCGCCGCCGCAAGCCGCTGAGACGCTTCCGGCGACGGCAAGTTCGTTGCCGCTGATGGCGTTTTTCGGGTTGCTGGCTCTAGGCTTGGCCTGGACGCTCCGATTGGTGCAAAAGCGCTCGCTGTAAGGGACTTGGTCCGGTGATAAAGCCAGATGGAGAGCAGCTATGAGCAGGCAGCTGTGGCAGGCGGGGGAGCGGAGCACGGCAAGTGCAATCGCTCTCCCGGTCTTTCTCCTGGCGATTCTAACTGGCTATGCCGGGCAGCAGGGGCCGCCCGGAAGTGAAGGCCGCGACTCAGAATCCTTTCGAATCTCAGTGGACGTCGCGCTGGTGGTGCTGCCCGCTACGGTGAGCGACCACCAAGGCGGCTTTGTCTCGGATCTGAGCGAGCAGAACTTTGAGGTGTCTGAGAACGGTGTGCCGCAGCGCATCCAGCTTTTCAGAAACGAAGACATTCCGGTCACCGTGGGACTGGTTGTCGACCATAGTACAACCATGGGACCGAAACTGGCGGAAGTCACCGCCGCGACCCATACCTTTGTGAAATCCAGCAATCGCGACGACGAGATGTTCGTCGTCAACTTCAATGAGAAGGTTTCGCTGGGGCTTCCCGGCGCTTTCCGATTCACCAACAGCACCGCCGAACTTGAATACGCAATTGCCGACGCGCCCGCGGGAGGCCAGACGGCTCTTTATGACGCGATTGCAAAGGCGCTGGAGGAATTGCAGGCGGGCAGCCGGGAAAAGAAAGTGTTGGTCGTCGTCAGCGACGGTGGCGACAACGCCAGCACGCACAGTCTGGCACAGGTCATGAAAATGGCCGAGCAATCCAGCGCCGTCATCTATACCGTTGGCGTATTCGACGAAGAAGACCCGGACAAGAATCCGGCGGTGCTCAAGCGCCTGGCGCAGGCGACCGGAGGCGAAGCCTTCTTTCCGGACAAGCTCACCGAAGTGGTGGCCATCAGCGAGCGCATTGCTCGGGACATACGCCATCAATACACGATCGGATATGTCCCGAGCAACCCGGCTCGTGACGGTGCTTATCGTGCCATCCGGGTACTTGCGCGGGCGGACGGCCATAGCAGGTTGAATGTGCGTACGCGCGCCGGCTACAGGGCTGCCGGCGAATCACGGCTTGACGGGAATGGCGCCAAATGAGGCTCGTCGTCAGCAAGGGATTCATTCGGCGGACTCTGCAGTGGGCCCAGTATGTCCTCATCGCCTGCGCCGTGCTGCTTCTTGGCTACTGTGCATACGCGCTGGGGGATTCCTGGGTTTATCAGAGGCGGCAGAGCAGGGATCTCGACCTCCTGCGGGCCGCCAGTTTCGACCTGCCGCGTGCGGAATCTTCAGCTGCGAACGCTGTGCGGGCAGCTGCGATGCGCGGTCTGATCGGCCGTCTCGAGATTCCTCGTCTGCTCCTCTCCGTCGTCGTCGTCGAAGGCACCAGCAGAACCAACCTCCGGCGCGTGGTGGGACACATTCCTGGCACAGCGCTGCCTGGACAGCCGGGCAACGTGGGCCTCGCCGGGCACAGGGACAGTTTCTTTCGGCCGCTTAAGGATTTGAGGGTTAAGGACGAGATTCGATTCTCAACGCCGGCAGGCGATTTCAACTACGAAGTCGAATCGCTCAGGGTGGTGGATCCGGACGATGTAGGGGTGCTGGCTCCGTCAGAAGGCAACGTGCTGACGATGGTGACCTGCTACCCCTTCTATTTCGTTGGGCCGGCGCCGAAGCGCTGGATCGTAAGGGCTAGACAGGTGGTACGATAATGCGGGCTCCTTCAGAGGGCATCCCTTCCGGGATGGCGGCTCGTGATGGGGGCGGCCATGACCAGCCGCTGGGAGTAACTTTGGAAAATGCTTCGACCGTTCCCGCCGCCCGAATCCTTGTCATTGAAGATAACGGTTCGGACGTCTTCTTGCTCGATAGGGCTCTGAATCAGCAAGGTCTGCGATTTGAACTGATTCACCTGAAGAGCGGAGGCGAAGCCCTCGCTTTCATCCGCCGGCAGGAGCCTTATACGGATGCGGCAACTCCAAACCTGATCCTGGTGGACCTGAATCTGTCCAAGTATACTGGCGAAGACATCCTGCGCGAGATTCGCGGCGCCGCACACCTCGGCGGCGTTCCAGTCTGCGTGTGGAGTTCCTCCCGGTCCCGGCGAGATGTGGCTCTGCTAAAAGACCTCGGAGTTTGCCAGTTCATCACCAAGCCTTCCGGCCTGGATCAGTTTATGGAGATCGGTCAGGTCATCAAGCAGTTGATTGCCGCTCCGAGCGCCAGCTGACGGCGGCTGGAACCAGCCACGCTCCTTGTGGACTGGAGATAGCGTTACAATTCAGTCAGTTGGCTGGCCACCAACCGCAAGAATCAGAAGGGCGGGATTGGCACGGCGCGTGCTCTGTTCGTCGCGTTCGCGTTCCGGTAGGACACCCGTTCGTTCCGGCGAGAAAGGTAATGGTGGCGTGTGGCAGAGAAGACCGGCCGTCGTCGGCCAGGAAGGCTAGCGCATTCTCCGCGTGCGCTTGATTCATCTTTCCCGAAGCGACAGACTGCCCCGACTTCGGTAATGGGAAGCCCCGTTTCAGCGTTGGCCCTCGTGAGGCCAGCCGCCGAGGGGCTAATCGAAGGCCGCTTACCCCCCGTGGTCGGCATCGGCGCCTCCGCTGGGGGGCTGGAGGCGTTCACGGAACTGCTCAGCCATTTGCCAGACGATACCGGCATGTCGTTTGTGCTGATTCAGCATCTCGATCCAAGTCACGAGAGCCATCTGACGGAACTGCTTTCGAAAGCCAGCAGAATGCCCGTTTCGGAAGTCACCGGCGAAACTCGTGCCGAGGCGAATCACGTCTATGTGATTCCGCCACGAAGTAATTTGAGCATTGCCGGTGGAGTTTTAAATACGATGCCCCGGCCGGGCAGCGGCCGCAACATGCCGATCGATGCTTTTCTTTGCGCCCTGGCGGGAGAGTACGGCAGCAAGGCGGTAGGCGTCATTCTGTCTGGAACCGCCTCAGATGGGACGCTGGGTCTCCGGGCGATCAAGGCCGTGGGCGGTACTACCTTCGCTCAGGAAATGCGCACCGCGAAGTTCGACAGCATGCCGCGGAGCGCCATTGTCGCGGGCGTGGTGGATTTCGTCCTGCAGCCAGCCGCCATCGCGGGGAAACTGGCAGCCATCGCGCGCGAGTCTCAAATCCCGGTCCAATCCCCGGATGCGATTCAGCTGCCAGCGGATCGGGAGTTGGCCAAGATACTCCGCCTCGTGCGGGGCGCTACCGGAGTGGACTTCACGCAGTATAAGTGCGCCACCCTGGCGCGACGCATCAAGCGCCGCATGGTGCTGCGCGGATTCGAAACGTTGGAAGACTACAGCCGCGATCTCGAGCAGAACGGCGCAGAAGCAAAATCGCTGTGCGAGAACTGTTTGATAACCGTCACGGCATTCTTCCGCGAGCCAGTGGTTTTCGAAGAGCTGAAAAAGTGGGTATTCCCTGCGCTGGTTGAGAATCGTGGGTCTGGCGATTCCATTCGGATCTGGGTGCCCGGATGCGCCACAGGCGAGGAAGCATATTCGATCGCGATCTGCTTAGCGGAATTCCTGGCCGACACAAACGTGAATATTCCGTTCGAGATCTTCGCCACCGATATTAGTGAGACGGCAATTGAAAAGGCCCGCTCCGGTATCTACGCAGGCGCCGCGCTGGCCAATGTTTCGCCAGAGCGAATGGCAAGGTACTTCATCCGATCGGATCGCGGGTACCAGATTGCGAAGAACATCCGTGACGTCTGCGTCTTTGCCCGGCACAACCTGGCACAGGACCCGCCTTTCTCCAAGCTGGACCTGATCAGTTGCTGCAACGTTTTGATCTACCTCGGAGACATGTTGCAGCGCAAGGTGTGGTCGATTCTGCGGTACGCGCTCAATCCAACGGGCTTCCTGATACTCGGTCCATCGGAAAGCATCGGCACGCTTTCCGGGGCATTTCATCAAGTAGAGCAGAGCCACAAGATTTATCGCATAGGGCCGGCTGCGAATGCGGCAGCGCAGACCCTGAGCGCCGGCCGCCACACCAAACGCGGCATGAATCTCCGCCAAAGAATCGCTGAGGGCCGAACCGGTCTCGACGTGCAGAAGGAGGCAGACCGGTTGGTGCTGGCCGAACATACTCCCCCGGGCGCCGTGATTGACGATGACATGAATATCGTTCAGGTACGGGGCCGCGCCGCTCCCTACCTCGAGGTCTCGCCCGGCGCGCCTGCCCATAACCTGCTGAAAATGGCACGCGAGGGCCTAATCGCCGGTTTGGGGAAGGCGATCCGAACTGCCAGAGAGACGAACGTCGCATCCAAAGAAGACGGCTTCCGGATTGAGGACGGGGGCCGACTCAGAGACGTCACCATCGAGGTAATTCCGCTCGGGCACTCATCCTCTTCCGCAGAGCGCCATTTTCTGGTTCTGTTCGAAGATGCTCAGCCAAACGGCGGCCCGGTGGTGGCGCAGAAGGCCGCGATACCGGACAACGGGGCAAGCGCCCGGCTGCAACGCGAGCTGGTGGCTACCAAAGAGTACCTGCAAACGATCGTGGAGGATAACGCGACCACCCAGGAAGAGCTGAGGGCGGCGAATGAAGAGGCGCAGGCGGGCAACGAGGAGCTGGAAACCGCACAAGAAGAGCTGGAATCGGCCAACGAAGAATTGAACACGCTGAACGAAGAACTGAAGATCAGCAACGTGGAATTCACGAAGGTCAACCGGGATTTGGCCAATCTTCTCGAAAGTATCAGTATCCCTCTGGTCATGGTCGGACGGGATTTGCACATCCGCCGCTTTACGCGTGCGATTGAACCGATGCTGAACCTGATCGCCTCCGATGTCGGCCGGTTGATTACCGATCTTCAGCCACAGATAGAGCTCCCCGACCTGCGCCGGTGGTTGTTGGAGGCGATGGAGGGAGCAAGCCGGCAACCGCGTGATGTCCGCGATTCGAACGGCCACTGGTACTCGTTACGCATCCTTCCATCCCTAGGACCGGATGGCAAAGCGGACGGCGCTGTAGTGATGCTGATCGACATCGATGCTGCCAAGCGCGGCCTTGACTTCGCCGAAGCGATTGTAGAGACGGTGCGGGAGCCATTGGTGATCCTGAACCAGAACCTGCAAGTCATGAAAGCGAACAAATCGTTCTACGAAACATTCCGGGCGGTGCGGGGAGAGACGGAGGGCCGCCTCATCTACGACCTCGGGAATGGGCAATGGAATATTCCGAAACTGCGTGAGCTGTTGGAAAGCATTCTCCCCGCGCACTCGACGTTCCGGGACTTTGAAGTGACACACGAATTTGAACACGTCGGGCGGAAAGTGATGCTGCTCAACGCGAGCGAAATCTTCAACCCGAATGCACAAGCGCGGACGATCCTTCTGGCGATTGAGGATGCAACGGTCCGCAAACAGGCTGAGGAAGCGCTCCAGACCACCAATGCCGAGCTGCAGAATTTTGCCTATGCGCTCACGCACGACTTGCAGGAGCCTCTCAGGATGGTGGTGAACTTCACCGAGCTTTTAGGACGGGAGTACGCCGGAAGGCTGGGCGGAGAGGCGGACAAATTCATCTCCTATTCCGTGGAAGGGGCCCTGAGGATAGAAGCCCTGCTGAAGGCGCTGCTTGCTTACTGGGAGGTCAACGGGCGCGAACATGACGGCTTCGCCTCGATCGATTGCGGCGCGGTCCTCGCCAAAGCGCTGTTGAACCTCCAGACGGCCATCGCGGAGAGTGGAGCCGTTGTGACCTCCCGTACCCAGCCAACATTGGTGGCCGAGGAGGTCATGCTGACACAGCTTTTCCAGAACCTCATTTCCAATTCGATCAAGTACAGAAGCGAGGAGACGCCGAGAATCCACGTGGAGGCGGAAAAGGACGGGGAAGGGTGGCTGTTTGCGGTGCGGGATAACGGAATCGGCATCGATCCGCAAGACGCCGCCCGGGTGTTCGGCATGTTCCGGCGCTTGCATGGCAACGAAATCTCTGGAACGGGCATTGGGCTTGCGCTTTGCAAGAAGATTGTCGAGCGCAAAGGCGGTCGAATCTGGGTGGAATCGGAAACAGGGAGAGGGGCTACGTTCAAGTTTACAATTCCCCCCCCGCACATAGCATCGGATGCCGGCGCTCGGACTGAGAATGGGAAACGCTGACCAAAACCCTTCGGGAAACGGAATTGAGCGCTTACGAACGGCGCTCGACGCGGAAACTCGGGCGCGCCTCAATGTCCAGGCCCAGTCGGATCGCGCGAACACAGAATTTGAGGAGTTCGTCTCGATGGCGGCGCACAACCTGCGCGAGTCCCTGCGGGAAGTGGCTTCCTTGAGTCAACTGATGACCGAAAACGGTGACGGCCGCCTCGATTCCGAGGCCGGTGCCCTCCTCGAGCGAATCCGGGAAGGAACGGCAACCATGCAGTCACTGCTGACCGACATGGTCGACTACTCGACCGCGGTTAACAGCGAACACCTGTCGTCGCGGGTGGACATGGAAGCTGCCCTGCGCCAGGCGCTCCTCGCAACAGACAAGCAAATCACAGCATGCCGAGTCATCGTAACCCATGATCCTTTGGCCGCCGTGAGGGGTGACTCTGAAATACTCACCAAGGTGCTGCAGCATTTGATTCGGAATGCCATCGAATACGGCGGCCCGACTGCTCCCCGGATTCACATATCGTCCGAGCGGAGCGATGAAGGCTGTCAATTCTCCGTGTCGGACAACGGTCCTGGCATCGATCCTGCGTTCAGAAGCCGCATATTCAAGCCGTTCAAGCGCCTGCACGGGAAAGAGTTCCCTGGGAACGGACTTGGACTCGCATTCTGTAAGAAAGCCGTCGAGTGTCACGGCGGTCGAATGTGGATGGAGCCGGCTCCCGGAGCGGGATCGACATTCTATTTCACTCTGCCTCCGGCTGATTAACCGGCGGCATCGATTTACGCGTGATTCCTTTCGTGCAGCGCCCTATTCCTGGGCCCGCTTGGACGCAGCATACGCCCTCACTGCATGGCTGCAAGCCTCCGCCGATTTCCGATTGGCCGTCTCGCGGTCGCCATTGTCGTAGTGTTGCGCTGCCGTCCGGTGGCTCCTGGCCGCCTCCTCATGAAACTCCGCTGCTGCGATATGTTCCTCTTGTGGCACGTTCTTATCCCTCCTCTACGCGTGAAACTAGAAGGACGGGCACGTCGAAGCCCACTCTAAATTAGAGCGTCGCCCGGACCTGCGTGCGCATCCGCCATTGCCCCGCATCTGTTTTCGTCGCCGGCCATTTCCGGTTTCCGCCATTGAGCGGCGTCAGTCGTCCGTCGTTTGAGAACGGTGGCTGTCCCTGGATCCCTGGGCCAACACGGACTGGAGTGCACTTTGAGTGCAGGTCTTGCCGTTCCCCGCGCAGGCTGTTGATGGCTTGTTGGCGTTTGCGGGCGGCCACGCACGTGCACTGATAGAGGTCGGACGGCGGAAAACATGGTGTGCTTGTCTCTCGCGCCCTCGTCAGGCCGAGGAAACTGGTGGCGCCTGCCGCTGATTGACCTTAGCAACTTGGACAGCTCAAAAAGGAGAGCGTGTTATGGTTCCCAAACGTTTGATTGGATTGGTTTTTGTAGGCGCGCTGGCCTTCAGCGCTGCATCAGCCGAAGTGATTGTCCGCATCACCCCGCCCGCGGCAATCGTTGAGACTCAGGGAGCGGCGCCCGGCCCTGGTTATGTATGGGTCGCCGGATACCAGCGCTGGGACGGCAACGCTTTTGGCTGGACCCCAGGAGTATGGCAGCAGGCTCCACATCCGGGCGCCCGTTGGGTAGCCCATCGCTGGGTTCGCCGACACGGCGGCTGGGTGATGGTGGAAGGGCGCTGGCGCTAGAGCTAGAGATAGAGCTAGAGATAGAGCTAGAGATAGAGCTAGGAGCTCGTCCTCGTGAAGTCCCCGTGCCGGTAGACGGTCTGCCGGCATGTGCCTTCACGGCGCCGCGGAGATCGTTTAATCAGGAGAAATAAGGAGATCCCTCATGTCACTTCTAATCATCATCGTGGTTCTTGTGCTGTTATTTGGCGGCGGTGGATATTACGGCCGCGGCCGCTGGTATTAGGCTCGCGTGGGTTTTTGCGGTAACGGCGCTGTAGGTTAGGAGATCGTGTCATGGTTCTAAAGCGATTGATTGGATTGGTTTTTGCAGGCGCTCTCGCCGTCACTTCCGCGGCAGCAGAGGTTGTGGTTAGCCTGGCACCACCCCGCGTTATAGTGGAGCACCGCGGTCATCCACCGAGCCGCAACCATGTGTGGATTCAGGGTTATCACAATTGGGATGGCCAACACTACGTGTGGGTCCAAGGACGCTGGGAGGAGCCTCCACGGCTACATGCCCACTGGGTAGCGCATCGATGGGTTCACCATCATGGCGGCTGGGTCCTGGTGGAGGGGTACTGGCGCTAGCGTGAGGCTCCAATCGGCTGGCGCTTCGGCGATCAATCTTTTCGCCGATCGGGCCAGGTCCGTGGAAACCGCTGACCGCTTCGCTAGGCCTCCGATGATTACACCGGTCCGTCTGGACCCAAGCCGGACAATGACAATGATCCGGTTTGTATTCGCGGCGACACTGTTGTTCCAGCCTTACGGGTATGCGCAAGTCCGGCCGCAACCGCCATGCGGAACGGAGCCTGTTCCGCCCTATCCTGGCATGGATCATTCACCTGTCGTAAAATTCTGGGACGAGTCCGAGTTCGGCAACGACTGGAAGCCGCCTGCGTGCACGGGCTGGGCTCAGGCGGGCTTTTCCACGCTGATCACTACCGTCGCGCGCTTTCCTTATACCTCGGGAGAACAGGGCCTACTTCGCCGCATCGGGGCAATTTCTGAACTTGCCGGCATGCATTATTGGTCCACTACTCACAAGCGATGGCAGACATTGATTATAGACGCCTACGCCTCGACCGACTCCCAGCTCACTCTGCGCCGCGAAGACTTCACACCCGATGAAATGCAAGAGGGCAAGGTGCTCTACCTGGAGCAGGTCGATAACCTCTCCGGCAAAGCCATTTACCGAATGCACATCGCTGAGGCTTCGGCAGACCGGCTGGTCTTCGACGTCGAAAATGTCAGCCTCATGCGCTATTTTCTTGTGACGTTGTTCCATCCTGGCGATGTCCAATCCGTCTATTTTCTGGACCGCGAATCGGACAGCGTCTGGCGCTATTACAGCATCGCGCGCACCGGAAGGAACGCGAGCCGGCTGGCCACGGGGCATGAATCTTCTTCGATCAATCGGGCCGTTGCGTTCTACCGCTCCCTGGTTGGTATTCCAACCGACCAGGAGCCGCCGGCGGCACGATAAAGAGCCGCGCACTCCGAAGTAACTCACCCCTTTAGGGGTGCGTTTCCGCCGTGGGCAGCCCTGCCGGATGTCGCAAGTCCCCGTCCACCGACTGCAATTGGCCGAGTTCTTGCAAAACTCGAGCCCAATCGCCGTCGTTGGCCTTCGTCGAAATTGGGAGGTTAAGGTCGTGGTAGAAGGCTAAAATATCGCTTCGGAGTTCTTGCGGAATGTCCGCATAGCGCCCCTGCAACTTATGTAATAGCTCCGAGTAGGCGTCGTCCGCCAGTCTGTATTTTCCCGCCGGCGTGAACTCTCCGACGTCGAGGTTGTCATTCGGCAGCCGAAGATTTCCCGCATTCTGTTCCGCAAGCAGTTCCCGATAACGGTCGATCGTCGAATTGAAGCTGGCCATGTACATCTTTTCGGTCTCCGGTGTCAGCCTCTTAAACGACAGTGGCCGGAGCGGCCCGACCTTTGGAATGACGCGGAAGGCGGATGCCAGAAGCTTCGACCGGATGCCGGGTTTGGTATAGGTGGCCCCCCAGTTTTTCTCGTAGCTGGAACGAGACAGATTATAGAGGAAGGTCTTACGCGTAACGCTGGGAGCCTCCTTTCTGATTTCCTGATTCTTTAGTTGCCAGGCAACTCTCGTGAGAGCGGGAAGAACCGATCCCACCGCGCGCCGATAGGATCCGATGGCGAGATCGACATCGAGGAATACCTTTCCCAGGCTCATTCCATAAGTGTCTTGGAACGCACGATCAAGCAAGGGCTTTGCCACTTGAAAGCCGATGAAGCTTTTGTAGGCAGCCGAGGCGTAGCGCCCTCTCGCGGCCTGAAAGACATCGAAGGCGAACTCGGTCTTGGCGTGGGAAAACGGATCGTCCGCATACGTTACCAGCTTTCCGAACCTAAGACCAAGCTTGGGGTAGAACAGAGGAACCGCAATGTTCACCGCCAAGGGGTGACCATTGTTGTCGGCGGCATAGTGCGACAACGCTCCCAGAGAGAACGCGTACTCATTGAGATCCTGCGACTCGCGGATGAGGTTCAGAATGAAGTCGCCGCTCCGGACGTAATGGGTCAAATTGCTGAAGAATTTGCTGCCGAACGGATAATATCCCAAATCCTGAATAATGCAGCCCCCGTAGGCGTATGCGTGTGCCTCCGTCAGTTCCTCCACTGTGGCATCCGGGAATCGTTTGAGCAGGAGCGGTTTGATGGCGCTATCCCATGTCGAATCGATGATGGCTTCGTGTGTGAGAACGGAATAAGCAGACGCCGTTGAGGCCGAGAATGCGAACAGCAGCCACAGCACGGTCGCGTGGCGAAGGAATCGGATTCTGCTGATCGCATCAATGTATTTCATAGCGCTCCTTACAAAGACTCTGTGTTGGAGGCACGTTGGTGACCAGGGGAGAGCGCATCTTGGCAATGTCGGTTGAATGACCGGATCTACTCCAGGCTGTCTCCCCACCGGCTGGCGGGGGGAGCAGAACCTGCACTTTGCGTACCGGAAAGTGCACTTGCTGTCGGCAATCGACGCTCTGGCAATGCTCGCAGACCCGCTCGCCACAGCAGACTCCTCACAACACCCTTTGCTTGCACGATCCCCAGGATGCTTTTTTGGGCGTCGTGATGGTGCCAGCCGTGCACTACCGCATTGGTCGCTACGATTTCATGCGATAGAAGAGGCAAAAGAAATGAAGTTGGCAATTGTAGCCGGTTTGGCCGTCACCACATCGCTGTTGGCCATGGATAAGGAGCCTGCCAAGCGGTTGGGCGAGGCCGCAACGGTCTTTTCGGAGGTAATGGCCACACCTGACAAGGGGATTCCGCAGGACCTGCTCGATAAATCGCATTGCATCATCATTGTGCCGAGCCTCAAGACAGCGGCTTTCGTGGTTGGCGCGAACTATGGAAAGGGATATCTGTCGTGCCGCAATAAAGGCGGCGAGGGCTGGTCGGCGCCCGCCACGGTTCGCATCGAGGGCGGCAGCGTTGGCTTTCAGATCGGCGGCTCGGAGACGGATCTGATCATGCTGGTGATGAATCAGGGCGGAGCCGACAAACTCCTTTCGAGCAAGTTCACCCTCGGCGCGGAAGGCTCAGTTGCGGCTGGCCCGGTCGGACGGACGGCGACAGCTCAAACCGACGCACAGATGCACGCGGAGATCCTTTCCTGGTCGCGATCCCAGGGGCTGTTTGCCGGTGTTGCGTTAGAAGGAGCCACCCTGCGGGAGGATCTGGACGATAACGCGACGCTCTATGGCGAGAAACTGGAGAACCGCGCCATCGTGACTGATGGGAGATCGGCGCCCAGCTCGGGTGCTCCTCTGATCGCTCTCCTCGACAAGTACTCGTCGCGAGAGCGTTAGGCCAGGCAGGAAGAAAGCAAAAGGAAAACAAGAATGAAAATGATCAGCACGTTTCTGACAGTATGCGGGCTTGTCGCGGCCCAGTCGCCGCAGGCTCCCAGCCCGGTCCAGCAATCAATCGAGCTTGCGGCAGGTATGGCCGCTGGCTCACTGCCCATCTATCGCGTGACGGTTGTCGCTCGAACCACGAAAGCGATCAACTACAACCACCGAAGCGGATCCACCGAGATCGGCTTCCACGGAACGGCGCTTTTGCCCGGGGCTCGCGGCGAGGCCAAAGTGGAAAGCAAGCAAGGCGTGATCAAGATCGACGCGCGCATGGAGAAACTGGAACCTGCGACCAACTTCGGCCCCGAGTACCTGACCTACGTGATGTGGGCCATCACCCCCGAGGGCCGAGCCACCAACATTGGTGAAGTACTCCTGGATGGAGACAAGACCAAGTTAGACGCAACTACAGAGCTGCAGTCCTTCGGTTTGATTGTCACTGC
Organism: uncultured Solibacteraceae bacterium; assembly: GCA_964654065.1. Classification (GTDB taxonomy): domain Bacteria; phylum Acidobacteriota; class Terriglobia; order Bryobacterales; family Bryobacteraceae; genus Bog-375. The sequence continues at coordinate 18,831 of CAZZHN010000032.1, forward strand.
GGAACCCTATTTCGCGGTCACCCAGCCCAGCGACGTCGTGGTCATGGAAAACTTCGTCAGGCCCGATACAACAGGAACGATTGAGCAGGTCGACGCGAAGTTCGAACTCTTGCAGCGAGGCCAATACACCTTGAATGTGAACCCAGCCGACATCAAGCCCATGCGGCTGGAGTCGAAGGTGCCATTGGAACTGTACGAGGCGCGGAATGCGGTTCAGATCGCACGCTGGACAGGCGCTGCGAAGTACGCTCCCGAAACCTTCCAAAAAGCGGTCCAGGGCCTGGAGAACGCTGAGGGCTATCTGAATGGAAAGGCGGGTAAGAGGCCGATCGGCACGGTGGCGCGCGAAGCCGTCCAAATGGCCGAGGATGCCCGCATCATTACGGTGAAGAAGATCGCTGAAGAGCAACTGGCCAATGAGCGCCTGGCCGGAGCAGATCGCGAAGCACGCGCCGAAAACGGGCGAGCTGCCGCACAAGCCGACGCCGCGCGCGTCACACAGGATGCGCAGGCAGCGCAACTTGCCGCGCAGTCGGAAGCGGACCGCGTGAGACTGGAGACCGCGGCCAAGATGGAGGCTGCGCAGAACGAGGCGGATCGCGCAAAACGCGAGAGCGCGACCCAGCTTGCGGCTGCGCAAACGGAAGCCGACCGTCTAAAACGCGAGAACGACGCGAAAACGGCCGCGGCCCAGACCGAAGCGGACCGTCTGAAGACGAACAGCGAGGCGCAGATGGCCTCCGCGCAGACTGAGGCCGACCGTCTGAAACGCGAAAACGACGCCCAAAGAGCTGACACCCAGGCAGAACTGGACCGAGCCGCCAAGGACAAAGCCCAGGCCGAAGCGGAGAAGGCGGAGCTGCGAACCCAACTACTGGCGCAGTTCAACGCTATTCTTCAAACCCGGGATACGGCGCGCGGTTTGATCGTGAACATGTCCGACGTTCTCTTCGACACCGCCAAGTTTTCGTTGCGGCCTCTGGCACGCGAGAAACTGGCCAAGGTTGCCGGCATTGTCTCCGGGCATCCAGGGCTCATGCTGGATGTGGAAGGCCACACCGACAACGTCGGCGGTGATGAGTACAATCAGCAGCTTTCCGAGCAGCGCGGCGGGGCTGTGCGCGATTACCTCACACAGCAGGGAATGGCGGCAGCTTCGGTCACTTCGAGGGGATTCGGCAAGACTCAGCCGGTCGCTTCCAACGACACCGCGGAAGGCCGGCAGCAGAATCGCCGGGTGGAGATCGTTATCTCCGGCGAAGTAATCGGCACGGAGATCGGTATACCGGTCGCCGTGGTCCGGTAATCCCAGGTGGTAACGCTGCGGGGAACCTGAGTGGTTCCCCGCGGCCAGCACGGTTCGCTTCGTACAGTCTCAGGAGGCAATCCGATGACTCGGTTCGCAGGGGCCGCATGGAGACCGGTTCTCACTTCATTTCTCTTGTTCGGGTTGATGGCGGGAGCTGTATCGGCACAGGATCTTTCCAGATACCGAGACTTCCAACTCGGGACTGACATGCCGACGGTTATCCAGAAGGCCGGCGCGACTCCATCTCAAATCCAGGTTATCGATCGCCGTCCGGCCCTCATCCAGGAGCTTGCGTGGCGCCCCAAGTCGCTCAGCTCGTCTCCGGAGGCGGAGTCCGTCCAAGAGGTGAATTTCACCTTCTACAATGCCGAACTGTTTCGGATCGTCGTCAACTACGACCGGTACGAGACGGAGGGACTGACGGCTGATGACTTCATCAGAGCAGTCTCCACGGCCTACGGAGCGGCAGCGAAGCCCTCCGCGCTGGCAAGGACTACGAACGGATCCAATGGTGAACAGGAGCAGGTCCTCGCCCAGTGGCAAGATCCGCTGTATCGCTTCGACTTGATCCGCTCTACTTACGGGCCTGGCTTTAGACTGGTTGGCACTTTGAAAAGACTCGAAGCCCCGGCCACGGCCGCTAGTCTCGAAGCGAGGCGACTCGACGCCCTGGACGCGCCGCAAAGAGAGGCTGCCCGAAAAGCGACTGAGGAAGAAGCAGCGAGCGCCAAGCTGGAAAAGACCAGGCTTGTCAACATGCTGAAGTTTCGACTGTAAGCAGATGCCTCAGATCAGGTTACTCGGGGTATGTTTGACGGATTGCATAACAAGTGGAGGCTAGGAGAATGACAACGATTCGACCCTTATACGACCGCATCGTAGTGAAGCGGATTGACGAACAGGAAACCACGCACAACGGTATCGTCATCCCTGATTCTGCCAAGGAGAAACCGCAAGAGGGTGAAGTTATGGCTCTAGGTCATGGCAAGAGGCTCGAAAACGGCAAGCTCGTGCCCGTCGATGTCAAGATCGGTGACCGCGTGCTCTTTGGAAAGTATTCCGGTACCGAGACAAAGGTCGTCGGCACGGAGTACATCATCATGCGCGAGGACGACATTCTTGGCGTCCTGGATTCGGCACCGGCGGCAAAAGCGGGCCAGAAGACCACCTAAGTTCTTATTTCAGCTCGCAAGGAGATCATTGATGGCAAAACAGATTACTTACAGTGACCACTCCCGGCAGGCGATCCTGCGGGGTGTCAACCAGCTCGCCGATGCGGTGAAGGTGACCCTCGGACCCAGGGGACGCAACGTCGTCCTGGAAAAGAAATTCGGCGGACCGACGATCACCAAGGACGGCGTCACAGTAGCCAAAGAGATCGAGCTGAAGGACCCGCTCGAGAATATGGGAGCTCAGATGGTGCGCGAGGTGGCGTCGAAGACCTCTGACATTGCCGGTGACGGCACCACCACCGCTACAATTCTGGCCCAGGCAATTTACCGTGAGGGCGTCAAAGCGGTCACTTCGGGAGCGAATCCAATGGCCGTCAAGCGCGGCATTGATAAGGCTGTCGCGGTGGCCGTCGAGGAGGTCAAGAAGCTCTCGAAGCCGGTTTCCGGCGACATGATCGCGCAGGTCGGCAGCATCTCCGCCAACAGCGACCCCACCATCGGCAACATCATTGCCGAGGCGATGAAGAAGGTCGGCAAGGATGGCGTAATCACGGTCGAGGAATCCAAGACCATGACTACCGAGCTGAAGACAGTGGACGGCATGCAGTTCGATCGCGGCTACCTGTCACCCTATTTCGTCAGCGACGCCGAACGCATGGAGTGCGTTTTCGAAGACCCCTACATCCTCATTCACGAGAAGAAGATCACCAATATGAAGGACCTGTTACCGATTCTCGAGCAAATTGCACGGGCCGGTAAACCCCTGTTGGTGATTGCCGAGGATGTGGAAGGCGAAGCGCTGGCCGCGCTCGTGGTCAACAAGTTGCGCGGCACGCTCCACGCGTGCGCTGTCAAAGCCCCTGGCTTCGGCGACCGCCGCAAGGCGATGTTGGAGGATGTTTCTATCCTGACTGGCGGCAAGGCCATCATGGAAGAGATCGGCATCAAGCTGGAGGGTCTCAAGCTGGAGGATCTGGGCCGCGCGAAGCGCGTCACGGTGGACAAGGACAACACCACGATCATCGACGGCGCCGGGACGCCGAAGAGCATTGAAGGCAGGATCAAGCAGCTCCGCACTCAGGCGGAAGAGACCACCTCGGACTACGATCGCGAGAAACTACAGGAGCGGCTGGCAAAGCTGGCCGGTGGCGTGGCGATCATTAAAGTCGGCGCTGCGACCGAAACCGAAATGAAAGAAAAGAAGGCGCGCGTCGAAGATGCCCTCAATGCCACCCGCGCGGCAGTGGAGGAAGGCATCGTACCGGGCGGGGGCGTTGCACTGCTGCGAGCTTCGATCGCGCTCCAAAAGCTCAAGCTCGACCGCGACGAGCAGTTCGGCGTCACCATCGTGCGCCGCGCCTGCGAAGAGCCTGTCCGTCAGCTGGTACAAAACTGCGGGACCGAGGGAGCTGTGGTCGCCGAGAAAATCAAGAACCACCCGGAGGCCAACTTCGGATTCAACGCTTCCACCGAACAGTACGAGGACCTGGTGAAGGCGGGCGTAATCGATCCGACCAAGGTAACCCGCACGGCTCTGCAGAACGCGGCGTCGATTGCGTCACTCATGCTGACGACGGAAGTAACAGTCAGCGAGATGGTGGAGAGCCCGGATGACACAAGCGATTAGCGGCCGCTGGAAGTGCCTGCATCAAGCGATGGCTTCTGGCCAATCCCGAAGCCCTGCGAACTGCCCGACCAGAGAGGACTTGTATGCTCTTGGGGATGTATAGCGCTGTACTTCTGATCGTGCTCACCGCAGTTGCGGCAGCCGCAAGGAAGGACGCTCGTCTCGCAACCGCTGTCGCGAAACGGACAGCGGGGTAGGAGTCTTGTCGATGGACAGTGCGATTGCAGCTTGGGAAGACGAGGGTGGAACATCGACGCAGGATGCTTTCGACGCGACACAAACCACGAACGATTCTGGCACGGTGTTGACCGGCGTACTCTACGCAATCACTATAATAGTGATCCTGGCTGTCGTCTCAAGGCTTTGAGGAGACCGCGCGAGGAACAGCTTTGAAGGCGGCCGACTAAGTGGAGCATTCTACGCGGCGCTGATACCGGCGAGGCACGGCAACCCTCCGTAGGGCCAAGAGCGCACTAGTCACGAACTGAACTAGACCGAAAACACAACTACTTAGGCCCAACTGGACTGCACCGGACTGGCAGTTGCCGCCGTCGATTCTCGTTAGCGCGAAGCTATCAGGACAATCCGTCCTCTCCTGCGGCCTAGATCTGCCAAACTTCCTGACAGCTGGCCCTATGTGGCGGCTGGACCAGCCGAGGAGTGGAGGCGACGTGGCGTCCCGTATCGCGGACGATCGGTTCTCGTCTACGGTCGATTTCACGACGACCGGCTGGCAAGAACGTCCGCCTAACCTGCTATACTGGTTTCAGGCATCCCCCACCATGAGCCGAGCGGCCTAGCTGTTCTCCGGCCAACTCCGTCCTATGGCCTTTGCCGGAAAAGGACGAGACATGCCGGAAGACTCAGTACAAGCTGCCGCTCCTTCTGTCCCATGCCCTTTTCATGAGGGCGATCGAGTGTACTTGGCGAGGGGCTCTTACCAGGGTACCCTCGGCACTTTCCTCAATCTCAGAAGTGACCCTAAGTGGGCCGACATACGCGAACCGAACCAGAGCATTCGAGCACATCCCGTGGAATGGCTGGCGATCTCGAACTCGCCGAACGCTCCAGTGTAATACAGTCCAAACGACGACAGCGGGCACAAAACCGTGATTGAAGGTTCCAAGGTTGGAAAGATCGCATTCCTCGGCAACTACCTGCCGCGCAAGTGCGGTATTGCCACATTTACCTCCGATCTCTTAACTGCCGTAGCCGCCGAGCACCCGGCCAGCGAGTGCTTTTCGATTGCGATCAACGACGTCAAAGAGGGCTACGACTATCCCGACATTGTCCGCTTCGAGGTTGAAGAACAAGACCTATCGTCATACTTGCGCGCCGCCGACTTCCTGAACATAGGCAATGTGGATGTCGTCTGCCTGCAACACGAATACGGAATATTTGGAGGCCCGGCCGGCAGCCACATTCTGGCGCTCCTGCGCGAACTGCGGATGCCCATCGTTGCCACACTCCATACCGTCCTGTCAGAGCCGAGGGTCGATCAGCGATTGGTGATGCAGGAACTGATTGCGCTGTCCACCCGCCTGGTGGTAATGTCCGCCCGCGGCCGGCAGATGTTGCAGGACGTTTACCATGCGCCGCCAACCAAGATCGACCTGATCCATCACGGCATCCCAGACATACCGTTCGCGGATCCGAACGATCTCAAAGACGAATTCGGCGTAGCGGGGCGGACGGTATTATTCACATTCGGCCTGCTCTCCCCTAACAAGGGCATCGAGCACGTGCTGAATGCGCTGCCGAGGATCGTGGCCGAGTTCCCTGACGTTGTGTACATGGTCGTGGGCGCCACCCATCCGAACGAGTTGCGCGAGCGGGGAGAGGCCTACCGCGTCAGTCTCGAGATCCTAGCGGCCAAGAACAGAGTGGAGCGGAATGTCATTTTCTATAACAGCTTCGTCGCGCTGGACACTCTAAAGGACTTCATCGGAGCCGCCGACGTATACATTACACCGTATCTCAGTGAAGCTCAGAGTACGTCCGGCACGCTGGCGTATACCTTCGGCTCCGGCAAGGCTGTCGTCTCAACGCCGTACTGGCACGCCAGCGAACTCCTCGCGAACGGGCGCGGAGTTCTGGTTCCGTTCGGGAACGCCGCCGCAATTGCGACCGAGGTCAGCGCTTTGCTGCGCGATACCCCCCGCCGGAACACAATGCGGGAGGGTGCTTACAAGCTAGGCCGGGAAATGGTCTGGAGCAACGTCGCGCGGCTGTACATGCGTTCCTTCGAACTCTCCCGGCTCCAGGCCCTGGCGACTCGGCGGAAGTCCCTTTCCACCAAAACGCTGGACCAGAGGCCGCGGGAAGCTCCTGAGGTGAAGCTGGAACATCTCTCGCGCATGACGGATTCAACAGGCATTTTTCAGCACGCCGTGTTCAGCGTGCCAAACTTTTCCGAAGGCTACTGCACGGACGATAACGCGCGGGCGTTCATCCTTGCGGTGCTGCTCGAAGAACTGGGCGAAGAACCGGAACACGTACGCTCGCTCGCCACCACCTACGCGGCCTTCTTGTTCCATGCGTTCGATCGCCGTACGGGGCGCTTCCATAATCATCTGGGTTTCGATCGGCACTGGCTCGACCCCCAAGGGTCGGAAGACTGCCACGCCAGGGCGCTGTGGGCGCTCGGAGTTGGGGTCGGAGGATCTTTTCACCGCAGCTTTCAGGTGATGACCGGCCAACTCTTCGGGCAGGCTCTCCCGGCGGTGGCGCAGTTTAATTCTCCGCGCGCCTGGGCGTTTAGCCTGATTGGCATCCATGACTATCTGCGCCGGTTGAGCGGTGATACCTTCGTGACCCAGATGCGCGAGACGCTCGTGACCCGCCTGATGGACCTCTACGACCGAACGGCCACGCCCGACTGGCCGTGGTTTGAACAGGAATTGAGTTACGACAATGCGAAACTCGCACATGCCCTGATTTTGAGCGGCCGTGCCACAGGTCAGAAGGCGGTGATGGATCGAGGCATTGAGACCCTTCGATGGTTGGTGCAGCTTCAAACCTCTGAAAACGGACATTTCCGGCCGATTGGCAGCAATGGGTTCTTCAAGCGCGGCGGCACCCGGGCGAATTTCGACCAGCAACCGGTCGAAGCGCAAGCTATGATGTCAGCTTGCCTCGAGGCTTATCGCTCCACGTCCGATTCCTGGTGGTACGAACAGGCCCAGCGAGCGTTTGACTGGTTCCTCGGTTGGAACGATCTTGGTCTGGAACTGTACTCGCCAAGAACCGGCGGCTGTCGCGACGGACTGCACGTGGACCGAGTCAATCGCAATCAGGGTGCGGAATCCACGCTCGCGTTTCTTTTGTCGCTAGCGGAACTGCGGCTGACGCAAAACATTGTCACCAGCTTCAAGGCCCCGGTCCTCATCGAGAGTTGATACCAATCCACATTCTGGCCCCTCAGACAACAGCCGCATGACTACTCAATCGATTCATATGACACGGACGACCATAGCCTTGCGGCCGGACCCGTCCCGCGTCCTCTTACGCCCCTTCCGCCCTGGCTACGTGCAGCGAACCAGAAGGATCGTCGCACGGATTCTTGCGCTTGCCGAAAGCCAGGTTCTCCCCTTGCTGAACGAAGTGCTGGTCGACTTTTCGCCTCGCCATCCGAAAATCAGCGACGCTTTTCTCGAACGATTCCAGCAGGTGAGCAAGCTCCTGTCGTTGGAAGGCGAGCTATCCGAGGCCAGAAAACTGCTCATCGGCTCCTGTTTCGTGTGTGAGTTTTCACTCGAAGCCGCCGCGTTATTCAACCCGTCGATTGTGCCGCACCCGGATCAATCGGGGGTCCCCCAGAACGGGTTGCGCTTCGTCCTGAGCCTGCGAGCCACCGGTGAAGGACACGTCTCCTCCATCACCTTCCGTACCGGCATGATCTGCCCTGATGACCGCATTGAGGTCATGGACGCAGCCGGTCATCTCAGCGAACCGCGTGTGGTCCAGAACCCGTCGTATGACGGCGCCGTCTTCGAGCGTCAGATCGCCGAACTCGGTCTAACCGATGCGTTCACCCTGCGGACCATGAGCAAGCTCGGGCCATCGTTCCACTTGGATGACCTTCGCGGCCTGGTGAAAGAAACGTTGCGGCAGCCGTCCGGGACCGATGGAAATAGGGGAGACCGGAGCACGGCCAACGCAATGCGGAGATTGGCTGAGTCGAACTATCAAGTCCAGTTCAGCGCCGAACAGGAGTTGTCCGAGCGCATTATTTTCCCCGGTTCTCCGTCGCAGCGAAACGGCATCGAAGACGCGCGGTTCGTGCGCTTTCAGGACGATGACGGCACGCTCGTCTATTACGCCACGTGCACCGCTTATGACGGCAGGGCGGTGAAGCCGGAACTACTGGAAACCTACGACTTCCTGCGTTTTCGTTTTATTACGCTGGGCGGCCCTGCTGCGCAGAACAAGGGCATGGCCATGTTCCCGCGTAAGGTCAACGGCCGATATGCCATGCTCTCGCGGCAGGACAATGAGAACCTGTACCTCGTCTTTTCCGACAACGTGCATTTCTGGCACGAGCCCAAGTTGATTTTGGCGCCGGCTTTTCCGTGGGAGATGGTCCAGATCGGAAACTGCGGCTCGCCCATCGAAACGGATGCCGGTTGGCTGGTCCTCAGCCACGGCGTCGGTCCCATGCGGCAGTACGCGATCGGGGCATTCCTCCTCGATAAAGGCGATCCCTCCAGGGTGATCGGGCGCCTGCGGGAACCGCTACTCAGGCCCACGGAGGATGAACGCCGCGGCTACGTGCCCAACGTCGTATATACCTGCGGCGCGCTTGTCCACCGCGGCCAGCTCATCATTCCATATGCCTATGCCGACCGCGCCACCAGCTTCGCAACGGTACCGCTCGAAGAGGTTCTGAGCGCGATGCGCTAGAAAGTGCGGCTCAGGTCGCTATGAGAACTGGACGAAGAGTCGCGATCCTGTCACCCGTCGCATGGCGGACACCTCCGCGGCAATACGGCGCCTGGGAGACGGTGGCCGGCAACATCGCCGAAGGGCTGGTCGCCCGCGGCTGGGACGTAACTCTGTTCGCCACTGGCGACTCGATCACTTCAGCTCGTTTACATGCTGTGATGAAGCGTGGTTACGAAGAGGACGGCTCCATCGACCCGAAGGTGGCTGAATACCTCCATATCCCGGAGGTGTTCGAACACGCCGCGGAGTTCGACATCATCCACAGCCACTACGATTTCATGGGCCTGGCGTACAGCCGGCTGGTAAAGACACCGGTCTTAACTACGATTCACGGATTTTCATCGCCTAAGATCATTCCGGTTTACCTTAAGTATGCCGCCGGCTACTTTGTTTCCATCAGCGATTCGGACCGGATGCCGGGGCTGAACTATCTAGCGACCGTATACAACGGAATCGATCTTGCGCTGTATCCCTTTCAGCCGCGCGGAGGCGAAGACCTGGTCTTTCTGGGGCGCATTCACCCCGACAAGGGCGTGCACCTGGCGATTGAAGTGGCCCGGAGGGCCGGCCGGCATCTGGTCATCGCGGGCATCATCCAGGAACAGGCTTATTTTGAAGATCAGGTCAAACCGCACCTGGATGGCGTCAACATCGAGTTCATCGGCCCGGTGGACGTCGCCGGGAAGAATGCGCTGTTCGCTCGCGCCCGCGCCCTGCTGCATCTGAACACAATCCCAGAGCGGTTCGGGCTGGTTCTGGCCGAAGCCAACGCGGCCGGGGTGCCTGTGATCGCTATGGACCTCGGCTCGTGCTGTGAAGTGATCCAAGATGGGCAGACCGGGTTCCTGGTCAACAACGTCGACGAGGCGGTGGGATCCCTGAAACGCCTGGATGAGATTGACCGTAACGCGTGCAGTCAGCGGGTCAGGGAGTGCTTCTCAGTTGAAACGATGGTGAAGGCATACGAGCGGGTTTACCAGACGATTTTCGAAATGGAAGCGGCAAGATGATCATGAAGCGCGACGTTGTCAGACGCTACGCTCACAATCCGATCCTCACTAAGGCGGATATCCCTTACGCCGTGGAAACGGTCCACAACGCAGCCGTCGTCAAGTACGGGGACGAATACGTCATGCTGTTCCGCTCCCATCTCCGTACGGGGCGCTCCATCATTGGTTTGGCACGCAGCCCCGATGGATTTCACTTCACGGCTGATCCGGAACCCTTTCTGACGCCTGCCAGAGACGGTCCTTTTGCGGCCTACGAGGAGTTCGGCGTCGAAGATCCGCGTGTGACATACATAGACGGAGCGTACCTGATCACCTACAGCGCCTACTCGCGAAATGGCGTGCGGATCGCCCTGGCGAAGACAAGGGACTTCAGTGAGGTGGAAAGGATCTCCCTCATCACCGAGGCGGACTACCGGAATGTGGTGATCTTTCCCGAAAAGTTCGGTGGACTCTACGCCCGGCTGGACCGGCCGCATTCGGAGATCGCCCCTTGGTCCATCTGGATTTCGTATTCTCCAGATCTGCTTTTTTGGGGCCAATCGCAGCTCATCATGAGGCCCGTGCCATATCACTGGGACGAAATGAAAATCGGTCCGGGTGCGCCGCCGATCAAAACAGATCAGGGATGGCTTTCCATCTATCACGGCGTTTTCCAGACGATGGACGGATCGGTTTACCGGCTGGGGGTCGCTCTTCATGACTTGCAGAACCCCGCGACGATTGTCGGTGTGAGCGACTCGTGGATCTTACAGCCGGAAGATCCCTGCGAAATCACGGGATATGTCCACAACGTCGTGTTCACTTGCGGCGCCGTTGCGGAGCCGGACGGCACGGTGAAGATCTATTGGGGGGGCGCCGACACGGTCATGTGTGTGGGCGAGGCCAATGTATCCGATCTGGTGGCGTTATGCGTGGATCACGGCAGACCAGCAAAATGAGCCCTCGGATTTCGGATTGCGTTCTGATCTTTTGATCGCGGACGCCGGCCTGCCATCGCGCCGCGCATTGCATGGTACATCGCCTCCGGAAGCAGAGGACGGAAGCCATTAGCCCTGCGTGAAATCATAACAGATTGCGGCGGAGGACCACGACCTGGCTTGGTTGATTCTCCCACGCAGGTACGTGATTATAGTGCTGTTAATATGTAGACAATCAAAATCCCCCAGGGCAGACTCAGGGTACCCTCCTCGTGGCACCGTGTCAATAAATTATTGGATAGACGGTATACACGTTGACCCCCCTAGCAGCTAAACCGAGCTTCACCAATGCATTATTGCCATTTCGCAGGAAATGGATTGGCAACCCTGCATAGTACTACGAGTAGCGCGATCGAATTGACACTCCGCTAAAGCCTGTGATAATGTCTATTCAACAAGTAGATATTTTAGGGGCTGTCTGGTTCTCAAATCCAACTGGCCAATTAGTGGGTTCTGCAACGCTTTTGTACATCTTTCCCGTGGGCTAACCGACGGTCAAAGCCCGCGATCGGATGGGTGAAAGTACTGTACCAATGGAGGAGATCCGCATGAAGAATCAAGCGAAAGCGAACGGGAACCTAGGGCGCATGGCGATATGCCTGGGGCTATTGGGCATCGCGGCGCTGCCGGCACCGGCGCAATCAACCGCCACCGGAACCGTGTCTGGCCTGGTTACCGACTCGCAAAGTGCTGTTCTGCGTGGAGCGGTAGTCAAATTGATCGATAACGCCACCAATGCCGAGCGCGAGACGGTCAGCAACGAAGCGGGACGATATATTTTCAACAACGTTCCGCTGGGAATATACGATCTCACCGTCGCGCAACCAGGGTTCAGGATCTCGAGAGTCAGGTCTCAGACGGTCGAGGTCGGCCTAGCCCTGACGCTCAACGTGACGATGGATGTTGGCGCCACCAGTACAACGGTGGAAGTTACAGCCTCGGCCGGCGCTGAACTCCAGACCGTCAATTCCACGATCGGGTCCACGATCTCTGGGGACTCGATGCTGCTCCTGCCGAACCTGAGCCGCGACGCATC
>CAZZHN010000033.1:0-30800 GCA_964654065.1 uncultured Solibacteraceae bacterium
CATCAGCAACCAGACCAACATCAACTCGCGTATCAGCGAGACGATTAACGCCAAGCACCAGATCTCCGGCAACTTTGCCTGGCAAAGTAGTAACTCCTCAACTCCCAACCTGTTTGACTTTACCGATACCACGAAAATGACCGGCATCAATACCGGTCTGCAGTGGAACTATCACATTACGACCAGGCTGATCAGCAACCTGCACTACAACTTCAGCCGGTCGGCCACCAACGCGACACCGTTCTTCGCGAATTCGGAGAACGTTTCGGCTGCGGCGGGCATACTCGGAAACGATCAGGCGGCGCAATTCTGGGGACCGCCCACGCTTGCGTTTTCCAGCGGCATCACCGGATTGCGCGACGGCAACTACGCGCTCAATCACAACAACACGAATCAAGCCGGCGAGAGCCTGATCTGGGTGCGGGGCCAGCACAACGTGACGATTGGCGGTGACGTCCGGCGGCTGGATTTCAACCAGATCGCGCAGCAGAATCCGCGCGGCAGCTTTACTTTTACGGGTAGCATGACCGGCCTGGCTGGCGCCAACGGTCAAGCCGCCAGCGGCACAGGCTTCGACTTCGCCGACTTTCTGCTGGGCCTCCCGGACGCCAGTGCGATCGCATATTCACCGAGCGGGGCCGACAAGTATTTTCGCGCCTCGTGGGCGGACGCTTACGTCACCGACGACTGGCGGATCAGCAGTAACTTCTCCGTCAATGCCGGGCTGCGCTGGGATTTCCAGGCCCCGGTGACGGAGTTGTACGACCGGCTGGTGAGCCTGGAAGTCGGACCAGACTGGACCACCGCGACACCGGTGTGCGGCACGGCAACGCTGCCGGGCGGCACGGTATCCTGTACGCTGGCGAGCCAGGCAGGGCTGCCGAATTCCCTGGTGCGCCCGGACTATCACGAATTTCAGCCGCGCATCGGCCTTGCCTGGAAGCCGTTTCCGAAACATTCGACGGTCGTCCGGGCGGGATATGGATTGTATTACAACACCTCGGTGTTCCAGCCACTCGCCAACCAGATGTCGCAGCAGGCGCCGTTGTCGACCAGCGTCACACAATCCTACCCGGTGTCACTGGCGCCCACGCTGTCACTGGAAAACGTGCTGACGCTGCCGGCGATCAGTACCACCCCGCAAACATTCGCGCTGGATCCGAATTTTCGAATCGGCTACATTCATTATTGGCAGGCTTCGGTGCAGCAGAACCTGTCCGGGTCGTTTGTGGCGACCTTGACTTACAGCGGCAACAAAGGCACCCACCAGGTGCAGGAATTCTTGCCATGGACATTTCCGGCCGGCGCCGCGGCCGGCGGTTACCCGAGTGGATATGTTTACGAGACATCCAATGGCAACTCCAATTACAATGCCGCCAGCGCCCAGTTACAGCACCGTTTTCACAGCGGCTTTCTGGCGAATGCCACTTATGTATTTTCCAAGGCTATCGATGACGCGTCTACGCTGGGCGGGCGCGGGGCGGCAGCGTCCGGCTATTCGCAGAACTGGCTGGACCTTGAAGCCGAGCGTTCGCTTTCCGGCTTCAACCGGACTCACACGCTGAACCTGGTGTTCCAATACTCGACCGGCATGGGGACGCGCGGCGGAACGCTGATCAATGGATGGAAGGGGGTACTGCTCAAGGACTGGACCATAGGCCCCAGCCTGACGCTGGGCAGCGGGCTGCCGGAGACACCCACGGTGCTCGGTCTGCAAGCGGTGGGCACGGGCGTAACTGGAACCACGCGGGCCGAATACCTGGGCGGGCCGCTGGCCACGGTGTCGCCCGGCTACGGTTTCAATCCGGCGGCATTCGGGACCCCTCCGGACGGCCAGTGGGGCGATGCCGGCCGCGACAGCATCACCGGGCCGATGCAGTTTAACCTGAACGCCTCCGCCTCGCGTGTATTCCGGCTGGGAGAGCGGCGCAGCCTGGATATCCGATTTGACGGGACCAACGTCCTCAACCACGTGACCTGGGCGTCATGGAACACCACGCTGGGCAATTCCCAGTTCGGCTTGCCGACCGGGGCCAACGGCATGAGGACATTCCAGGCCACATTGCGATTCCGGTTCTAAGACCATGCGAAAGACTCTCGCCATATTCTCGGTCTGGCTGCTCGCGGTTTCCGCCCAGCAGGGAGCTCCGCAAGGGGGGAGCAACTCGACCGGCGCTCCCCGCGGCACCGTGACCTTCAGCACCACGCGGCAGCTGGTGGTGGAGGACGTCATCGTCAAGGCCAAGAACGGCAACCCCATCGACAATCTGAAAGCCAGTGATTTCGCGGTCACGGAGGACGGCAAGCCGCAGCAGATCAGTGTCTTCGAATTTCAGAAACTGTCCGACCAGGCAGCCCCCGCTCCACAGCCCGCGCTGCAACAGCGCACCGAGGTAGCGTCCGCTGCCGCACCGCCCGCGGCGAAGCCGCTGACCGCGGTTGAGATCGCGCCGGAAAGGCCAGGCGACCTCAAATACCGCGACAAGCGGTTGATGGTGATGTTTTTCGACATGACCTCGATGCCGATCCAGGACCAGATGCGCGCCCAGACGGCGGCGTTGAAATTCCTGAATACGCAGATGACCACGTCCGACCTGATGGCGATCATGACCTTCGCCAGCGACATCAAGGTGGTGGAAGACTTCACCGATGACCGCGATCTGCTGACTCAGGACATCAAGAAGCTGATCGTCGGCGAAGGTCTTGGGCTTGACGAAACGGTGTCTGACGACAGCGCCTCCGATACCGGCGCGGCCTTCCAGCAGGACGACACGGAATTCAACATCTTTAATACAGACCGGCAGCTTTCGGCGCTGGAATCGGCGGTGAAGATGCTGGGCTCGCTGAACGAGAAAAAGGCGCTGGTGTATTTCGCCAGCGGCATGACGCGCAACGGGCTGGACAACCAGGCGCAGTTGCAAGCCACCATCAACGCGGCCATCCGCGCGAATGTATCCTTCTATCCCATCGACGCTCGCGGACTGGTGGCGTCAGCGCCGCTGGGCGACGCCACCAAAGGCTCGCCCGGCAGCCAGGCGATGTATTCCGGCAGCTCAGCGCGGGCTGCTACCAGTAACTTCCAGGGCCAGCAAGAGACGCTCTACACTCTCGCGTCCGACACCGGCGGCAAGGCCTTGCTCGATAACAACGACTTATCGATGGGAATCGTGCAAGCGCAGAAAGATATCTCGAGTTACTACATTATTGGTTACTATTCGGCCAACGAAGCGCTCGACGGCCGGTTCCGGCGCGTGAAAATCACATTGAAAGACAGCGCCCTGGCTTCGCAGGTCGCCAAGCTCGATTACCGGCAGGGCTATTATGCGGGCAAGGACTTCGCCAAGCTCAACACGACGGACAAGGAGCGCCAACTGGCGGAAGCCTTGATGCTGGGCGATCCCGTGACGGATATCGACATCGCGGTGGAGATCGACTATTTCCGCCTGGCCCGCGACCGCTACTTCGTGCCGGTGGTTGCCAAGATTCCCGGCAGTGAGCTGGAGCTGGCCCGGCATGGCGGGGCCGAATCCACGCGCATCGATTTCATCGGCCAGGTGAAGGACTCGGCCGGCAAAGTGGTGCAAAACGTACGTGACGTGGCTGACGTCAAACTGAAGGACCAGACCGCCGCCGATCTGGCCAAGCGTCCGCTCGAATACGACACCGGTTTCACGCTGGCGCCGGGTAAGTACAACCTGAAGTTCCTGGCGCGTGAAAACGAAACCGGCAAGATGGGAACCTACGAAATCAACTTCGTGATTCCCGACTTGACCACCGACCAGAAACTGCTGCCGATCAGTTCGGTGATCCTGAGCAGCCAGCGAATCGCCCTGGACGCAGCCGTGTTCAGCGCGGAGAAGGATAAGAAGCTGCTCGCCGCCAACCCACTGGTGGAGGGAGGCCAGAAGCTGGTGCCCAGCGTGACGCGCGTCTTCAATAAGAACCAGGAGATGTATATCTACCTGGAAGCGTACGAGCCGGGGGCCGCCGCAACGCAGCCGATCATCGCCAGCGTGGCCTTCTACCGCGGCAAGACGAAGGCATTCGAATCGGCGCCGCTCGAAGTCAGCCAGGGGCTCAACGATAAATCGAAAGCGCTGCCGCTGCGTTTCAGCCTGCCCCTGGCCAAGCTACAGCCCGGCCGCTACACCTGCCAGGTGAGCGTGCTCGATCCCACCGCGCAGAAGTTCGCCTTCTGGCGGGCGCCGATGGTGCTGACGCAGTAAACCTATCCACGAGCATCGAGCACCGCATGATCCGACGCGGGCGTTGCCGCGCGCTGCCCAGGCGTGTACGATAACCAAACCAATGGTATTCTCCGATCTCGCCCTCTCCAGGCGACTGGAGCGCACAGAAGGACACGCATGCGCCCAGTTCGCCGCCGCGCGGCGCCGAATCTTTCCGGACAGCGGCGCCGAGTGGATCGAGTGCGCGGGGGCATGGGCGGTCTTCGATGGGATCGGCTCTCCCGCCACGCAGACTTTCGGGCTCGGCCTTTTCGAGGAACTGAGCGCGGCCGCGCTGGACGTGATGGAGCGCTTCTTTTTCGACCGCGGAGCGGAAGTGCATCATGAGGTGAGTCCGTTTGCCGGGGTCGCCGCGCTGGACTTGCTTTGTTCCCGCGGCTACAGACCCATCGAGATCAGCAGCGTGATGTACCGGCCAGTGGAAAGCCCGGCGCCGGCGAAGAGCGGCAACATCCGAGTGCGCGTTATCGGCCCGGACGAGGCGCAACTCTGGGCCGGCATCAGCGCAAAAGGCTGGACCCACGAACATCCGGAGCTTCTCGAGTTCCTGCAGCAGACGGGTGCCATTATCTCGGCGCGGGAGCAGAGTCCGTGCTTTTTGGCCGAACTGGACGGTAAACCCGGCGCCGCCGGCGTGCTTGCGATCCATGAGGGAGTCGCGCTTTTCGGTGGTTCGGCTACGGTTCCGGAAATGCGCCGCCGCGGGCTGCAGGCGGCGCTGCTGGAAGCACGCATGCGTTACGCGTTCGACCATGAGTGCGACCTGGCGATGATGGTGGCCGAGGTGGGCAGCAACTCCCAGCGCAACGCCGAACGCAAAGGCTTCCGGGTTGCGTATACACGAACCAAGTGGGCTCTATCGTCTTAAACGCCCCGGGGAGGACGACTACAATAGCGGGATGGCATGCTTCGAACCTGGGCGCAAGCCTTCGATAGCGCGAGTCGCGGAGTACACAGGTGATCCGGAATGAAGAAGGTTCTCTTATCGTGGAGTAGCGGGAAAGACAGCGCCTGGACGCTGCACATGCTGCGGCGAGACGCGGAGGTGGAGGTGGCCGCGCTGGTCACCAGCTTCAACTCGCAGGCGGACCGCGTGGCCATGCACGCCGTCCGGCGGGAGCTGGTGGAATACCAGGCGGAGCGCGCCGGTCTGCCTCTCTGGGCGGTGGAGCTGCCCTCGCCGTGCTCGAACGCGGAGTACGAGGATCGGATGCGCGCAGTGTGCCAGCGCGCGATTGCGGAGGGGATCACGGCGGTGGCATTCGGAGACCTCTTTCTCCAGGACATTCGCGACTACCGCATCCGGCAGTTGCAGGGGACGGGGCTGGAACCACTCTTTCCGCTCTGGCTGATTCCCACACATGATCTGGCGCTGGAGATGATTGCCGGGGGCGTGAAAGCCAAAGTCACCTGTGTGGATCCGTCCAAGCTCGCCAAGCCGTTTGCCGGCCGCGATTTCGACCGGAGCTTCCTGGAGGAATTGCCGCCTGGCATCGATCCCTGTGGTGAGAACGGAGAGTTTCACACCTTCGTGCATGAGGCGCCCCCATTCTCCCGGCCGATCGAAGTCCGTTCAGGAGAAGTGGTTGTGCGCGACGGGTTTGTGTTCGCCGACGTGCTCCCGGTCTAGCCGGCGCCGGCCCGATTTTTCAGAAACCCTTCGGGGCTGAATCCTCTCCGCAGAGCGCGTGATATTTGTTAACAAACCGGCCGTAGCGTGATATTGTTAACAGTCGGCGGTCGAGGGGCCCGGTAGCGCATGCGGTGGAGGGGTATTCGGTTTTCGTTGGACTGTCGCCTGCTTTCTGGCCATTTCGCCCTGCGTGGGGCGTCCGGCTGACAGCTCGATTCCACAAGGCCCTTCGGTCCGCGTCGCGTCGGATTACCCGGGCAGTGACATCGGCGGAAGAATCAATGCAGCCTACGCCGATCTGCCGGACCACGGGGGAATGATTGTCCTCCGCGAAGGCGGCTCTTTCTCGACGCCGATTTCGTTCGCGCAGAACGGAAAACCAGCATTGCTGATCGGTGTCCCGGGCGATGTCGTGACGCTCACCTATACGGGCGCCGACGGCACGGCCATCACGTTCGACAGCGGCACGGGTCATCGCATGGGCTACGGCCTGCGCGACGTGGCCCTCACCGGGCCGGGCAGCGCGAGCAACACGACCGGCATCGTGTTTGGCGGCGCGAACGGCGCCGAGGGGATCGCTTTCAGCGATTTCAAGATCCAGAGTTTCGGCACGAATCTGAGGATGGGCTCGCACACCTGGCTGGCGCAGTTTGAACACGGGATGGTGCGCGACGGGGGCGTCAACTTACTGCTGCCGTCGGGCTTGGTGGAGGCCGGCGAACAAATCGCCTTCAACCACGTCACATTCGCCGATGCTCCGTCGCCGCACAAGAACAGCGTCTGGGTGCAGGGAGGCGGCCAGGAGGTCGTCTTTACGGATTGCTCCTTCGATCAGGCCCAACTGCGGGTCGGCAACGGCAGCACCTCCGGTGCCCAGGTGGTGGTGAAGGGAACCCATTTTGAGAACCCGGACTACGCGGCTCCCAGCGCCGTAGCCTACGACTACGTGGTCGTCGACGACCATCCTGTAACCTCGTCCGCGTGACCGACAGCTACTTTCTCCAGGACGCGCCAGCGGGAGGCCCGTCACGTTTCTTGCTGTTGAACGGCGGCAGCGTGGTCATTTGTGGTGTTGGAATGTATACGCCGGCGGGGTCTCCCGTGAAGAATTTCGCGTTACTCATGAACAGCGCGAAAGTAGACAGCTACGGGTTCAACGATCTGAGCGGTAACATCACCGGGGCCGCATTTGGGCATTGACCGGACGGATCCGGGCGCAGCTCCATCCGAGGCTGCCGCCGCGATTACGCCATGCCTGCGGCAAACGACTGCGCTGCCGGCTCATCGGAAGCGTCCAGGATCGCCCGAACTTTAGCCTTGAGGGTTTTGGGGTCGAATGGTTTCGGTAAGAACGGCAACCGGACGTTTTGGCTGATGATTTCGCTCATGCCTCCGCCGGATAACACCAACACCCTAATCCCTGGCCGTTCCTCCAGCAGGTGAGTGCACAGGTCCGTGCCGTTGAGCCGGGGCATCTCCATGTCCGTGATCAGCAAATCGATGGAGCCGGGGTAGCGGCGTGAAATCTCCAAGCCCTCGTGACCATTGGCGGCGGAAAGGACGAAATGCCCATCCTGCCGCATGAGCAGCGTGATGAGTTTGCGGAATAGAGCGTCGTCATCAGCGACGAGGACTACGGAACTGTGTTCCTGCAGAGGCAGGGAGCAGCGAAAATCGCCCGCTGCGGTTGTTCCGTCGTTCAGCCTGCCGGGCTTTTCGGGGGTCAAATTGCGCCACCCGTTCGGCTGTGGTGCCGGGACCGGCTGCGCTTCAGCACCAGAGTGGCGAGAGCAACGACGGCCCCGCTCACCATCGCCAGAGTTGCCGGCTCCGGAACCGCCTCGCCCGCCAGCGTACATTCAAGACCGTTCAGGCTGAATGCGTTTGCCAGGCCGGCCGCAACCAGGCCCGCTAATAGCAGAACCGAAAACCTCTTCATCGTCTTTGCTCTTTCGCCTCCGACTTCCTAGTTCCCGTCAACACTTCGCGCCGACGTCAATGCCGTCGAGGGGCCGGGCGCAGCCATCATCAGCCACTCGTAGAAGGCCAATCTGGCGGCAATCTCATGGAGAACGGCTGCGCGATTCGTGTGGATCGCATTCGCGGCGATGCCACATGCCGGAATCGTAATCGCAGCGAGACGAACCATGCGCCGGGACGGACTCGGGAAACCCTTCACAAGCCTGAGTTTAGACGGCGGTTAACGTATGCAAAAGTCCCAAGGGTTCTACGAGACTCAAGCGCAGAACCCAATCGTCGATACCGTACCAAGAGGGTCACAGCGGTGGTGCCGCATCAACAGAATCAACGTCATATGGCTCTACGACGGGAAAGGTAACACGGTCTCATATCCTCCATTACGGGACGCACGCGGAGGATGGGCATCAGGTTCCTACCTGCCGACCGTAGGTATCATTACCGTCGAGTAAAAAGGGTCCGCGCTGGCGGCCGCGCGCGGCGCCAGAGGGCCGCGACGCCACCGGAGCAAGCGAATTCGTGGGGGCCCCGCCTGGCGGCCTATTTCTTGGGCTGGTATTCGACGAAGAGCAACTGCTCCTTCAATGCAGCAATCTTGGGACGGTCGCACACTTGAATGTATGGGTTGCCGGGGTTGTGGTAAGCGTAGTCCTGATGATAGTCCTCGGCTCGATAGAAAGCCTTGAGCGGCGTCACTTCGGTCACGATCTCCTTGGCGAAAACGCGCTCTTGATCGAGCTGCGCGATATAGGCCTGCGCCAGGCGCTTCTGTTCTTCGTTGGCGTAGAAAATCGCCGACCGGTACGACGTCCCTACGTCCGGGCCTTGCCGGTTCAGCTGGGTCGGGTCATGGGCCACCGAAAAATAGATCCGCAGCAACTGGCCATACGTGATGCGTGACGGATCGTAAATCACCTCGACCGACTCGGCATGCCCGGTAGTTTCCGTGGTCACCTGCTGATAGGTGGCGGTCTGCGCGGATCCGCCCGCATATCCGGCTGCGGTGGACAGGACGCCCCTCACCCGTTGAAACACGGATTGCACACCCCAGAAGCAACCTCCTGCAAACACGGCGGCCTCTTTTCCCGCTTTTTTGGCGAGGGGAGCATCCAGTGCTGGCGGTGGAATGGGCGCAGCGAAAGTCACAGCGGAGAGCAGAAGACCGGCCGCAGCGCGGCGCACGGCGAAATCACAAGGCATGAGGATCCTCGATTCCCTGGTACGACTCAAACGGTCCGGTTGCGGCGACCTGCGGAACCGCAGACCAGATCGCGCCCCCTGATCGTGAATCGCGAGTTCTCTTGTTTCCAAGATCTTCTCACAGATCGGACTTTCTTAGCCGAGCCCGCAGGCCGGGCAAGGCGAGGAACGAAAGAGGTACGTCCTGTGCGGTCTCCAGGGAAGGCGGGCAAGCTGAAGCGTGCCCTACCAAGACTCTACTTGATCTCCACCTCGTCGATGAAGAACTCGAATTTGCCTTCGCCGCCGGGACTCAGGAATCCGAGGCCGGAGAGGTCGTGGCCATCGGTGCCGAGGCTCGCCAGTGAGAACGTGTACTGCTTCCACTCTGGCGGCGCAACGAAGCTGCGGAAGGTCGGATTCTGGCCTTGGCTTTCGGTGAAGACCAGGAAGCGGCAGGTCTTGCCGTCGCCTTTGGCCCAGAAGCTGATGGCCTTCTTGTCGGAGAGGTCGGCGCCCTGCATCATGCCGGTGCCGGGAGAGTAAACGGCGCCCGCAAAGAGGAAGCTGGCACCTTTGACGTTTTCACCGGCAAGGCGCATGGCTCCCTTGGAGCCGTTGGCGCCGCCGGGAACCGCTTCCATAGTGGCGGTCGATTTCCCGCCCATCACGGAATCGGTCATTACGGTCCAGGAGCCGAAGTTGGCGGTGATCTTGAGATCGTCGAAGCTGCTGACTACGCCGGACTCCGAATTCTTAGGCTTCGGCGCAGCGGGCGTACCGGCCTGGCCGTTCAAGTCGACGACCTTGAGCGTGACCTTTTTCGTGTCTGCCGAGCTCGGCCCGACCATCACGTCGAAGATTCCCGGCTCGACTACGCGATGCATATCGGTGTTCCACATCGAGAGCATGTCCGCGTCAATAGTGAACTCGACAGTGCGCTTCTCACCCGGCTTCAGCGTGATGCGTTCGAAGTCCTTCAACTGCATGACCGGCCGCGTGACCGACGCCACCCGCTGGTGCAGGTAGAGCTGCGGAACTTCATCGCCTTCGCGAGAGCCAGTGTTGGTGATGTCCACGCGCGCCTTGGCAACGCCGCCAATCTCAATCTGTGTCGGTTCAACGCGCAGGTTGTCGAACTTGAACGTGGTGTAGCTCAGACCGTAACCGAACGGAAAAAGCGGTTTTCGCGTGCTGAAAGCGTACGTGCGGTCGGCGGAGGGCTTGTGGTTATAGAAATCCGGCAGGTCGCCGACCGAATGCGGGAATGTGATCGGCAGCCTGCCGCCCGGGTTCACATCTCCGAACAGTACGCTCGCCGCTGCGGTGCCGCCTTCCTGTCCGAGATACCAGCCTTCGACGATGGCGGGGACATGTTCGGCGATGTAGTTGATGGCGAGCGGCCTGCCGTTGAGCAGCAGGACGACCGTGGGAGTACCGGTTTCGACGACGGCCTTGACCAGATCGTTTTGGGCGCCGAGCAGGTCGAGCGAATCGCGATCGCCCAGATGGTTCTCCGACCAGGCTTCGCGATTGGTGCTTTCGTTTTCGCCGACGACGAGTATGGCCACGTCGGCCTTGCGCGCGACTTCGACCGCGGCGGCGACCTTTTCCACTTGCGCTTTCGGGTCGGCCAGCTTGACGTCGTTCTCATACCAGCCGCGCCATCCCTGCTTGGCGGTGGTGATCTGGCAGCCCTCGGAATAAACCACGCTGGCCGAGGAGCCTACGCGCGCGCGAATGCCATCCAGAATGCTGACGCCGTGTCCCGGTTCGCGGCTGTATCCGCCCACGTGGACGTCGGCCGCATTGGGGCCGATGACCGCGATGGTTTTGAGCTTGCCCAGATCGAGCGGCAGCAGGTTTTTCTCGTTCTTGAGCAGCACGACCGTCTTTTGCGCGGCTTCGACGGCCAGCTTGCGATGCTCCGGACCGCTGGTGATCTTCTCGGTGTAGTCGGGATCGATATAGGGATCCTCAAAGAGGCCGAGGCGGAATTTGGCGGCCAGCAGGCGTCCCGCAGCGCGATTCACTTCGCTCTCCGGGATGTGGCCCTCCTTCACCTGATCGATGAAGGTGCGATAGACGGAGCCGTCGGAAAGGTCGAAATCCACTCCGGCCGCCAACCCCAGGCGTCCGGCCTCGGCCATGTTGGCGGCCACGTGGTGGGTTTGCACCAGCATTTGGAGACCGTCGCCGTCGGAAGTGATATAGCCGCGGAAGCCCCACTCCTGGCGCAGGACCTGGTCGAGCAGCCAGTGGTTGATGTGCGACGGGATGCCGTCGATTTCGTTGTAGGATGCCATCACACTGCCCACGTGGGCCTCTTGCACCGCGGCTTGAAACGGTACCAGAAAGTTCTCGCGGATAATGCGCTCGGAATAATTGCCGGGCGCGGTGTTGGTGCCCCCCTCAGGCTGGCCGTGCACGGCAAAATGCTTCGCGGTGGCCATGACGTGGTGGCTATCGATGCGGAACTCGTCGCCCTGCAGGCCGGTGATGGCGGCCACTCCCATCCGCGCCGCCAGGTACGGGTCCTCGCCATAGGTCTCCTCGGTACGCCCCCATCTTGGATCGCGCGCGATGTCCAGCACGGGGCTGAAGACCTGGCCTACGCCGGCGGAGCGAGCCTCGTCGCCGGCGGCCGAGAACACTCGCCGGACCAGCGCCGGGTCCCACGTGCTGGCTAGCCCGAGTGCCTGTGGGAAACTGGTGCTGCCCCTGCTCATGAAGCCGTGCAACGCTTCACTCATGAACAGCCAGGGAATGCCTAATTTGGTTTTCTCGCGCAGGTAGCGCTGCACGGCGTTGTGAATGATTGCGTTCTGCCGCGGCGTGTAGGTCGAGTTTTCGTCATAGAGCCCGCGTAGCACCTCGCTGGCCTGCTCGGGTTTGTAGGTGCCGGTGGAATCGAACAACGAGACATTCGGATTGTCCCCGCCGCAGATTTCGGCGACCTTCTCCTCCAGCGTCATGCGGCTGAGCAGGTCCGCCACGCGCTCGTCGATGGTGAGCTTGAGATCGCGATATCGGGGCGTTGCGGCCGGTGCGGTGGTTGCCGGCTGGCTCCAGGCGCTCGAACCGAGGACAAGAGCAAGACTCATTAGGGCAAGCATGATCGGGCTTCGATGACGACGTGGCATTTCGTTTCTCCTGTTAAAGCGGCAGGCAGGCAGCATTACGCGCACGAATCACTTCAGCGGCCCGGCCCACTCCGGTGGTTACGCAGCTTTCCGCGGAAAGTTCCTCACCGCGAAGCGATTATGGTACAACCACGCGCCGCGTCGAGCAGCCCCTGGTCTGCGGCCGAAGTCGTTGGCGGCCTTCTCGGTTTTCTCAAGACTTGGCCCTCGGGCGAGAGCGGGACGTGGGCGTCCCGCGCAGACCAGGGAGTCTGCCCCACGTTATGATTGGGGCTGATATGGATACCGGCACAGCCATCCGCGCGCCGCGAGGCAGCGCCCTCACCTGCAAGGGCTGGCACCAGGAAGCTGCCCTTCGCATGTTGCACAATAATCTGGATCCGGAAGTGGCGGAGAAGCCGGACCAGTTGATCGTCTACGGCGGCACGGGCCGCGCGGCGCGCAACTGGGAGGCCTTCCATGCAATTGACCGTGCCCTTGAGTCCCTGGAGAATGACGAAACGCTGCTGGTGCAATCCGGCCGGCCGGTGGGCATTTTCCGCACCACGCCGGAGGCGCCGCGGGTGCTGATCGCCAACTCGAACCTTGTAGGGCACTGGTCGAATTGGGACGAGTTCAACCGCCTGGAGCGGCTGGGCCTCACGATGTACGGGCAGATGACGGCGGGCTCGTGGATTTATATTGGCAGCCAGGGCATTGTCCAGGGAACCTTCGAGACCTTCGCGGCGCTAGCGCGCAGGCACTTCGGCGGATCGCTGGCGGGCAAGCTTGTGGTCTCGGGCGGGATGGGCGGGATGGGCGGCGCGCAGCCGCTGGCGGCGGTCATGAACGGTGCGTGCTTCCTGGGCATCGATGTTGACCCGGACCGCATCCGCCGCCGGTTGGACACGGGCTACTGCGACCGGATGGAACGCGATCTTGATGCCGCTCTGGGGGCGCTTCGCGAGGCGCAAGCCCGGCGGGAAGCGATTTCGGTCGGGCTGGTTGGCAACTGCGCCGACGTGGTACCGGAGTTGGCGCGGCGCGGCATCGTTCCCGACGTTCTCACCGACCAGACCAGCGCCCACGATCCACTCAACGGCTACGTGCCGCACGGCATGACGCTGGCCGAGGCGGCTGCGCTGAGAACCTCCGATCCGGCCCGCTACGTCGAGCGGTCCACGGCGTCGATGGGGGTGCACGTTGCGGCGATGCTCGAGCTGCAGAAGCGCGGCGCCGTGACCTTCGATTATGGCAACAACATCCGCACCCACGCCAAGAACGCCGGCGTGGAGCGCGCTTTCGACATCCCCGGTTTCGTGCCCGAATACATTCGACCCTTGTTCTGCGAGGGGCGCGGCCCGTTCCGCTGGGTCGCACTTTCCGGCGACCCGGCCGACATCCATCGCACCGACCGGCTGGTCCTGGAACTGTTTCCCCGAGACGAAACGCTGGCTCGATGGATACCGCTGGCGCAGAAACGCATCCGTTTTCAGGGGTTGCCGGCGCGCATCTGCTGGCTGGGCTACGGCGAGCGAGCCGAGTTCGGCGTTGCCATCAACCGCCTGGTTCGTTCGGGCGAAATCAAAGCGCCGATCGTGATTGGCCGCGATCATCTGGACGCCGGGTCCGTGGCATCGCCTTTTCGCGAAACGGAAGGCATGCGCGACGGCTCGGACGCCATCGCCGACTGGCCCCTGCTCAACGCGATGGTGAATATCGCCGCGGGGGCGAGTTGGGTGTCGATTCACAACGGCGGCGGCGTGGGCATTGGCTATTCGCAGCATGCCGGCATGGTGGTGGTGGCCGACGGCAGCGAAGAGGCGGAACGGCGACTGCAGCGCGTGCTCACGACCGATCCGGGCACGGGCGTGATGCGCCACGTCGACGCGGGTTACGATGAAGCCGTGCGGTTCGCGAAAGAGCACGGCGTGAAGATTCCGATGCGGCCCTAGCCGGCGTTTCGTTCCGAAACGAGCCCAAGAACCTATGCCCCGACAACTCGTAGAGTGCGTTCCGAACTTTTCCGAAGGCCGCGACGCGGCCAAGATGGAAGCGATCGTGCAGGCGATCACCGCAGTTCCCGAGGTGACACTGCTGGACCGCGAGGCCGACGCCGATCACAACCGTTCCGTGCTCACGTTTGTAGGACCGCCGGCCGCGGTGGCGGATGCGGCGCTGCGGGGCGTGGAAAAAGCGGTGGCTCTGATCGACCTGACGAAGCACCAGGGCGCCCACCCGCGGATCGGCGCGGCAGACGTGGTGCCGTTCATTCCCATCGAAGGTGTGACCGTGGAGGAATGCGTGCGCCTGGCGGAGCGGGTGGGCGGCGAGATCTGGCATCGGCTCCGGGTTCCCGTTTACCTGTATGAAGCCGCGGCGCGGCGGCCGGAGCGGGTCAACCTCGAGAATATTCGGCGCGGGCAATTCGAAGCCCTGGTGCAAGAGATGGGCAAGGAAGCGGGGCGCGCGCCGGATATCGGCGATCCCGTGTGCCACCCCACCGCCGGCGCCATTGTGCTGGGAGCGCGCAAATTCCTGATCGCCTACAACGTCAACCTCGGCACGCCGGATGTGAACATCGCCAAGCGCATCGCCAAGACGATCCGCTTTTCGAGCGGCGGCTTCCGCTTCGTCAAGTCGATGGGCGTGATGCTGGCTTCCCGCAACCTGGCGCAGGTTTCCATCAATCTCACCGATTTCGAGCAGACGCCTATGCACCTCGTGTTCGAGACCGTGCGCCGCGAAGCCGAACGCTATGGCGTGCCGGTGGTGGGCAGCGAAATCGTGGGTCTGGTTCCCCGCAAGGCGATCGAGATGGCGGCGGAGTATTTTCTGCGCACGGAAAACTTCCGGCCGGAGCTGGTGCTGGAGAATCGCATCGCCGACGCGATCGCGGCACGCAGCGGACTGCCGGAATTCCTCGATGCGCTGGCGGCCGGCACGGCTACGCCGGGCGGCGGCAGCGCCTCGGCCGCCGCGGCCGCGATGGGCGCGGCCCTGGGCGCGATGGTTTCGCGTCTGGCGAAGCTCGATCCGGCCGCGTACGAGGTAGATCGGGCTTTCTTTACCGCCGCTGTGGATCGCGACGCCGAGGCGTTCCAGCAGGTCATGGCCGCTTACAAACGCCCGAAGCAAGAGCGCGCGCCGTTTGTCGAAGAAGCGCTGCACGGCGCCGCGCTCGTGCCTCTCGAAGTGCTGGAGCGCGCCGCGACCATGAGCTCGCGGCTGGAAAAACTGGAGGTGCCGGCGCGGTTCTCCTCCGATCTTGCGGTCGCCAAGGCGCTCACCGCGGCCGCCAGGACCGGCGTGCTGGAGAACGTGCGCATCAACCTGGAAAGCATCCAGGACGCGGCGTTCCAGGCTGCGGTGGAAGCGCGGCTGCAAGCGGTGTGAGGCTTGATTGCCGCGGTGGGGCAGACCCCCTGGTCTGCGCGGGACGTTCTCGTCCCGCTGGTTGCACGACGAGCCAGGTTGTCCAAGAACCAAAGACGGCCGCGGGGGCGCCGGCCGCAGACCAGGGGGTCTGCCCCACGGCTCATTTGGGGGTAAGCGCGGGCTGGCTTACCGAACGCTCATACTCGATCGGGTCGCCGAAACCAACGCCTTCCACACCGAATTGCCGCATCTGGGAAGCGGCCATCAAGCGGCGGTACGAGTTGTAGGTGACCACGTGGGCGAACATGCCCCCGAAGGTGAAGGTCTCAGGCGGCTCGCAGAGCGCGTCCACAAAGGTGTCGTCCCAGCCGGCATGTTGGCGGACGCCCGCCATCACGCGTTCGAACGCCGCGTCGGCCCGCTCGAAGCGGTCGAGCAACCGGGCCGGCGTGGTCTCCGGTCCGGGCTGACTTGATACATCGGGCATGGGACCGCCCGTCAGGGCAGCGGTCCAGACTTCCTTGGTTTGGACAACGCGGTCCAGCAACTGCCGCAGACTGGCTTGCGGGTCTTCCCAGGGAACCAGCTTCAGGCCGGCGTCGATCTTGCGGTCCAATTGTTCGTCCGTCAGTTGGCGGGCGTGTTGCAGCAGGTGTCGTGTGTGCCAGCTATCGTAGCCGGCGAAGCGATCAAACAGGTCCATCTCGAGTGCTCCTTTCTGAGGTGAACCGGGAGCCAGAAGGTGGATGCCGCTGGCGGATTGCAGGCGGAAGGCGGTAGCGCCCATTCTGCGGTACAAGCTGGGCGAAACGCCAAACGCCTTGCGGAATGCTCGAGAAAATGCTTCGAGTGAGCCGTACCGGGCATCGAGCGCGATCTCTGTGACAGCCGAGTCCGTGCGGCCCAGGTGCCAGGCCGCCCGCTCCAGGAGCAGGCGGCGCCGCATGGCGGCGGGCGTTTCCTCAATCAGCGCCCGGAACACGCGGTGGAACTGGGTGCGGCTTTGAAACGCGCGCCGCGCCAGATCGCCGGTGGTCAGATTGTCGTCGAGGGAAGCGGCCACCACATCGGAAATGCGCCCGGCCTCGCGATTGTCTCTGGCATCCATGAAAAGCTCCGGTTCGTTAGGAATCGTAGCATTGGCGGATGCCGGCGCGCCTGATCCGGCGTACCAGAATTCGGGAGAGGCGGTGGGGCAGGTCCCCGACCTGCCAACGGCGCGGCGCGCATTGAAGAGACGGATTGCCAGAGCCGGCAGCTCGGGGACCTGCCCCACTTCTTACTCGTCTTTGTGCGGCTTATCGGGTGGGTTCACCTTGGGCACGCCAAAGTGGCCGCCCAACTCGGCAAGGCTCTCCAGATCGATGCTGCCGGCGATATTCACCACCGTCACCTCTTTTGCCTCAGTAGCGATGATCGCCACGCCGGCGGGTTTCTTGTCCACCGTGCGCAGCCAGATTTCGGCATTCTCGCCGTCTTCGGAACTGGCGAAGCCGACGATCTTGGACCACTCCGGCCCGCGCAGCTGGGCGCGAATCGGCTCCAGATCGGCCTCGCTCCACGCCCCGGCGGACTTGAATTCGAAGTGACGGACGTAGATGCCCTCGATGCCGACGATCAGCTTCTTGACCTTCGCCTCATCCGGGTCGCTCGAGTCGAGAAACTTCGCGGCGAATTGCAGCGTGGAGGCGTTCAGCGACACCTCCACATGATCGGAGGCTTTGGCGGCCACCGAGTCGAGATTGAGGTGAAACTGCTGCGGAGCAGCCAGAAGCGGCAGCGCCGCGAGACAAGCGATTAAGAGTGATTTCATTGCGTCATACCCCTGACTTCAGATTGAATACGATGGACCGGGGCGGAGGCGAGCCTCATTGCCAGCATTACTTCCTGCTTCGCCTCGTTTCCTTCGTGCTGGCGCCAGGCTCCGCCCGCGCCCGCGGCGACCACCACCATGGCCGCTGCAGCCAGCCAGCGCCGCGCGCCAGACGACCCACGCCCGGACCGGGCCAGCACGCGATCAGCGAAACCATCCGGCGATTCCTGGCGGGCCAGCGCCCGCCGCAACTCGTCTTCTAACCAGTCCATCCACTTTCTCCTATGCCGCGGCGCACCAACTTCCCGCGCAACATTGCCAGCGAGCGCTGCAAATGACTCTTGACGGTGGCCACCGGCATTTCCAGCGCGGCGGCGATCTCTGCGGGATCCAGATCCTCCTGGTAGCGCAGCACCATGACCATCCGCGGCGCTTCCGGCAGTGTCGCCACCAATTTGCGCAGCAGATCGCTCAGCAGCGGGTCGGACGGCTTGGCGCCTGCTGCCGGCTCGCCCACATCCTCGAGCGCCACCTGCGGCCTGCGGCTTCGGCGCCGTCCTTCATCAATGGCGCGCTGCGCGGCAACTTTTCGCAGCCAGGCGGCGGCGTGCGCGGGCGATTCGATCTGGTGCAAATTCCGATGCAAGCTGAAAAACACCTCTTGCGCTACCTCTTCGGCGGTGGCCCGGTCGCGGAGGAAATGGAGCGCGATCGAGAACACCATGGCCTGATGCTGCCGCACCAGCGCCCTGAAATCGCACCCGGTTTCCACCGCTCCGATCAGCACCGTCTATTTCTCATCCTTCGCAAAAGCGATGTTGCTGCTGACGTCCGCGTGGCGAAAGCCGCTATTGACCAGCGAAATGCTCATGGTGCGCCTGTAGAGGAACAGACCGGTCACTTCAAACTCCCCGCCGTAGCTGGCCGGGAACCAGACCCCATCGCCGACCTTCTGATAACTCACGCTGAACCCCAGTCCCCTGATATTCGTGCCCAGCAGAATACGGACGGCCGCGGGCATCTTCCAGGCCATGGTGGTGGTAATCGCCACCGGCTGGAACTCCTGGGCATCAATCAGCGCCTCGCCCTTCCACAGCGCGTTGCCGCCTTCGTCCGCATCGAGGATGCTGACCTTTCCCTTGGGCTCGAACGCGATCCGCCAGACCTTGCGCCCGTGGTACTTCTCCGGGCCTCCCTTCAGTCGAAATGTATACTTCAACTGTTGATGGTAAGTTAATGGGAACAGGTCGGATTCGATCCCATCCCGCGATTCCTTCTGGTCCGTCATGTCGTTCGACATGTCCTCAATCAGATCGCCATCGAGATCCAGCCCTTTGTACTTGTAGCCGGGCTTGTCATATGTGAGATAAGTGCCGTGTTGCATGTATTTTCCATCAAAATTAGTCAACTGTTTCTTTACGCCGCGCCGGTCCGGCAGTACCAGGTACTCCCGGTGCTCCTCGCGGGCGATCTTGCCGTTGGAGCGGACAATCCGCAGCGTCTGCTTCTGTTGAAAGATCCACTGTGCACGCTCGTCCCGGCTCTTGGCCTGGTTAATACCAACCTGCGCCATGATCGAGTTGACGTCGGGAGTTTGGGCCGCCAGAAGACCCGCAGCAGCTCCGGCCAGAATCAGATGCTTCACAGCAACCTCCACTCATCTATACGCTGGCGACGAGACTGCGAATGCAGGATTGTGGCAAGCTTGCGGCGGTGCGGGCCGCCCGGGCTATACAGGGCCGGCGAGTTTCGTCCAGTGAGCGCGCGCTGCTTACTGCTTGGCGCCGGAGAAGGCGGCTGTCATGCCTTTCACCAGCTCGTCCATGGGCGCTTCCTTGTAACCGGAGGGAATGGCGAAAACCTCCTCCGGCACCGCGTCGGTGGAGAGTTCCTTCAGTTCCATGTTCACTTCCGCGAGCGGCTTGTCGCTGTCCGGCAAATCGGGGACGGCGGCGCCCTTGGCCCGCGCCTGTTCCATCATCTTCGCCAGGCCCGGCATGAAGATTCCGATGTGCATGCCCAACGTTACGTTGCCGCCCTTGCTGATCTCCTCGACCATCTTGCCGGCATTCTCGCCCATCCCGGGCATTTTGCCAAACATCTGGCGCAGCAGGGTGGCGGGGTCGTTGAGGCCTTTGTGCTGATTATAAGCGGCCAGTTCCCGCAGCGCGGGCACCCGTTCGAGTTCGGACGGCTTTGGCTTCCAAACCTGGAATTTCATATTGATTTGCAGGCCGTTTTCCTGCCCCGGGATCGGGACCGGGATCGACATGTTGACCACCACCTCACGCTCGACGGCGTCGATTCCCTGGATGCGGCTGGTGCGGCCTGTGTCACGCGATTCGGTATCGAATTTGATCTTCGCCAGGATCTGTTTCGCTTCCTCCGGCATGTTATCCATGGCTGCCGCGCCGTTGCCGCCGGTGAGTTTGGAGACGTAATCCGCCATGGCTACGGCTGCGTAGTGCTGTGTTTTGGGATCGAGCAACGTCACCCGGCCGGTGCTGATGTCCGTGATGGCGATAATCGGTCCCATGGAGGCGTAGCTGCGGTCGCCCTTGATGCGGGTCACCATCTCGTTGAAGGGCAACTGCGGAGCGCCGGTTGGGATCGCCATGTTGATCTTCATGTCCAATGACATTCGCATGGTGACGTCGGCCTGCAACGAGGCGCAGGCGGCGAGGAATAGAGCGGGCAAGATCGAGCGTCGTAACAGTAGCATAAGAAGACTCCTCTTCAGCTTAGTACACACGGATTCGGGAGGCGCTGGGGGCGATCAAGCGGAGTGCTGTTTCGCTGCGGATTAACTGCCGAGTCCGACCAGGACGACGCCCGCCAGCACCAGGCCCAGCCCGAGCATTTTCGGACGCGTAAACCGCTCGTGAAAAAAGAGGCGAGCCCACAGCAGGGTCCAGATGTAGCCGACCGCAACCATGGGGAACAGCACGGAGAGCTGCCCGTGGCGGATTCCCAGGCCGTAGAACACCGAGGAACCCAGGTACAGGCCAACACCCAGCGCGAGCCGCCAGTTCAGCAGGCTCAGGATGCCGCCCGTCAAACGGACCGCGCCGAGCTTCAGAAACACCGCGCCGAAACTCCCTATTACGGAGCCGAACAGCACCAGCAGAATCGAACTGAGCGGCGTGGAATTCACCGCCCGTCACCCCGGCCGAGCAGAGCGACGCCCGCCATGATGCCGGCGATGCCGATCAGCTTCAGCGGACTGAGAGTGTCGTGAAAGATGAAGTAAGAGAGCGCCGTCACCCACACATACGACAGGCTGATGATGGGATAGAGCAGCGACAGTTCACCCTCCCGCAGCGCCAGTACCATCAGCACCGTGAACAGACCGTAAAGTGCGTACCCGGCGATGAGCGGCGAGTTGGTCAGGATTGCGAGCAGGTTGAGGCTGAAGTGGTTCATCCCGATTTTCATCAGGATCTGCGCCGCCGCACTGAGCAGGGTGGCGCCGGCCACCATCAAAACCATGCGCCGCCGCGCGGCAGAACTCGGGTTTGGCGAAGCGGGCGCGGCGGTGGAGTTCAATCCCGGAGACCTCTCGCAATGCCGGATTGGCGGACTCTGCCAGAACAGAATAACAGGGATTGTGGATACAATGAGAGGCTGTGGAGGAAAATACCGCAGCCGCAGTGCAGGAACCGCCGGCGCCGCCGGTGGAGGCGCCGTTGGTGCCGGTGCAGCGGGGATTCCTCGCCGAGTGGACCGTCACCGTCATCCTCCTGCTGTTCGGCCTCACTACCCTGGTGCAGGCTTACGTGATTCCTACCGGCAGCATGGAAGACACGCTGCTGGTCGGCGATCACCTGCTGGTGGACAAGCTGTCCTACTCTCCTTCGGGACCGGTCTCCAAACACATCCTGCCGTACACCGACCTCAAGCGCGGCGACATCATCGTGTTCCGCTATCCGGTAGACATCAAGCAGACGTTCGTGAAACGTTGTATCGGCTTGCCCGGCGACCACATCCGGCTGATCAACAAGCAGCTGATCCTGAACGGTAAGGCGGTGCAGGAGCCCTACGTCTATCACAAGACCCAGTACATCGAGAGCTACCGGGACAACTTCCCGAACGAACCCAACATTCACGTGGACGCGGCGGCGCAGGACATGTTGTTGAATCACGTGCGGAACGGCGAGGTAGTGGTGCCGCCCGACAGTTATTTTGCGATGGGCGACAACCGCGACTCCTCCCTGGACAGCCGGTACTGGGGCTTCGTGCCGCGCGCCAACATCATCGGCAAGCCGCTGATCATTTATTGGTCCTACGACGCGTCTACGGAGGCGTTGACCACTCTCCGCTGGCGGCACGTGGCGGACCTGGTGGAGCACTTCCCGAGCAAGACCCGCTGGAGCCGCACACTGCGGCTGATTCACGGCTACCCCCTGAACTGAATGAACCGACACTGTTACGGGCTGATCCTGGCTGGAGGCCGCGGCACGCGCTTCTGGCCGCGGAGCCGCAGGCGCTCCGCCAAGCAGGTGCTGAACGTGGTCGGCGAGCGATCGCTGATCCAGGCCACAGTCGACCGCCTGGCTCCGCTGATCCCGCCGGAGCGGCTGTGGATCCTGACCAACCATCACTTGCGCGATGCGATTGTGGCGCAGCTGCCTGCCGTGCCCAGGGCGCAGGTGCTGGCCGAGCCGGCGCAGCGGAATACGGCGCCTGCGATCGGACTGGCGGCACATATTCTCCGCTCGCTGGACCCGGATGCGCTGATGGGTGTGTTTCCCGCCGATCACGTGATCGGCCGCCCGGCTGTCTACCGCAGCGTGGTGCGGGCTGCCTTCCACGGCGCGGCTGCCGGGCACCTGATGGTTGTGGGGATTCCGCCGCGATGGCCCGAAACCGGTTACGGCTACATCGAATTCCCCCGCGGTGCAACGGCCGGAACTCTGGAGCCTATTGCGGTGAAGCGGTTTCGCGAGAAGCCGGCCCTCAGCCAGGCGAAACGCTACCTGGCGGCGGGCAATTACTATTGGAATTCAGGGATGTTCTTCTGGCGGGCCGGCGTCCTGTTGGACCGGATGCGGCAGCACCTCCCGAAGACGGCCACCCTGCTCGCCTCCCTACCCCGCTTCGGCGCTCGCCAGTTCGCAGCCAGGCTGGGGCAGGCGTTTCCGTTTTGCGACAACATTTCCATCGACTACGGAGTGATGGAAAAAGCGGCCGGCGTCCACGGCATTGCGGCCGCGGATTTCGGCTGGAACGACGTGGGAAGCTGGAACGCGGTTTATGAACTGCTGGCCGGCGACGGCGACGGCAACGTGATCACGGGGGATTCGGTCTGCCTGGATGCGCACCACAACTTTGTCGATGCCCGCGGCAAGACAGTCGCGCTGGTCGGAGTGGACGACCTGATCGTGATCGATACCCCCGACGCGCTGCTGGTCACGCGCCGCGACCGTGCCCAACAGGTCGGAGACGTGGTCAAGGCTCTCGAGCGTCGGCAGCGCGAAGATCTGCTCTAGAGAGTCCGTTGGGCTCTGTGATTTAGCGCACCTTCACGCAGTACCCTGACGCGGTATCCTGAACCCATGCCGCAACTCACA
Organism: uncultured Solibacteraceae bacterium; assembly: GCA_964654065.1. Classification (GTDB taxonomy): domain Bacteria; phylum Acidobacteriota; class Terriglobia; order Bryobacterales; family Bryobacteraceae; genus Bog-375. The sequence goes on from CAZZHN010000033.1 coordinate 22,920, forward strand.
CCCGACCAGGCCGCTTTTCTGCTCCATGGCGTGTATCTTCCGGGGCTTAACAACGAGCACCGGATTACGAAGAGCGTGATCGCCGCCATTCCACTGGATAAGGGCGACTACCGTCCGGACACGATCTCCAAGAGCGCGCTGGACCTGGCCTGGCACATCGCGGTAACGGAAATGCGGTTTATGGACGCGGTGGCGGCCGGCGGCTTCGAATTCAACCCGCGCCCCCGGCTGGAGTCAATCAAGACCTCCGCCGATCTCAATGCCTGGTACTCCGGCGAGTTCGCATCGCACATCGAAACGATGACGAAACTGTCCCAGGACCAGCTGCTCAAGGTCGTCGATTTCCGCGGCGTCTTCCAATTGCCGGCCGTGATGTTTCTGGGATTCGTGCTGCATCATTCCATCCACCACCGCGGTCAGCTGTCGATGTATCTTCGCCCGATGGGCGCGAAGGTGCCCGCCATGTACGGCGAAAGCTTCGACTCCGCTGCAGCTCGCAAGGCCGCGCAACAGACCGCCTGATTAGCCGGGCGTTTCCGCCGGTCAGAGACTGGCGCACTCCCGGGTCGCGCTGCTGGCGTGTTTGGCGCCGGCGCACCGTGCGGTCAAAGCAGATTCTGTGCGAAAACATACACAGTTTCGTGTATACTTAACAGGCCCGCCAAGGCCACTGGACCCGCTCGATGGAGCCAACTGGTCGATTCGGCTACCTCGTCGAAATGACATGACGAAGGCCGTTGCCGGGGACCGAGAGAGGACCGAAAAGAGAATGCGCACACTACTTGCCGTTGTGGCCCTGACTGCCACAGCGGGTTTCGCCCAGGATGTCGTCAAAGTAGCGCCTGAGCTCGTGAAAGTACTGGTTGATAATGACCAGGTCCGTGTACTCCGCTTCACCGAGGCGGGCCACGTCAAGGTGCCGATGCACTCGCACCCCGCCTACGTATCCGTGGGATTCACCAATGACGATTTTAAGTACACGTTCGCCGATGGGAAAAGCAGCGAGGAGAAAACAAAAGCGGGCGCTGTCGCCTACTCCAAAGCCGTCACACACGCGTCGGAGAATCTTTCCAGCGCGACGACGGAGTCGATTCTGGTGGAACTGAAAGGCCACCCGGCCGCTGCCGCGATGAAGTCAATCATGGATCCGGTGAAAGTGGACCCCAAGCATTACAGCGTGGTGCTGGAGAACGACAGGGTTCGCGTACTGCGCGCCAAGTACGGGCCGCATGAGAAATCCGTGATGCACGAACATCCGAACGCGGTCGCCGTCTTCATGACCGACGCCCATTTCAAGTTCACGATGGCTGACGGCACTTCACAGGACAGCGCAGTAAAAGCTCGTGACGCCAACTTTACGCCGGCGGGAAAGCACCTGCCGGAGAACCTAACCGACAAGCCGATGGAAGCGATCGTCATCGAACTGAAGTAGACTAATCTCCGAAGCGGCGCCGGTCCCAGGCGTGATGGAGCGGGGACCGGCGAATCGATTTGTCGACATTCACCTGTGCCGACCTTTAGTGGGTAAAATCAGATTTCTGGGTTGAAATCCTCGGGTGCGGCCCTTTGGCGGCGCTCGTTCGTTAGAGGGAAGGGTCGCACATCGTGAAGCACCAAACAAAAAATAGAAACCTGGCGCTGGCAGCCGCCATGGCCGGAACCGTGGCCGTGCTGGTTCTCCTGCCGGCCACGGCTCAGGCTCCACAGCCCCAGCCGGCTCATGGGCCATGGATGGACAAGAGCCTGTCTCCTGACAAGCGGGCCGATCTGGTCCTGGAACAGATGACGCTCGACGAGAAGATCCAACTGGTCCATGGCGCTGGCGGGTTCAACCAGGCCGGCCAGCGCTCCAACGGCGGCGCCGGCGTGATCGCGGGTATTCCCAGGCTGGGCCTGCCGGATCTGCAGCTGGCCGATTCCGCGGTTGGTGTGCGGGCCGCGGCGGAGCGCGGGCGCTATTCCACGCTGCTGCCATCCACCATCGGCGAGGCCGCCACCTGGGATCCGAAACTCGCCTTCGAATACGGCGCTTTGATCGGCCGCGAACTGCGCGACCAGCAATATAACGTCTCCCTGGGCGGCGGAGCAGACATTACGCGCGAGCCGCGCAACGGGCGCAATTTCGAGTACCTGGGAGAGGACCCGGTTCTTGCCGGCAAGCTGGTGGCGCAATGGATTCGGGGGCTGCAGAGCCAGGGCGTGATCGGCGATGTGAAGCATTATGCCTTCAACGACCAGGAAACCGGACGCAACATCGGCAACGTCAAGCTCGGCAAACGCGCCATGCGCGAAACCGACCTGCTGGCGTTTGAGATCGCCGTGGCCGAGGGCGATCCCGGCATGGTGATGTGCTCTTACAACAAACTCAACGGCGATTGGGCTTGCGAGAACAGTTACCTGCTCGACAGCGTTCTCAAGAAGGCATGGGGGTTCAAGGGATTCGTGATTTCCGACTGGGGCGCCACCCACTCGACCGGCAAAGCCGCGCTGGCCGGGCTGGATAACGAAGAGCCGGGCGGCAGGTTTTTCGGTGACGCCCTCAAGAATGCAGTGACCAGCGGCGACGTTCCCATGGCGCGTCTGGACGACATGGTGCATCGCATTGTCCGCACCGAATTCGCCACTGGCATTGTGGACGACCCGGCGCACGGCCGCGTGGTGGACCCCTTCGCCGGCGCTGAAACCGCGCAGCGGATCGCCGAGCAGGGCTCGGTGCTGCTCAAGAATGACCGGGGCCAACTCCCGCTGAATGCCGCGGCTGTCAAGTCGATCGCGGTGATCGGATCTCACGCCGATACCAGCGTGCTCTCCGGCGGAGGGTCGGCCCAGGTGGATGCGCCGGGTGCTGGTCCGTCCCGCTGGAACCAGCCCGTATGGTTTCCTTCCTCGCCGCTGGCGGCCATTCGCGCCAAGGCGCCCAGAGCCAAGGTGGAATTCAACGACGGCGCAGACCTTGCCGCTGCGGCAGCGCTCGCCAAGGCGTCCGAGGTTGCCATCGTTTTCGTGAACCAGTGGACCACCGAAGGCACCGACCTGCGCACGCTGGCGCTGCCTGATAAACAGGATGATCTGGTAAGCGCAGTGGCTGCTGCCAATCCGCACACCATCGTCGTGCTGGAGACTGGAGGCCCCGCGGCCATGCCCTGGATCGGGCAGGTCGGCGCTGCTCTCGAGGTTTGGTATCCCGGCATCCGCGGCGCTCAGGCCGCCGCCAACATTCTGTTCGGCGACGTCAACCCGTGCGCCAAGCTGCCGGTCACATTCGCCAAGTCCGACGCCGATCTGCCGCACCCGGAAATCCCCGGCCTGAAACTGGCGCCCGGCGGCGGGCGGGGCCGGATGCCGGATTTCGATATCGATTACACCGAGGGTCTCAAGGTTGGCTACAAATGGTTCGATGCCGAGGACAAACAGCCGCTGTTCGCCTTCGGCCACGGCCTCAGCTACACCACCTTCGGATACTCCGGCCTCAAGGCCTCCATCGGCAGCGTGTCGTTCACGGTGCGGAACACGGGCAAGCGCGCCGGGACTGAAATCGTCGAGGTCTACGCCGGATTGCCCTCCGCGGCAGCCGAACCGCCGAAACGGCTGGTGGCGTGGGATAAGGTCGCGCTCGCGGCCGGCGAGTCGAAGACGGTCACTTTGCCGCTCGACCCGAAGTTCCTGTCGATCTTCGATGAGCAGAAGGACGACTGGATGATGCTGCCGGGAGAGTACAAGTTCTTCGTCGGCGGGTCCTCGGGAAATACGCCACTGACCGCGGTGGTCACTCGCTAAGGGCGGAGAGACAGACTTCGCGAAGAAAAGCCGAGATGACTCTCCGCTCAGCAGCCTGGACAGACTGCTCCACGACGGCTAGGGCTTCTTGGCCGGGCTGACTGCGTCGAAAAGGCCTTGTACGTTGCCCCCGATCGACGCCATGTCGCCGGTCATAATGGAACCGGCCAGCGCTACGGCGGCATCCACAATCGCCAGCCCTTTGACTACGTCGTTCAGGCGTGCCAGTGCGTCTTGCGCATCCTGCGTTGCCTGCTTGATACCGGGCAGGTGGGGCTGGATGTCCTGCAGAATCGCGCCCAGGGCATCGGCCGTGCACTGTTGACCGCGCATGGTCAGCGCGCGCGCCTGGTCTTTAAGCTGCTGCTGCTGGGCCTGCGAGAGCGCGTTGTAGTTATCCAGGCGGAAGTTGCTCGCTGAGTTGGAAAGACTGAAGAAGATCTGCGCCAGTTCCTCTGCCTGCTTGACGGGATCGATCTGTATCAATTGCGCCTCCTAGAACGCCTTCTGAATTACCGGGGCCAGACTCTCCAGTTGCGCGGCATACGGGCTCAGCAGGCCAGACAGTTCCTTCGCCTTGAAGCCGCGGGCGTGGGCCGCCAGATCGTCATTGCCCTTGGCTAGCGTATCGAGCGCGGCCTTGTAACTCTGGGCCGCTTTCTGTTTGGCAGCGAAGCTGGCGCGATCGCTTTGCCAGCGCGAGTCCAGGGTGAGGATCACATCGGCAGCGCCCTGGTGCTGCAAGAGGAACTCTTTGTAGCGAGCGGCAGTCTTTTGCTCCTCGTCCTGCAGTTGCTGAGTATAAGCCACCCCCACGGCCTCGCCGAGGCCATCGAGAACCGCCCTGACATCGTCGTGGACTTTGATAATCTCCTCCCACATCCGTTTCTGCTCGTAACCGGTCGCGGCCGTGCGCACCAGGAAACCCGCAACGGATTCCAGCGCAGTCTGCCGCGCCGCGCTCAGCTTGGCTAGCGAAGATGCTTTGGCCGCCTGGGCTTTCGAGTCATCGCCAGCTTTGCTGGTTCCGAAGTTGACGACGTCATTCAAGGCGGTGAAGTAGTTCAGGACGAGTTTCGAGGCGGCCTTGAGTCCATCGGCTTGTTTGCCGATGTTGTCGCAAGCAGCTGGATTCGGGTCGGTGGCTGCGAAGGCGCCGAAGGGCTCAAAAGTCTGCGCGTCGCGGATGCAGGAGGCCTTCATGTCATCGAACACGGCGTCACCGGTCTTTAGCGTGACCACGGCGGAGGAGCAAAACCGGGCGACGCTATCGGGCGCATTGCACGACGGCAGCGGGGCGAAGAGCAGAGCAATGACGAGTGCCGCCTGCTTGCTGATGCGGTTTATAGACATGCCTGGCAGAGCCCTCCCTCGACTACCAATTGCTGAGGTAGTATACCCCGTACACTGGGCCGCAGTCTTCAGTGCCGAAGCTTGATCGAAGCCACCTTCACAATCGCCGGGATGTCTCTGGCGCTGGTGACCTCCATGCGGCCGCACATTTTTCGTGCCATGCGTGTCCTTGGGAATCAATAGCTTAGAATGGTGTCCATGGCGAGTCCGCACTCCCTGGGAAGCTGCGGGCGATCAGCATGGCGTTGGAGAATCCGACGATTTGATCGGGGTATCGCAGCGCGGGCCGGTCATGCCCGGCCCCTACGGACGTGGCCGAATCGCCTTTTTTCCCCCGCTTGCACTTTTTCGCCCACTTCGGGTATTATGGAAAGGTTCCGCGAGTGTCGCTTTCTGCTCCTGTGCTACCGCTTGTTGTGTGACAAGCCCGGCTGGGAGTGAGGCCCCGAGGTTCCACCGGTCACCCCGTCTGGAACATGGGCCTGTCAAAAAAGCTAGTAATCCTCGCTTGTTTGAGGCCTCGAAAAAGGCCTGTTGTGTGGAGAATCGGTGCGGGATCCGGATGTCGCGGATTGCGCTTGCCGGATGAGTTTCAACGCAAAGAGGAAGATTCGTGCCAACTTTTAACCAACTTGTGCGCTTAGGGCGGAGACCGCCGCGGTGGAAGACCTCGAGCCCGGCTCTGGAAAGCTGCCCGCAGAAGCGCGGGGTGTGCACGCGCGTTTACACCTCCACTCCCAAGAAGCCGAATTCGGCGCTGCGCAAAGTGGCCCGCGTGCGGCTGACCAACGGGATCGAAGTCACCACGTACATTCCCGGCGTCGGCCACAACCTGCAGGAGCACTCGATCGTGCTGATCCGCGGCGGCCGCGTGAAGGATCTTCCCGGCGTGCGGTATCACGTGATTCGCGGCGCACTGGACACCGCCGGCGTCGCCAACCGCAAGCAGGGCAGGTCGAAGTACGGAGCGAAGAGGCCCAAATAGCAGGTACCTATGCCACGTAGAAGAAGAGCCGTTGTTCGTGAGGTATTGCCGGATCCGGTCTACAACTCCACGCTCGTCGAGAAATTTGTCAATTCGATGATGTGGCAAGGCAAGAAGACCGTCGCGCAGGGCATCTTTTATGGCGCCATGGACAAGCTCCGCGAGCGCACCCAGGACGACCCGCTGAAGGCTTTCAAGAAGGCGGTGGAGAACACCAAGCCGCTGCTCGAAGTGAAGACGCGGCGCGTGGGCGGCGCCAACTACCAGGTGCCGATCGAAGTGCCGCAGAACCGGCGCACCTCGCTTGCCATCCGGTGGATTCTGATCAACGCGCGTTCCCGCGCGGAAAAGGGCATGCCCGAGAAGCTGGCCAACGAGTTGAACGACGCCGCCAATCTGCGCGGCGGGGCGATCAAGAAGAGAGACGATGTGCACCGCATGGCGGAAGCCAACAAGGCATTCGCTCATTACCGGTGGTGAAGTGCCGGGCCCGCGGCGTCCGGTAACTGCGTGCGTTACCAGCCGCCAGGCAGCGGAAGGCTTGAGAACAAGGTAAGTTTTTATGGCAAGAACAATCCCGCTCGAAAGGATGCGTAATATCGGCATCGCAGCGCATATCGATGCCGGCAAGACCACCACGACCGAGCGCATCCTCTATTACACGGGCCGCACGCACAAGCTCGGGGAAGTCCATGAAGGCACCGCCACCATGGACTGGATGGAACAGGAGCAGGAGCGCGGCATCACCATCACCTCCGCCGCGACCACCTGCGAATGGCGCGAGATTCAGATCAACATCATCGATACTCCGGGTCACGTGGATTTTACGGCGGAAGTGGAGCGCAGCCTGCGCGTGCTGGATGGCGCGGTGGCCGTGTTCGATGCCGTCGCCGGGGTGCAGCCGCAATCGGAAACCGTGTGGCGCCAGGCCGATAAGTACGATGTCCCGCGCGTGTGCTTCATCAACAAAATGGACCGCGTGGGCGCCGACTTCTATCATTCGGTCGATACCATTGTCAGCCGGTTGAAGTGCCGGCCGGTGCCAATTCAGCTGCCGATCGGAGCCGAGGACCAGTTTAAGGGGATCGTCGACCTGGTGGAAATGAAAGCCGTCATCTGGCGCGACGAGACGCTGGGCTCGGAGTACGATACCGAACCGATCCCGGACGACTTGTTAGAGAAGGCCCAAGAATACCGCGAGAAGATGATCGAGGCCATCTCCGAGTTCGACGACAAGCTGTTCGAAAAGTTCATCGAAGGCCACGGCGTCACCAACGAAGAGATTCGCGCGGGTCTGCGCAAGGCAACCATCGCTTTGAAGATCTTCCCGGTGATCTGCGGCACGGCGTTCAAGAACAAAGGCGTGCAGACCATGCTGGACGCGGTGGTGGATTACCTGCCCTCGCCGCTGGATGTCCCGCCGATCAAAGGCGTCGACGTGTCCGATCCCGAGAAGGTGCTGGTCCGTCATGCTTCCGACCAGGAGCCGTTTGCGGCGCTGGTTTTCAAGATCATGACCGACCCGTACGTCGGCCAACTGGCGTTTTTCCGGGTCTACTCGGGTACGCTCAAATCCGGCGACTCGGTTTTCAACGTGGCCAAGGGGCGCAAGGAGCGGATCGGCCGCCTGCTGCGCATGCACGCCAACAAGCGCGAAGAGATTCAGGAGATCCTGGCAGGCGATATTTGCGCCGCGGTCGGATTGAAAACGGTCTCGACCGGCGACACGATTTGCGACGACGAGCACCCGATCGTGCTCGAATCGA